>JBKOZS010000212.1:0-13212 GCA_046726015.1 Acidobacteriota bacterium
TGCCTGAACCGGCTCTGATGTGGTTCGTGCTGCGCCCCCAAATGCACCAGCAAACACCAGAGTTGACCCGGCCAACGCGATCCGGAGTACACGAGTCATGTGTGGACCTCCTTACCCAATGAACGACTCGGGCTGTAACAATCGGCTCCGAAAAACGCAACGCGTCTCGCGGCCATCAACGAGACACGCGACCGGCGTTATCGCTGCAGCAAGTCACGCGCCGCTTCTCTCAAGTGAATTTGTAGAGGTATGACACGTAGAATCCTCAGCTTTTACCCGTCGACGACTCAAAGGATCTATTCGTATACGACACTCCATCCTGGCCCTGGCACTCGTACTCTTCTCGGCCCCCGCGTGGGCCCAGTCAAAACCCGTATGTGAGACCTTTACCGACGCCGAGATCGCCGACCTTCTCGGAAAACCTCCGACGGTCAAGCGCTCCATCCTCGGCCCGGAGACAGACTGCCTCTGGGGCATCATGGGTCTGTCGCTGAATGTCAGTCGCACTCAGCTGGAGAAAGAAGTCATCGACGGCATGGTCGACTCACAGCTGAAGAATCCTCGCGAGGGAGACATCGTCAAAGAGGAGCCGGGGATCGGCGACCGCGCGGTATCCACGCAGCGCCGCTACGGTCGATCGGTGTCGCTGATCTTCACGTCAGCTGATACGGCGTGGACCTTCAACTTCGAAAAGATCGATCAGAAACTCGACATGAACGTGGCGCTTCCGAAACTCCGCGCCCTCGCAAAAAAAGCCGCCGCCACGCGCTGACGTTCCGTGGCGGCGGTCTCGAGAAGCCAGAGTCGTCGTGCGACGGCAGCGTCCGTCACGCGATCGCCATTGAGCCGCCAGCGGCCTTGTTCGCGGCCCTGAACTGCAGGGTCGCGAAGATTTCAACGACGATGGCGGCGGCAATCACGAGGAGCCGCGCGACAGGCGCCATCTGCGCCCAGAAGAGTACCAGCACGACGGCGCTCGCTCCCACCCAGATCGCGTCAGCAATGGTGAACGCCATCAGGGTCGGGCGATCGACAGGTCTTCGCCTCGCGGCAAGGATCAAGGCGCCGGCATACGCGAGAAGACCGATCGCCAGCACGTCAAGCAGCACGGGGCTGTCCAGTCCGAACAGCGGATGGAGCGATCCGCGTGCGGCCAGCACGCCGACCGCACACGCCGCAGTGGAGACGCCATTGAGCTGGAGAATGCGATGGGACGTCACGTTCTGTACCTCCTGAAACATGTTTGCGACGAGCATCGCGCGTACTGGCGAGGTGCCGCAATTACGTTGGAGGTAATGGAACGTGCGCCCGTATGAGCGTCGGCCTTCAGGATGCGCCGGCGCTCGCTCGCATAGCCGCTGTCTCTTCGCGATTCGGACCATATAGCCCGGGGCACTGACCGCCAGCCAGGCGGCACATCAGCGCAAGCTGGCCGCGGTGGTGGATGCCGTGCGCCAGGGTCGCGTTCCACAATATCTCGCGGATGGTCATCGACCCTGTAAAGAAGCGGATGGAGCGATCGAGGTCCGCGGGCGTGAGCTTGCGAATCCGCGCGACGGCCTCACGGTGCACGCGTTCGTACCCTGGCGCCAGTCCCTCGACGGTGCGCGGGCGCTCGATGTTCGGCGGTTTGGCACCGCCCATCGCAAACTCGCCGCGCTCGACGCCGGAACTCATGTACGCGTCACCCTCTGCGAGGTGCCACGCGAGTTCCCCGAGCGATCGGCCGCCCGTGTCGGGCCGGAAGTCGTACTGCGCCGGCGGCAGCGCCTTCAAGAGTTTCACGGTGTTCTCGGCCTCGCGATCCCACATCGCCACAAACATGTCGAGTTCGTTCACAGGCATGGAAACCTCCGTCGTGAGTTGCCGGTCCACTCTATACCGGCTGGTATAACTGAATCAGGTTGCCGCAGGTGCCGGCAAAACACGGCAAGCAATGATGCTCGTGAGCTTGATGAGCATCCAATCGTGACTGGATGCGAAACTGGTGCGGCGTCACGCCGAACACGGCCTCGAACTGCCGGATGAAATGAAATGGCGAGAGCTGCACTTCGCGTGCGAGATCCGCGATCGATGGGGAGGGCTCGCGCAATTCGCGGAGCAGATCGCGGGCGAGGCACAAGCGCCGGAACCCCTCATGCCGCAGCATCATGGTGTCCCAGTGTACGCCGGAATGGACGTCGGGATCCAAACGCGCAGCAGAAGCGTCAATACTTTCATGACTCGTTCCGAGATTGCCAGCGCCATCCACTCAGTCCTGCAGGAGACCGATCGTTCGCTGACCCTGATCGGCATCCGCGCGCTTCCATTCGCGTGGGAACTGAGATTCGAAGATCCTGACGGCGTCGAGCGGTTGATCACCGTGCACCAGGGCAGCGTCGCGAGCATTGAGGAAGCGATTGCGCAAGCCCTCGATCCGGGCAGCATCGCTCGCTGCTGAGCGTAACGTCCAACTATAGTGGGGAGTGCCTGCGTGCGCGCGTGCGGAAATTTACATTCGCGTTACACGCTCGACACTTGGTCGGACACGATCGGGTTTTGCGTCCTTTTCACGTCCGCGTCATTTCCGCGCTACATGCGTAGGCCACTCTAAGAGAAAGGCGCCGCAGCTGATCGCTGGGCGCCGGTGTCAATGACGAATGTCAAATGACAAATGCCGAAATCGCTTGAATATCGCATTCGGCATTCGGCATTCAGCATTGACAGGCAGGCTCTTGTGTCAGCGGCCTGCTAGTCGGAATGGAGGGACCATGCTGCGACAGGCCAATGACCTGAAGGACTGGCTGCCAATCATACGCGCTGAGTACATCGAATTTCCGGGAATGCACCTGACGCGGCCGCAGATTCAGCGGCTGTGGAACCTTGATGCGGAAACGTGTGATGCGCTGGTGGAAGCGCTCGAAGCGGAACGGTTTCTGCGGCGAACCGACCGCAACGACTACGTGCGGGCGGACCGATCCTGATTCGTCAGGCGATTTGACGGCTCCTGCGTCCCTCGACGCGGTTCCGGCCGCCGGCACTCAACACTTCGAACAGGCCGACGCGCGTGAGTATTTCGCGCACCCACTCTGTTGCGTCGACAATCCGCAGCAAGCCATCGACAGCGCCCGCCATGTTGTACGCTCGGACGAGCTCGCCGATTCCCGCTGCATCAATTCGCGACACGCGCGCCAGATCAACGACGATAGTTCGCTCGCCACGACGGAGGAGCGTGCGCACGTTGCGTCGCAAATCGCGGCTGACAGGCACGCGTAGTGCGCCTTCGATGTGAACGGTGCAGGATCCCTGGGAACAACGTCCCGAAACGACGGTCATACCTCTCTCCCGACCATAAGACGCTGCGGAACGGCACCGGGGGTTCCGCCATGCCGCTTGTTCATGACATTGGTGCACTGCCTCGAGTTTCCGCATGTGGTTCTGTCGCTCCTACTCTTAGATCGAACGAACGCCCGGAAAATCGACATGCCGATGTCGAGTGGCATGGAGCAGTGCGCCTGTTTGCGAGTTCTTCGCGCATTTCAGGATGGCGGCAACGTCATTTGTAGGTTGATCGCCAGAAAGACGTGAGGCCACATGTCGAACGGGTTGAATGCGCGGGCCGTTCTCATCGTATCCCTCCTGAGATTCGCAGCGGTTGCGAGCGCGTTACTCCTGGGTCCGCTTGCGCGACCCGTTGTCGCGCAGGAGCGTCCATCACCGGCGGCGGAATTCGCCGCCGGTACGCTTCTGTTTCCGGACGATGCGATCGTGAGGGAGCGGTTTGTCGGGGGAGCCGGCCGGTTCTATGTAACACCGCAGATCAGCGTGGGTCCGGAGATCGCGTACATCTCTGGGACCAACCACAGTCATTTGATGGTGACGGGGAACGTGACGATTGACATGCTCGGACCCGTCAACGGCGAGCCGCGAGCGGTGACGCCATTCGTCGTCGCCGGCGCTGGTCTCTTCCGAACGCGAGAGTCGTTTCCACGCGGCACGTTCTCGTCCACCGAGGGTGCGTTCACGGCAGGCGGTGGCGTGAGGGCACTGATCGGAAAGCACCTCATCGTCGGTGGGGAGGTGCGAGTGGGTTGGGAATTGCACATCCGCGTCAACGGGTTGATCGGTCTGCAGCTTGGAACATGACTGCGTCCGTGTGACGCGAAGCAGGCGTGGCTCGACGCGGCGTCAGGCGGCGCGAGCCACTAATCGCTCGAGTGCGGCATCGAGTTCCGGGGCGTCAGGCACGCGGACGTGAAACACCTCCTCGAGCGCGGCCCGCAGGTCTGCCGCGCGGGTGAGGCCGTGACGCTCTGTCGGCCCATTGAGGTGATGCACCGTCAATTCGCTGTTACGAAGGACCGTGCGTCGGTCGCGACCCGGGCGCGCCGCGATCAGTCCGGTGACGAAATGCGAATCCGGATGATTCGAGAGATACCAGTTGCTCACCTCGTAGTCCGGGAGATACTGCTCCTGCAGGTCGAAGCGATAAAGCGCCTTCCACGTTCCCGCCACGGACGCCTGGAGCGTGAAATCACTGCGCCTTGCGATCAACCGAAATGGTTCGTGAGGTGTCGCCTGTTCGATCTCCGGCTGAAGCCGCAGCGGCGCTGTCAGCGTCATCCCGCCAAATCCCACGTCCGCGATGTAAGCCTTGTCATCGAGATCCACCAGCAGCAGCATGTGCCCGCGCGGCCTGATGGCGCCTTCGGGCGCGTTCCATAGCACGCGCGCGGCCAGTCCGCTGACCTCGAAGCCAAGCGTTGTGAGTGCATCCTTGAGCAGCAGGTTGTGCTCGAAGCAGTAGCCACCGCGGCCGTCGCGAATCAGCTTCTGTTGCAGCCAGCGCGAATCGAGGCGAACGGGCCATCGCAACAGTGGATTCAGGTTCTCGAACGGAATCGTCTGCGCGTGCCTGAGATGAATCTCCTGCAGCGTGTCCAGCGTCGGGAACCGTGACCCCGTATATCCAATCCGATCGAGGTAGGCCTCGACATCGAAGCCTGTGCTTTTTACTGTCATTTAGTAATCAATACGGCATCCACGTCCTTCGGTTCAGTGAGGTTGACCACCACCAACGGTTCAGCTGGCCGCGCCATCGAAGGCCCGTGCCCCCGCGCGTCGGCAGCGCTGCGTAAGAGTCTGAGTCGTCGTGGGATACCACCAGTGGAGTACTGCCAACTCACCAGATTGTGTGATGTGCTGCGGGCGGTGATTGATTCAAAGTGTTCGCTGTGACTGGACGAAGGAGTGGCGTATGAAAACCCTCGACGCGGAAACAATCATTGCCCGCGCAACGCCCGTTGCGCATCAGAAAGCGGTGGAGATTCAGCCTTACGGACATCTCATTCGCATGCCTATCGCGTTGTCAGAAACGGCCTGCAAGGAAGCGGTCGAGAATCTCAACCAGGTCCTGGCCGATACCATGGCCTTGCGCGATTTGTACAAGAAGCACCACTGGCAGATCGCGGGTCCGACGTTCTATCAGCTGCATTTGCTCTTCGACAAGCATGCGGCGGAGCAGGGCGAGCTCGTTGACTCGATCGCGGAACGGATCCAGTTGCTCGGCGGCATCAGTATCGCCACGGCACACGACGTGGCCGAGACAACGTTGATTCCGCGGCCGCCGAAGGGCCGCGAGGAGCCTCCCGTGCAGATCTCGCGCCTCCTGCACGCGCACGAGATCGTCATCAAGGAAGCACGTGCGATGGCGCGCCGCGCCAGCGACGCGGGAGACGATGGCACGAACGATCTGTTGGTGAGCGATATCATCCGGCGCAACGAACTGCAGGTCTGGTTCGTCGCCGAACATGTCGTGGACGTACCCCTCGTGCGCGCGTGACCCGACGCCATGGCCGAAGCCGCCCGTTTAACGCCGCCCGTGAGCGCCTCGCACGAGGCGCTGATGTTTCCGACGCTGACGCCCGCACAGATCGACGTCATCGCTGCGCACGGAGTCGTGCGTCCGATCGCCCGCGGCGAGGTGCTCATCGAAGCGGGCGATGCGGTTGTGCCGTTCTTCGTCGTGACGGAGGGGGAAATCGAGATCGTCCAACCCTCGAACGCGGGCGAGAGGCTGGTGGCCATTCACCGGCCCGGCAACTTTACCGGAGAGGTCAACTTGATCTCCGGCCGCCGCTCGCTCATGCGAGCGCGCGTGTCCGAGCCGGGCGAGGCGATCGAGCTGACGCGCAGTCAGCTGCTGACGCTCGTGCAGACCAACACCAGCATCAGCGAGATCCTGATGCTCGCGTTCATCTATCGACGCGTCGAGCTGGTGGCGCACGGGCTTGGCGATGTCGTCCTGATTGGCTCGCTGCACTCGGCCGCAACGCTTCGGATCAGGGAATTTCTCACTCGTAACGGCCATCCGTTCGCGTATGTGGACCTGGATCGTGACCCGGACGTCCAGGACTTGCTGGATCATTTCCAAATCTCGGCGGCCGATATACCGGTGCTGATCTGCCGCGGCGATGTGGTGCTGCGCAATCCCGGTAATCAGAAGATTGCTGACTGCCTCGGGTTCAACCAGGGTATCGATCCGACGCACGTGCGTGACGTCGTGATCGTCGGGGCCGGGCCCGCCGGGCTCGCAGCGGCCGTCTACGGCGCGTCGGAAGGACTCGATGTGCTGGTGATCGAGTCCAGCTCGCCGGGCGGCCAGGCCGGTTCGAGCTCGAGAATCGAGAACTACCTCGGGTTCCCGACCGGCATCTCGGGCCAGGAACTGGCCGGCCGCGCATACGCCCAGGCGCAGAAATTCGGCGCGGAGGTTCTCGTCGCCAGGGGAGCGGCCGCGCTCACCTGCGATCGGAAGCCGTACAGCATCGAGACCGAAGCCGGTCAACGCGTCCCGGCGCGAACCGTGATCATCGCCACCGGCGCGCAATATCGAAAACCGGCTCTCGACAACCTCTCGCGCTTCGAAGGCGCCGGCGTCTACTACAGTGCCACGTTCATGGAAGCGCAGCTGTGCACCGGCGAAGAGGTCATCGTCGTGGGCGGCGGCAATTCGGCCGGCCAAGCTGCCGTGTTCCTCGCGCAGACCACGAAACGCGTGCACATGCTGGTCCGCTCGAACGGGCTTGCAGACACGATGTCTCGCTATCTGATCCGGCGGATCGAAGACATCGCGACGATCGAGGTGAGAACGAACACCGAGATCGTTGCCCTCGACGGCACGGGATCTCTCGAGCGCGTCACCTGGCGCGACAACCGAACGGGGCAGACGACCACTCACGATATCCGGCACGTCTTCCTGATGATGGGCGCGCTCCCGAATTCAAGGTGGCTGAACGGGTGTGTCGCCGTCGATGCCAAAGGATTCATCAAGACCGGGCCGGATCTCTCGAAAGACGACCTCGCGGCCGCCCAATGGCCGCTGAGGCGATCGCCGCATCTGCTCGAAACCAGCCTCCCCGGCGTGTTCGCGGTCGGCGACGTCCGGGGCGGCAATATCAAGCGCGTCGCGTCGGCCGTTGGCGAAGGATCGATTGCCGTCGCGTTCGTACACCAGGCGCTGGCCGCAGGTGAGTGACGAAGGAGGCCTTGCGCCGTTGTGGCCGGCTGACCCTCACGGCTTGCTCGACGACACGACGAATCCAATCGACCGCTGGATCGGATTGAAGAACCGGCCGAAGTCCGGCGATGTGACGTTGGCCTGGACGTCGCGCTCGTTCCCCGTGTCGAAGGCGTTGTAGATCTTGATGCCGGCGGTGAAGCCGTATTTGCGAAAACGCATCGGCCGCGCGAGCGTGAAGTCGAGCGACGACACGCTGGGAAGCCGGCCCGACTCGTTGCGCGGCCCGACGAAATCCTGGAATTCATTCACGGCCGACCACGGGAAACCGGTGCGCCACTCGTAGACCGGTGAGAACACCCACTTGCCGCCCACGCCGATCGTCCCCCGCACGATCATCCGATTCGGCACGTCCGTCGGACTGAGCGCGTTCTCGTTCGGCCTGATGATGGGATTCCGGAAGTTGCCATAGAACTGGTCGAAGTCGTTGAGATCGCGCGTGCTGTGCGACCGCACGTAGGAGACGGTCAAATCACGGTGTTCGCTCGCGAGATACCGCCCCGTGGTTTCGAACTCCCAGTACTTCGACGCGCCGGTGGACGAGAGCGTGAGCAGGCCGCCGCTGGCGTCTGGATTCACGATGTAGGCGTGCGAGCCCTCGCGATGGAGGTAGGCCGCCTTGAAGAAGAAGCGGCGGCCGAATCGCTGGTCCCACGCGGCGGTCTGCACGATGCTCTCGGGTGTCTTCAGCGAACCGTCGAGGACGTGGGCAAACGTCACTGGCCCGCCGAGCGGCTGGCCGTCGGCAGCAAACCGCGTGGCGGTCTGCACCTCGTATTGCGTAAACGCGCCGACCGTCAGCGGGGTTCGTTCCGAGAATTTTCCAAACCCGCCCCGGAGAATCCCGCGGCCCTCGGGAAGCAGGCTCACGGACATCCCCGCGCGCGGCGAGTAATTCACTTTCTCGACCACGTCGTCGCGGTCGGTGCGGATTCCGAGCTCGAAAATCAGCCGATCGTTGACGCGCCACCGATCCTGGACGAACAGGGCGAACTCCGTGCCGCTGATATCGGGGTGCGTCAGGGGTGGAGAGTACGTGGATCGCTCGGCAAGCGAGCCGTCAAGGCGCCGCACATCGACCTGCTGGCTGAAGCTGTCGCCAACGAAACCCGAGTGCTGGAGGTCGAGACCCGCCTTGAACAGGTGCTGACCCGCCCACCGCTCCTTCGAGTAGGTCACCGCGCTGACCAGCTGCAGGCTGTCGACATTGCGCTCCTGCCGGCTGAAGAAGTTCCCGCTCTGGCTTTGCGGCGCGTAAACCATCGGCAGCTCGCCCTTGCTCTTCTGATCGACCTCGAAGTGACGCACGGCGACAGTCGACTCGAGCACCGCGTTTGCCGAGAGAATCAGCCGATCGACAGCCCCCGCCGAAAAGCCTTCCTGCGTGAACCTCGGCGCGGTTTCTTCGGGCCGGAACGTCGACATGGTCGCGTTCGAGATCTTGCGCGGGAAGTAGATCACGCCGCCCGTGAGCGCGTGACGTGAGGACAAGACGGCATCCAGCCGCGTGAACGAATCGAAGCTGTCGAGACCGAGCTGTGGCTCGCCGGGGAGGCTCCTGACCGGCGTCCGCACGTACCGATATTGCAGGTATTGGCCGAACAGCAGGCGATCGCGTTTGAGCGGCCCGGAGATCGAGAGGCGGGGTTCGAACTTGTTGACGAACGCGAAGCCCTTGCCGAAGCCGGGGACCAGGTTGTCAGGCTTGATGATCCAGTCGTTCGTTCCGCGCTTGGTGCGCACCTGCGTGACACTCGTGGAGAATCGGCCGTACTCCGCCGCGAACGGGTTCGACAAGACTTCCACCGACTCCACGGCGCCGCTCGGCAGCTCCAGATCGAAATCGCCGGTAGAAGGGTCGTTGAGGCTCGCACTACTCACCTGGAGGGCGCCGCTCGTCGGTGCGCCCCCCTTGATGCGCAGGCGCCCCTCGGGACCACGGATGATGCTCGGCAACAGCGTCAGAAGCGACTGGAAATCGTCACCGGCAAGTGGCTGGATGTCCATCTTCGCACCCGACAGCGCATCGCTGACCGCGACCGGCTGCAGGCTCTCTGTCGGCGAATTGGCCGGCACCACGACCTCGACGCTCTCGCGCACGAACGTGAGCCGCATCTCCACCAGCACCTGTTCCCTCTCGCCACTGCTGACTGTAAACGGCGCCGACTCGGTGTCGGCAAAACCCTCGCGGACGGCGCGAATGCCATAACGGCCTGGAGTCACATCCGGGAAAGTCACCTGCCCGACCGCATCGCTTGTCGTCTCACCAACGACGACGTTGCGGTCAAGGTCGCGCAACTCAACTTGCACGGCCGGTATGCGGATGCCCTCGACCGCGATCGTCACTACGATCCGTCCGACCGTCGCCGGCTGTGTACTGGCCGCCTGAGGAAACGCATGCCAGGCGAGAAGGAAACGGGGCAGAAGCGAGGAGGCACCGGCAGCAGGGCTGCTCGTGCCGATCAACAAGAGAAGAGCAGTGATCATACGGGTCATAAACAGCATCGATGACAACGACGGGGCCCATATTCGCAATGAACGCGATCTCGGACGTGTTCGGAAGGACGTATCGTAGCTCACAAGGCTAACGTGCCGGTCGTGTCGCGCGCACCTGTAAAAATTTGCGTAGACGATACGCGGCTGCGCAGGCCTGTTCACACGGTACGGGATACTCGACTCGTGCGCCGTAAGGCCTCGCGCGAGTTCGCGCTCGTCATTCTGCATCGACTGGCGTATCCTTACCCGCGACGCTGGATCCCGTGGGGCCCTTCCCTGGACCAGTCGCACTTCCGCCTGTCTCCTTCGCGGCGTCCCAGCGCTGCGCCCGTGCTGGCATCGCTCGGCAACAGGAGGTCTCGTGAGACTGTTCATCTGGAGCTTGTCCGCGACGCTGCTGGCCATACCGACTGTCCCCACTGTGCCCCTGGTTGGCGGCGATCCCGCACCGACCGTGGAAGCCGTGAGCCGGTTTCTCGCGCGGCGCGAGCCTCCGGTCGCCAGCGCGATTGCGCTGCGTCACCTGGAGGCGACGACGCGGGGTGGCTCGATGAGGGGCTGGATCGATGCCTGCACGATGCTTGACGGCAATACGCTCCGCTACTGGATCGTAGGGGAAGGGGGATCCGGCGCGGTGCGCAAGCGCGCACTCGTCGCCGCGCTCGAGGGAGAGAAGAAGGCGCGCAGGGACACGGGCGCGCGCGCGGCTCTCGATCCGGCGAACTACGAGTTCACTCCTGAAATCGCCGAAGAGGGCCTGCTGCGCGTCGGCCTCAAACCGCGCCGCAAAGACGCCATGCTCATAGAAGGCAACATGTTCCTCTCGCCTGATGGTGCCGATCTCGTTCGCATCGAGGGACGGCTGGTCAAGGCCCCTTCATTCTGGACGCGCCAGGTGCGCGTGGTGCGGCGCTACGCGCGCACCGCTGGTGTGCGCGTGCCGGTGTCGATGGAATCCACCGCCAAGGTGCTCATCGTCGGCACCTCCACGTTCGCGATGACGTATCGCTACCTCTCGATCAACGGCGAGCCCGTTCCACAGGATCTGGGGCCGGGAGCAGACGCGCAGGTCTGCGCCGAGTCGCCCGCGGTGGCCGCGCGATGACCGGCGCCGTGAAAATGATCGCCATCCTGGCGGTAGCGGGAGCGGTCATGCTCCCACAGTCTGCCGCCGAGCATCACGAGCGTGGTGTGGACCTTCATCTGCAGGGCGCTGTAGCGAAGGCGAGCGCCGAATACGCCAGGGCCCTGGCGCTCGATCCGCCGCGGCAGCCCACGGCGGACGAGCGCAGGCTCGTCGAACGTCTCGCGCCCAGGGTGTTCGTTACCGCGTCCGAGCCGTTTGGCCTGCGCGATTTCGCCGCGATCGTGCATCCAGAGGAATCGGTCATTGCGTATCACTTCTTCTGGGATGACGACATCGACTTTCCGGACGATAACGAGCCGTGCGACCACGAGGTCGTGTGGGTGCGCTACGGAACGGACGGCCGCCTCGCGGGCCTCGACACATATTTCCACGGGCGCGTGATCGATGGCGGCTCGGCGTCTCTCGAGGATGCGGCCGCGCACGATCAACGTCCCGCCGTTTACGTGCAATGGGGGAAACACGGGTCGATGCCCGCCGGCTGGCAAACGCAGCAGATTGAAGCGGACGAAGGGGACCGCGAGGCTGAATATCTCCCGGTCGGCGAGTCCGTCACGCTCGAGCGCTACAACCGCGCCGCGTTCCAGAAGCTGACGAAGGATGGCGCGCGCGCGGCGGACCATCCACGTGCAAGACGCGGTGGTTGGCCGCGCCGGTTCAACGGCACGTGGACGGATTTTTCGACGTTTCCACGCGCCGTCGACGCGCTCGGCCTGCTACAGACGAAGAAGATGGTGCTGGTGTCGCGCTGGAACAGCGCCACCATCAACCAGCGCTTCCTGCGCTACAACTTCAAACCGAAACTGGAGTGGCCTGGCGAAGAGTAGCGGTCAGTCGCCGCCATCACCTCCGCCGCCACCGTCACAGCCGCCATCACCGGCGCCGCTGTCGCCGGCGCCGCAGTCCACTGACCCGCTGCCGCTATGATTCGGCAATCGCGATTTGACAATCTACGGCGTCCTCTCGGTCAGATGTTCTCG
The DNA here is from genome assembly GCA_046726015.1 of Acidobacteriota bacterium. Taxonomy (GTDB): domain Bacteria; phylum Acidobacteriota; class Vicinamibacteria; order Vicinamibacterales; family 2-12-FULL-66-21; genus QHWT01. Next base: position 12,179 of record JBKOZS010000212.1, read on the forward strand.
GAGCCGCTGATCGACTTCCTGCCGGAACGCCTGTTCGGAACCCTCGCGATTGACGCCAACGATCACCTGGCATGGCTCAGTGTGGCACCCGCGAATGCCGAGAATCACCTCGGCATAACGAGATCCGGCCTTCGCCGCGGTGACACCGAGCAATTCGACCGTCGGGTGATTCGTAGAGATGACCTCACCGGCAATCCGCCTGGCTTCCGCTAGAGTCAGCTGCTTTGCCATGGGAGCCTCGGTCGCGAGTGTTGCAACTGCGGGGCCGAACTACTCGCGTTGGTACTCGACGGTATGGCGGTTAAGGAGAAACTGCTGCGCGTTGCGGGGTTCGCCGTCGCTCCCGGGTGGAGGATTGTAATTGCCGTCCACACCCAGGGTCCACGCACGGTCAGTATCCTGCAGGTAGGCGTCGAGAATCTCGCGGAGATACAGGCGCAGCGAGGCATCGACGATCGGGCAGAGCACTTCAACGCGCCGATCGAGATTGCGTTCCATCAAGTCCGCACTGCCGATGAACACCGCCGCATCGCCGCCATTCTCGAACCAGAACACCCGGGAGTGTTCCAGGAACCGGCCGACGATCGAGCGAACGGTGATGCGATCGCTGACATCGGGAACTCCAGGCCTGAGGCAACAGATGCCACGGACGACCAGGTCGACTTGTACGCCTGCCTGCGATGCGCGGTACAGGCGCTGAATCATGTCCGAATCGGTCAGACCGTTCATTTTCAGGATGATCCGTGCGGGCCGGCCTGCCTGTGCGTGTGCGGCTTCGCGATCGATGAGTTCTCGAAGCCGGCGTCTCAGGCTGACCGGCGCCACCAGCAGCGCGTCGTAGTCGGTCTGGCTGGAATAGCCGGTCAGATAATTGAAGATGTTGGTCACGTCCTCGACGATCGCCGGGCGCGTCGTGAGCAGCGACAGGTCGGTGTAAACGCGAGCCGTGGATGCGTTGTAGTTGCCGGTACCCACGTGCGCGTACAAGCGAATGCCGTCGGGTTCCTTGCGTACGATCAAGCATAGCTTCACGT
>JBKOZS010000213.1:0-19702 GCA_046726015.1 Acidobacteriota bacterium
CGATTGCGTTGCGATCCAGCGAGGTGGCGCGGCGCGATTCGCTCTTGATCGCTCGCGCGAATTCGGCCAGCTCCTCCTCCCGATCGCGACAGACAAACGCTCTCGCGTCTGTGCCGGGGGTTACCAGGATCGGCGGGGACGAGGGCAGTTCCGCTCGCACTTCCTCCAGTCCCGGCAAAAGATCATGAATCCGCTGATGGAAACCCGTTTCCAGCACCGCCTCGGTTGCAACGACGTCGATTGATTCGAGGCCGGGCAGCCGCGCGAGCAGATCGAAGTCGGCGGTCCAGAGTCCGCGACGATCGGCAGCCTGGTCGGCGACGGTCACGATCACGTGGCGGAACAACGGACGTTGGCCGGTTGCCGCGTCCAGAGCGCGGAGACGAAGCGCGTGTTCATCGAGGAGGCCGGTCCCGGCAACCGCCGTCTCGAACTTCGTAAACGTCGAGACCAGAAAGACCGTCTGCTGCAGGAGCCTCGCGGCGCCGCGATCGTATTCAGCGCCCGGCTCGAGCGCGGCAATCATCAGTCGCTCGAAGTCGGCAACCGTCTTATGACGCCGGCGCAGCTCGTCGTATAAGGCCAGGATCTCGACAATCAGCCCGGCGCGCAGGTGGAACGGCGGCTCCGCACCGGCCGCACTCGCATCGCGGGCGGCGCGGCGCAACAGCACCTCGCGCGCAAAGCCGGAGAGCAATGCCGGAGCGTCGGGCATCCTCTCGCGAATACGCCCGTAAAACTGCTCGCGCGTCACCAGCTCGGGGAGCGCAACCGCACACGCACGTCGCGATGCGTTCTCAAGCGCCGCGGCCAGCCTGATGTTCTCAATGGTTGTGCGGAGCTCTTCGGCGGCGCCCTGCGTCGGCACAATGACGGCGCAGTCGCGAACCGCCGCCACCGACTGCGGCACGGCCTTGACGATGGCACGCTGGAAAGCCTGGAGATCGGGAACCCGGACCAGCCGGGTACTGCGCGGTGTGATCACTTCAGTTCTGGGGCCCTGGTGAGTCGCTGGAGCTCCTCGGACGCGCGATCGACCAGCATGATCGCGCCGGCCGCGGCCGACGCCGCTTCCCATGCCGGCTGCATCTCGCCTGACTTGACCGCACGCTGCCGCGCGGCCACCGCGCGCGACGTGAGCTGCGCGGCACTCGTCAACAATCCATGGATTGTCTCACCTTCGACCGGAGGTGTCACGAGTGATAGCCGGCGCGATGCGTCTGCCGTGCGATCGGCGAGACGCTGCAGCATGGCCGCTGGCGTGCGCTCGAACTGCCGGATCCGCTCGAGCGACGGCTTCCCGCGGTGGAGTGTGTCCAGTGGATTCGAGACCGTCTGCTGATACGCACGCAGCAGCTCGACTCGAGCTTCCCATCGATCGCGCGCGAGCCGAAGCCGGCGGGCCGAATCGAGCTTCGCATCCAGCGACGCCAGCAACGCCGCCACCTGCTGCGGCCGGCGCGTGCCAAGCCGCTGGTCTTCCTGCATGACGCGCGACAACAGGCGTTCGACACCGCGAACGTCGGCGGCTTTCGCCTGGCGGTCGGCGACCCGCAGCGTGTCGCGCGAGAGCGAGGCGTAGTCGCGATCGATCCGCTGCTCGGCTGCGATACTCTCGTTCACGCGCGTCCGCAACGGCGAAGCCCACGCAACCTCGGGACCGACCGTCGCCAGCGACGCCTCAACGGCGCGCAGCAGCGACAAACGCTCGCCCGGTTCGACGAGCGACGCGGCCCGCAGCCCCTGTGCAATCGCCTCGGGGAGCGTCGGCGCGTCCATCAGCGGCATCGATGGCGGCGCCGCCATGTTCGCCACGAGCGCCAGGTTGACGCTCGGTCCGCCGCTTGCCGCGCGCACTTCTGCGATGACGTCATCGAACATGCCCGCCAGCTGCGCCACGTCGGATGCCCGGTAGCCGTAGTGTTCCGCGATCCAGCGCGTCACGTTCTGACGCGCTTCCGTCGCCATGGCGATCTTCGTCCCCGGATCCCGCACCTGCGCGATGTCGGCGAGAGCCCGCGCCACCGCGGACGCAAGGAGTGCGTACTCGTCAGGCCCGCGCGTGGCTGCGTAACGCGCAGCGCGCGCCGCTTCGGCGTACGCATCCGTGCGCTGCCAGTCGACGACGGAATCGGGGATCGTGACCAGCTGAATGGTCGGCGACGAGGCCGACCCGCCAATCGGCACCGACAACACGACGCGATCGGCCACGCGCGCGTAGTCCCCATAACTCACGAGGGTTGTCCCGTCCAGCAAAAACACACGATAGATGGTGGCGTCCGACGATGATTGAGCGCGGCCGTACGCCGCGCATATGGCCACCATCAGCGTGGCGAACACCGCGCGCAAGGCAACTGTGGAAAACATGTGGATGAACGGTGGAAAGCTTGTGGACATTCTGACATGCCAAGAATATTTTTTCGCGCATTGTTCCGTTTTGCGGCGCCATGCTGCATGTGGATGCGTCTTCGTTGATCCTTTCGCTTGTGCCTCGGGTCGGCCGCGCGGAAAATGCACGCCGGATTTGACACCCGATTGACTGTTTTCGCTTCGTATCGCGTCGCATGCCGCTCACCGTTCATCGCTTCGAAGAAACCATCAATGGCCGCGAATACCATATCGAGGTGTCTCCCGTCGGACAGGATCAATGGCGTGCGCAGATCGCCCGTATTCCCGGTGGATCCCGCGCGATGATGCCGTTTTACGGGCGAACGCCAGACGAGGCTGCGCGTCAGCTGAGCCGCTGGCTCTGCCTGGCGCATGGACGCGCCACCTCTCAGATATAGTGGGCCGCGCGATGCGCGCGCGCCTCGTTGGACTGCCCTTCCTTCTGACGTTTCTCTTGAGCGCCTGGTCCGTTCAGGCGCAGCCGCAGGCGCGTCCGCAGCCGGCCGCGGCCGCCGACACCCCGCGCGTGCACTTGATCGCCACCGGCGGCACGATCTCGAACAAGACCGGTGGCCGGCTGACGGCGGACGAGCTCGTCGCCCTCATGCCCGACGTGATCCGCTGGGCGAAACCGGAGACGGAACAGTTCGCCAACGTCGCGAGCTCCGAGCTGACGCTCGACCAGTGGCTGGCGCTGGCGAAGCGCATCAACACGCTCCTCAACGAGGACCGCGGTCTCGCCGGCATTGTCGTCACCAGCGGCACCGACACGCTCGAGGAACTGGCCTACTTTCTCGATCTCACCGTTCATTCCGACCGCCCGGTCGTCATCGTCGGCTCGATGCGCAACCCCAGCACGCTGGGTTACGAAGGGGCCGCGAACCTCCAGGAGGGTTTTCGCGTTGCGGCCGCCCCTCAGTCGCGCGGCCGCGGCGTGCTCGTCGTCCTCAACGACGAGATCAATGCCGCGCGCGAGGTGACCAAGACCGATGCGCTGCGGCTGAACACGTTCCAGTCGCGCAGCTACGGCATTCTCGGCGTCGTGGACATCGACCGCGTGGTCTACTATCGCGACGTGATCAAGCGCCACACGCTGAAGAGCGAGTTCGATGTCGGGTCGATCACCACGTTGCCGCGAGTTGACGTGGTGATGGTGTATCAAGGTGCGCCCGGAGACCTGATTAAGGCCGCCGTCGACCAGGGGGCCAAAGGCGTCGTCATTGCCACGGCCGGCGCTGGCGCGACCAGCGGCACGCAAGGCGAAGGGATTGCCTACGCCACGGGCAAAGGCGTGTTCGTGGTGATGACGACCCGCACCGGCAGCGGCCGCATTGCCGCGCGCCCGCAGCCTGCCGCCCCCCGCGCCGTCGGCACGACATCGCGCCGATTCGAATACCAGATTGCCGGCGAAGATCTCGCACCCGTCAAGGCGCGCATCCTGCTGATGCTTGCGCTCAGCAGGACCCAGGATCCCACTGAAATCCAGCGCATGTTCACGGAATACTGAGCGACGGCGAGCGATCGCATGACTTCACACGCGCCGCGCCGCTTCGGGGTGATCCACGCGACCGCCCTGAACATGATCAACATGATCGGGATCGGGCCGTTCATCACGATCCCGCTGCTGCTGACCGCGCTTGGCGGCCCGCAGGCGATGCTCGGGTGGCTCGTCGCGCTCGTGATCGTGATCTGCGACGGCATGGTGTGGAGCGAACTTGGCGCGGCCCTGCCAGGGCCCGGCGGGTCGTTCGGCTACCTTCGTGAGGCCTACGGACGCGAAAGCCTCGGGCGCCTGATGGCGTTTCTCTTCGTCTGGCAGTTCATCCTGAGCGGTCCGCTCGAGATTGCGTCCGGCTACATCGGGTTCTCACAGTATCTCGGCTACATCTGGCACGGCTTGTCGTCGCGCACGCTCTTCCTCGTCGCCGCCAGCGTCGGCCTGCTGAACATCGCCCTGCTCTATCGCCGCATCACGTCAATCGCGCGCATCACGGTCAGCCTGTGGGTCGGAACGCTGGCGACCACGGCGGCGGTGATTGCGACGGGCGGGGCGCACTTCGACCCCGGGTTGGCGTTTGATTTCCCGCCGGGAGCGTTCGACTTCTCGCTGGGGTTCCTGTTCGGGCTGGGCGCCGCGTCGCGGGTCGGCGTGTACGACTATCTCGGGTACTACGATATTTGCTACATCGGCGACGAGGTCGACAATCCCGGGCGCGTCATCCCGCGCTCCATCCTGATCAGCACGGTTGCCGTTGCGCTGATCTACATCGGCATCAACCTGTCGATCATCGGGGTCGTTCCCTGGCGCGAGTTCGTGCCGGCCGACGCGCACCCGCAGTCGAATTTCATCGTGTCGATCTTCATGGAGAAGATCTACGGCTCGGGAATCGCGACCGTTTTCACGCTGATGATCCTGTGGACGGCATTCGGATCGGTGTTCGCGCTGCTGCTCGGATACTCGCGGATTCCCTACGCTGCCGCGCGAGACGGATATTTTTTCAAGGCGTTCGGCAGGCTTCATCCAACCAAAGAGTTCCCGCACGTATCGCTGCTGGTCCTCGGCGTCATTTCGATCCTGGCGTGCCTGCTCTCGCTGGGCGTCGTGATCGACGCGCTGATCGCGACGCGAATTCTCGTGCAGTTCATCGGACAGGTTCTCGGCGTGATACGCCTCCGTCGGACGCGGCCCGACATGCCGCGTCCGTATCGCATGTGGCTGTATCCCGTGCCCGCGCTCGTCGCACTGGTCGGCTGGGTGTTCATCTTCCTGACTACCGACGTTCGCGTGATTGGCTTCGGCCTCGGCATTCTCGCGCTCGGCGTCGTGTGTTTCCTCGCGTGGTCCCGCCGCTTGGGCCAATGGCCGTTCGCTACTTCGCATAGAACGGAAACAACCGCTTGATCTCCTCGGCATTCGGGCGGCGGCCATACTCCGAAATCTCGAACGCCTCCGCATACTGCACCGCGTCTCCCTGCTGCGCCCCATACATCTCGCGCAGCTTCGCGCGATACTGAGCTGCCGTCGAGGCGAACCGCTTCCGGAACCCTTCGCGAACGTCGTCGCCACGCTTTTTCTTGCCCGCCTCGTCCGACGGCACCAGCTGCGGTCCACCGTTCGCGCCTCCTTCGTAGAACTGTGAGGGCATGGCCGCCGTTGCCGCCAGCTTCTTCTCCACGACGTCATCGATGGCGACGACGATGTCGGCCTGGAACGGATTGGGTCTCGTGAAGTCGTCTTCGTAGGAAAGGAAGACCGGGTTGCGCTGGAGATTCGGGGTGTCGGGGCAGAAGAACGGCACCGTGACCATATAGGAGGCATCCTGCACGAGTTGTCCTACCGCTCGATGATCCGGGTGATAGTCGTTCGGACGATGACCAAGGACGATGTCCGCCTGCCACTCGCGGATAAGCCGCGTGATGGTGCGACGGTTCGCCAGCGTCGGCTCCAGTTCGCCGTCGTGCAGGTCGAGCACCTGGGTGGTGATGCCGAGGATCTTCGCGGCCTGCTCGACTTCCGCCGTGCGCCGGCGCGCCAGCGGACCGCCAGCTTCCTTCCAGTGCCCGATATCGCCGTTGGTCACGGACACGAACTTGACCTGATGCCCGAGCGCCGCCCATTTCGCCGCGGTTCCGGCGAGCCGCAGCTCGTTGTCATCGGGATGCGCACCAAAAGCAATGATCCGCAGCTTGCTGTCTTGTGCTGTCGCGGGTGCAACGCTTGCAAAAAGTCCGATCATCGAAACCGCTACTGCGAGGCTAACCATTCTGAGCATCGTGTCTCCTTCAGCGCACTTCGCTTTCGCGAAGCGGTGTGCTGATTTGCGAATCGTTACATAACGTACGGAAGTCGAATCCGCGCGAGCGGAGCGCTGGCGCCAGCAGGCGCACCGTATCGCCGGCGTACTTCCGGTTGGCGCGCGGATTCACGTGATGCCCATCGTGAATCACGATGATGTCTCCCGCGGACGCCTTGCGTGCGAGGCGCGACGCGACGCGGTCTCCTTGCGGCGTCTGCCACCAGTGCCAGTCCCACATGCCCCAGCTCCACCCAGTGAGCGTGTAACCCGCTCGGCGAAGGCCGTCGTACATGCTGGCGCTGCGCCAGCCGGCGTGTGGACGGAAGAGACGACACGGCTCCTGGCCGGTAATCGCGGCGATACGGGCCGCCGCGCCTTCCACCGTCCCGGCCATTTCGTCCGGCGTCTTGAGCATCAACCAGCGTTTGCCGGTATGGAGACCGATAGCGTGGCCTTCCGTCGCGATGCGCTTCACGATGGCCGCGGTCTCCAGCGTGATGTGCTCGTCGATTAGAAAGAATGTGGCGCGCACGCCGTGTTCCTGCAACGCGTCGAGCAGGAACGGCGTCCAATCCGGGTTCGGGCCGTCATCGAAGGTGAGATAAACGACCGGAGGTGCGCCGGGCCGCGGCTTCACATGCCACAGCGATCGAGACGGCCGGAACGCTTCGAGCAGAAATGGAAACGGTGCGGTGTGGCTCAACGCGGCAACAGCGACGATCACAACGACGACAATGGCAAACATGCGGGGGGCGTTATCGTTTCCGGTCCAGTTCCCTAACGAAGATGCTGGCGAACTCGATTGGCTTGCCATCGTGCCGCAGGCCGATGCGGCCGCGCGCAGCGGCAGCCGGGACCGCGACATCCTGAATCACCATCTCTCCATCGATCGCCAGCGACAGCTTGCCGCGGCTCTTCGTCAGCAGCGCACGGTGCCATGGGCGCGGAGTCGCCGCGGTGGTCAGCTTGCGAGCAATCCGGTCGCGAACCTCGCCGGAGAGCTCGACACCCGCAATCCGAATCGGTAGCACGGTATCGTCCGCGGCCGTCTCACGACGCCAATCCGCGATCACCGTAACGTCGCCGAACGACCCCGTAGTCCAGAGATCCTTGTCGTCCGCTCCGCTCTTCCCGTCGTAGGCGATCACCCAGTCCTTCGAGACCCAGTGGCCTTCGTGACCGCGGGGGAAGTCCCAGCCGCGGAAATCCGTGCCGGTGTATCGCGACACGTAACCCTCGTCCTGCTGCGCCACCTGGTCGGGCGGCAGCGCACCGGCCGACGGCAGTTCCTTGATGCGAAGGTTGCGGTACAGCACTTCGCCCCCCTCGGATTCGAGGTGAATGTAACCCTTGCGCGGCACGATGTCGTAGCCGCCCGACACTTCCTTGCCGTTGACCGCAAGCTTGAGCGTGCCGTTCTCAGCGGTGATCCGATAGTGGTTCCACTCGCCCGCCGGACGCGCACGGCGCTCGCTGGGCAGGCTTCGCATCCAGCCGGCCGGGTGCGGCCGATCCGGCGTCATCTTCGCGCCGTGGATCGCGAACACGTCGCCGTGGCTCGTGTAGTTCTCCGTATTCTGACCGTCGAGTACCTGCACTTCGATTGCGCGCACGAACGGTTCGCCGCGTGCGGTCAGCGCGTCACCCCAGATGAACACTCCGGCGTTGCCGCCGGCCTTCAGGTGCTTGTACTCCAGTTCGAGGACGAAGTTTTCGTACATGCGGGCGGTGCGCAGCTCACAGATCGGCTTTCCCGTGCTGTGGATCATGCCGTCCTGCACGCTCCACGTTTCGGGGGCGCAATTGACGCTCGTCCAACCGCGCAGATCCTTACCATTGAAGAGGAGAACAAACCCGGCATCCTCTTGTCCGACAGTCGGCGCCACGATACGTGCGGAAATCAACAACGTGCACAGCGTGCGAACGGTTCCATGCATGGTTCGCGCATTCTAACCACGGATGCACACGGATTCACATGGATTCACACGGAATGACGTGTTGAATCAGACCTCATGGAACGAACGACCGATGACAGCCGCTCCTCCCGCCAGCTACACTAGGCGGTGCCAGCGTCCTGGATTGGGCATCCGAGGACGTCCATGTTGCGCCGCATTCTTTTTGCGCTGTTCACAGCGACGGCGTGTTGTTCTCCCGCGGTCTCCGCTCAGTCCTCGTCTGCGCACGCCGGCGTGCCGGTCGTGCAGGCCGTTCGTGCGGCGACACCTGTCGCGGTTGACGGCCGGCTCGACGATGAAGTCTGGCTGAGGGCGCCTGCCGCCACCGATTTCACCCAGCGCGACCCCGAAGAGGGGAAGCCGGTCACGGAGAAGACCGAGCTTCGGATCGCGTTCGATGACGCCGCGATGTACTTCGGCGTCCACCTCTACGACCGGGAACCGTCAAAGATTGCACGCCAGCTGTCGCGGCGCGATGGCGACGCCGAAGCGGACGGCTTCTCGCTGTTCCTCGATCCGCATCACGATCACCTGACGGGCGCGGTGTTCAGCGTCACGGCTGCCGGCGTGCAGGGAGACTCCACGATCTATAACGACTCCTGGCAGGACAATGCGTGGGATGCCGTGTGGGAATCGGCGGTGAAGATTGACGAGACCGGATGGACGCTGGAGATACGGCTTCCCTACTCGCAGCTCCGCTTTCCGGCTGCCGCGCATCACACGTTTGGCATCAATGCGATGCGCTACATCCAGCGCAAAAGCGAGCGCGCCTGGCTCGTGCACGTGCCGAAGACCGACAGCGGCCTCGCGTCGCGCATGGGGCACCTGGAGGGACTCGAAGGCATTTCCCCGCATCGAAGCGTGGAGTTGCTGCCTTATGCCGTCACGCGCGCGGAGTTCGTCGACCCGCCAGGCCCCGGCGATCCTTTCAACGACGGGTCTCGCATGTTCGCTGGCGCCGGTCTCGATCTGAAGTACCGCCTGAGCAGCAATCTCTCGCTCGATGGCACGATCAATCCTGACTTCGGACAGGTGGAAGTGGACCCGGCGGTCGTGAACCTCACGGCATTCGAGACGTTCTTCGAGGAGAAACGTCCGTTTTTCATCGAAGGGGCCAACATCTTCAGCAACTTCGGCCACAGCGGCGCCAACAACTTCTGGGGGTTCAACCGTTCCGAGCCGCTGCTGTTCTATTCGCGGCGCATCGGCCGGGCGCCGCAGGGGGCGGCAGACGCTGAATTCGTCGACCAGCCGTCCGCGACCACGATTCTCGGCGCCGCGAAGCTCACGGGCAAAACGCGGAACAACTGGAGCCTCGGCGTGCTCGAAGCGGTGACCGGGCGCGAGCACGCGAATACCGTGACCAGCACGTTCCGTAGCGACGTGGAGGTCGAACCGCTCACGAACTACTTCGTCGGGCGTGCCCAGAAAGAGATCGGCCGACGTGCCTCGGTCGGATGGCTTGCGACGGCGGTCAACCGCGACCTGCAGACGCCGGCCCTCCGCGATCTGCTGCCCGGCCAGGCGTACGTGGCCGGCACCGATGCGCATTACTTTCTCGACAGCAAACGCGACTGGGTGGTGAACGGCAGCATTGCCGGCAGTTACCTGACCGGCAGCCAGCCGGCCATGTTGCGCCTGCAGCAGGCATCGCAGCGCTACTACCAGCGTCCCGACGCGCCGCACGTGGAGATCGATCCAGGCGCCACGTCGCTTGGAGGCTGGACCGGCGCCGTCAACTTGAACCGGAACAGCGGTGTCCACGGCCTGAACGCGGCGTTCTGGACCGTGAGTCCCGGATTCGAGTCAGGCGATGCCGGATTCAGTTTCAACAGCGATCGGTCGGGCATGCACGCCGTCTACACCTTGCGCGATCCGAAGGTGAATCGCTTCGCGCGCGAGCGCTTCCTGGCGCTGGCGAAGTTCTACACGTGGAACTTCGCACGCGATCGGCAAAGCGACGGCTCCATGGCAATCGGGAACATCCAGTTCAAGAACTATTGGACCGTGTTCGGCCAGGCGCTCTTCCTTCAACGCGTGCAGGACGATCGGGCGACGCGCGGCGGCCCGTCGATGACATCGCCGTCAACGGCCGGTGTGTTTGCGGGGCTCGACACCGACAAGCGCAAGCGGCTTTCGCTCAGTGCGACCGGCAGCACGTTCAGAAGCGACGAGGGCGGGTTCACCTACAGTTCAGGGCTCCGGGTGCGCTACATCCCGACCTCGTCGCTCGAGATCTCCACCGGGCCGACCTTCGATCGCACGCACAACCTGGCGCAATACGTCGGCACGTTCGTCGATCCGATCGTCATACCGACATTCGGCTCGCGCTACGTGTTCGGCCTCCTCGACCAGAAGGAGTTCAGTCTCCAAACGCGCGTCAACGTCGTGCTCTCGCCGCGAATGTCGATCCAGTGCTACATGCAGCCGCTCGTCTCGGTCGGCGACTACACCGAGTTCAAGGAACTCGCGCAGCCGCGCACGTTCGACTTCGTCCGCTACGGCACCGATCGCGGCACGTTGACGTATGACCCCGTCACCCGAACCTACATCGTCGAACCAGGCGACGGTGGCGACACGTTCCACTTCGGCGATCCCGATTTCAACTTCAAGTCGCTGCGCGTGAATACGATCTTCCGCTGGGAATGGAAACGTGGCTCCGCGATGTACCTGGTGTGGACGGAACAACGCCAGGACTCCGCGAACCCGGGACAGTTCTCGTTCCGCCGCGATTTTGGCGACGTGTTCGGTGCGCCGGGCGATGACGTGTTCCTGTTCAAAATCGCCTACTGGTTCACTCGATAGTAAGCGCGAATCCCACTTCGTTCACTGTCACGCACGATCGCACGCAGAGCGCTCAGAGCACGCGGCGCGCGCGTCCTTTGCGACCTCCGCGTGAGGGGGTACGTGGCCCGCCACTCCAGTGCGAGCTGGAGATGCTACCGCTTTCGTTCGTTGCGACGGGTGAACGTTTCTACTATCCTCCAACGATTGCCTGGTCCTCGCGGGCGGCCTGCGGCGCCTGTCTGGCAAATCCTCGAGGCGAGACGTTCACATGAGACTTCGCGCGTGTGCCAGCATTGTCGCAGTCAGCCTCGCCACGGCGTGCAGCGGTAAGCCACAATCATCGTCAACGGAGAGCGCCGCCGCGCGACCAGGTCCGACCTCGTCCGCGCCGGCGACGCGTCCGGGGCCTGGCGATTGGCTCACCTATAACGGATCGCTTGCCGGCGATCGCTTTTCCCCGCTGAAGCAGATCAACGCGTCGAATGTCTCGGGCCTGCGGCAAACGTGCGCGTTCGACACGCCTGACACGGTCAGCTTCCAGAGCGGGATCGTTGCCGTCGGTGGCGTCCTTTACTTCACCGCTTACAACAACACCTACGCGATCGACGCGACCACCTGCCAGCAGAAGTGGAAGCAGACGCGCGCGGAACCCGACACTTTCCTCAAGGTGAATCGCGGCGTCGCGTATCTTGGCGGCAGGGTGTTTCGCGGCACGGGCGATGCTCACGTGCTCGCACTCGACGCGTCGAACGGAAGTGTCCTGTGGGATGTCGCGATTGGCGATTCCAAGAAGGGGGAGTCGGTGCCAATGGCGCCCATCGCGTGGAGCGGCCTGGTGTTCGTGGGCAACGCCGGAGGGGACAGCTTCGATGTCTCGGGGCGCATCTATGCGCTCGACGCGGCAACCGGGCGCACGGTGTGGCAGTTCAACACGATTCCCGATTCCGGCGAGGCACGCGCCACGTGGCGAAAGGCGTCCGCGGAGAATCCACCTGGTGGCGGGGCGACCTGGACGACCTACGCGCTGGATGAAGCGAACGGCCTGCTCTACGTGTCGACGGGAAATCCTGCGCCCGACTTCGCCGAACAGCTCCGGCCCGGCGAAAACCTCTATACGAATTCGGTGCTCGCGATCGACGCGCGGAGCGGACGGCTCGTCGACTACGTGCAGCCGATCAAGCGAGACTTCCACGACTGGGATCTCTCGGCAGGTCCGGCGCTGATCACCACGAAGAGCGGACGGCCCTTCGTTGCCGCAGCCGCAAAGGACGGCTACGTCTACGCCATCGAACGTGCGGGATCGGCCCACCAGGGAGAGAGAGGTCCGGGCGAGACATCGCTCGCCGTGCGCTCGAAGGGTCTCGCGACAACCCGGGAGAATGCGGACACGCCACTGACCTCGACGCGCATGACGCGTTTCTGCCCGGGCACGCAAGGGGGCATCGAGTGGAACGGGCCGACCTACCATCGCGAGCTCGGACTGGTTTACGTGAACGCGATCGACTGGTGCACGTCGGTGAAGCTGCAGCCGGTCGACGCGCTCAAAGGCGCGCCGGGTATGCCATGGAGTGGCATGGACGATCCGCAGAACCCGTTCGGAAAGATGGACCCGCCCGATCGGTGGAAGGGCTGGGTCACGGCGATCGATCCGGAGACCGGTACGATCAAGTGGAAGGTGCAGACAGCAAAGCCAATGGTGGCCGGGATTACCGCAACGGCCGGCGGTCTCGTGTTTACCGGCAACCTCGATGGCGACGTGCTCGCGTACGACGCGCAAACCGGTAAACAGGTGTGGCACAGCGCGACCGGCAAGGCAATCGGCGGAGGGGTCATATCTTATGAAGTGGGCGGCAGGCAGTTCGTTGCCGCGGCCGCGGGATTGAACTCCCCGATCTGGCCGGTCACGGGTGGTCCGGCGCGTCTCGTCATTTATGGATTGCCCCAGCAGTGAGGCGAATGTATGGCTGACAATGAACGCTGGCCGGCGCTGCCGTACGACGCGTGGAAGGATACGTATGCCACGCTGCACATGTGGCTGCAGATCGTGGGCAAGGTGGCGCTTGCGCTCGCGCCGCCGATCAATCATTCGTGGGGCGTCGCCCTGCAGGTCACGCCGTGCGGCTTTTCGACGCGGCCGCTGCCGCACGATCGCCGCACCTTCACGATCGAGTTCGACTTCATCGATCACCAATTGCGCGTACGGACGTCTGAGGGCGAGGAGCGCACGCTGAAGCTCGCGCCGCGCACGGTCGCCGATTTCTATCGCGACATCATGGCGCTCCTGAAAGCCATGAACCTGGGCGTGAAGATCTGGCCGGTGGCGGTCGAGATCCCAACACCAATTCGCCTCGACTCGGACACCGAGCATCGCTCGTACGATCCCGCCTTCGCGGCGCGGGCGTGGCGGATCTTCGTCGAGCTCGAGCGCGTGTTCAACGCGGCGCGCTCTGAGTTCGTCGGCAAGTGCAGCCCGGTGCACTTCTTCTGGGGCAGCTTCGATCTCGCCGTCACGCGCTTCTCGGGCCGTCTCGCGCCGCCGCGCGAGGGGCCGGCTTTCATGCGCGAGGCGTATTCCCATGAAGTGATCAGCCATGGATTCTGGCCAGGCAGCGGACCCATTCTCGAACCCTCCTTCTACGCGTACTCGGTTCCGGAACCTGCGGGATTCAAGGACGCCAGTGTGCGGCCGAGTGCGGCCTACTACCATCGCGAGATGGGTGAATTTATCCTGCCGTACGAAACGGTGCGAACCGCCGCGTCACCGGAACAGGAGATCGTCGCATTCATCGAGAGCACGTACGACGCGGGCGCAACACTCGCGAAGTGGGATCGCGCAGCGCTGGAACGAGAGTCGCCGCGGAAGGCGGCGCGGCACGCTGGTGCAACCTGAACCACGGATTCACACGGATTCACACGGATGAAGATCGTCCTGGCGCTGTGTGGGCTGCTGGTCCTTGGGGTGATGCTCGTCGTGCCCAGGATTTCGCAACCAGCCGATTACCATCACTTCGCCGATCGCCGCGCGTTCCTTGGTATTCCCAACGCGTTCGATGTGTTGTCGAACGTCCCGTACGCGGTCGTCGGCGTCATGGGACTCGTCGCCCTGCGGCGGCGCGTACACCTCGATCGCGAAGAGCACCACGCGTACACGGTGTTCTTTACCGGCGTCCTCCTCACCAGCGCGGGATCGGCCTTCTACCATCTCGCGCCGGACAACGCGCGGCTCGTGTGGGACCGCCTTCCGATGACGCTTGCGTTCATGGGACTCTTTACCGCGATCGTTGCCGAGCGCGTGTCGACGAAGGCCGCCCGCGCCGCGCTGCTGCCGCTGCTGAGTGCCGGAGTTGGAACCGTCGTGTATTGGTATGTAACGGAGATCAGAGGCGTCGGCGATCTCCGTCCGTATCTTCTCGTCCAGTTCCTGCCGCTTGCCGCAATCCCCTTCATCATTGCGCTGCTGCCGCCGAAATACACTGGTGCGAGCGCGATCTTTGTTGTGCTCGGGCTGTATGTACTGGCGAAGATCCTCGAACTGTTCGATGTCGCGGTGTTTTCGCTGGCAGGGCTCGTCAGCGGTCACACGCTGAAGCACCTCGTCTCGGCGGCGGGCGTCTACCTTCTATTAAAGATGCTCGAGCGGCGGCGCAGGCTCAGCCGAGCGTCCTCTCCACCAACGAGTGCGCGAGCGCCGGCAGGACAGGAGACAGGCGAAGACGCAGCAAGGATCGTGCGCTGAGCACTCAAATCGCCGGATGCGGCGTGCCGACGAGATACATCTCCCCGGTGGGCGCCGGCACACCGCCGGCGGGCTCGAGCGTGACCGCAACGGCCGTCGGCGGAGCAATGTCGACAGGAGTGCGGAAGAACGCCGTGATGCCGCCTGATGGATCCGCTTCGAGGAGTCCGGCGCTCACGGGAGCGTTGGCAGTGACGACCCATACCTGGTAGACGCGGCCGGCCGGCGCTGGCGGCAGGCCCGCGGTGGTGAACACCATCCCCCGCTGGCGGCTCCATAACGCGCGCGCCGTCGCCTGGGGCGCCGGTCTCCGGCCCGCCAGATCGACTCGCACCAGATCGGGTGCGGCAAGGACGGCAAGTCCGGCCTGCGCTTCGTCAGCCGCACGACGCGCCTCGAGCGTGTTGCGCTCGGCGGCCGAGGCCCGCTGCTCTGCCACGTGCACTCGCGCAGACAGGCTCGAGACCCGGCGTTGCAGCTGCCAGGCATATCCGCCGAGTCCAGCGAGAAGTACGAGGACGGCCGCCAACTGCAACCAGGAACTCGTCGTCCAGCGTGGGCGGCGCTCGCGGGCCAAAGGCACGACGCTGCCGGTTGCCGCCGACAAAATGCGCGCCCTGAGTTCCGGCCTTGGTGTTCGCTGCGGAACCGAGCGGGCGAGAGTCTCCGTCACACGTTGGAGGGAGCGCACTTCTTCGTTGCACACCGCGCACTGCGCGACGTGCGCTTCGAACGTGCGCCGCTCGTCGGCGTCGAGCGCGCCCAGCACGTACGCCGCGGCGAGCGCCTGTTCGCTGTGCGTCGAAGTCATGCCGCTCCTCCGGCCGGGCTTCCGGTCAGCGCGTCGCGCAGTTTGAGCAAACCGAGTCGAATGCGTGTCTTGATGGTCCCGAGCGGTTCCGCGAGGCGTCCGGCGATTTCGCTCTGTGTGAGCCCCTCGAAATAGGCCAGCTCGATCGCCCGCCGCTGCACCGCTGGAAGTTCGTGAAGGGCCTTCCGGAGTTGCTCGACATCGCGCTCGGCTGCGATCGCGTCCGCGGGATCGATGGCCGGAGCGGGCAACGCACTCAATGTCTGGTCCGGCGTCGCCGCGGTTCGGTCAGGCCGCGCCCGTCTCGCGCGTAACCGATCGAGCGCGCGCGTGCGCGCCATGTTCAGGAGCCAGGCGGCAACGGTGCCACGAACGGCGTCGTAGCGTTGCGCCTGCTGCCAGGCCTGCGCGAACACGTCCTGCAGCACTTCCTCGGCTTCCCCTTCGTCGCCAAGGATGCGGACGATGAGCGAATAGACCGGACGGGCATGCTCGTCGTACAACGCCGCGAGCGCGGCCTCGTCACCCGCCGCGACCCGTCGGACGCGAACCGACTCAACGCCTCGTTCGGCCATGCTCCCGGTCTCTGTCGCACTTACCATCGTGTGCGCTGCGTCGACAGGTTCTACGGACGCGCTCGTAAATCGGATTCACAGCCGCGTTTTGCAGCCTGGACGACACCGGCAGGGGATCGTGTGATCGCCGATGGTCGCGTAATCGTAGGTCAGCTCTTCCCCTTTGCGAATGTGCCTGGACGCGCGGATCCAGATCGTCTGGTCCACGATCTCCCACCAGCAGTTCGGCGTGCACGAATGATTGATGAAACGCGCAATATTTCCGCCCACGGCGGCGTCCCGGCTCCACGTGCGGTTGAGCCGGAACACCCAGATGCATCCGTCTTCCAGGTACCGGGCCTCGCGTTCTGCGGTCTCTGTGTTGCGGACCAGCTCTCCAGCGTAGTCGATGATGCGCGTGTTCTTGTTGATTGGTTCGGCCGCGAACACGCCAAACCCGTGAAGGCTGGAACGCTTCCTGATCAATCGGGGCAAAGAGGGGCGTCGCCTGCTCAAATCTGAATCTTTGCGAAGGCGCGCGCGCCGAGCAGCAGAAACACGCACGCGGTGACGGCCAGCACCGTCACATCGGTGGCCGTGCTGAAGTGCGCGCGCCCGATGAACGCCCCTCGCAAACCGTCGATGCCATACGTCAGCGGATCGATCCGGGTGGCGACGGCCAGCCCCTTTGGAATGCCGTTCAGCGGGAACAGCGCGCCCGACAGAAAGAAGATTGGCATCACGAGGAAGTTCATGATCAGCTGAAAGCCCTGCATGTTCTGCAGCTGCGACCCGATCGCCGTACCTAGCGCGGCAAAGACGACGCTGATCAGGATCATGAACAGCGCGACGAGCGGCAACGTCGAGACATGCGCCGGCCGGAAGCCTGCAACCAGGCAGATGACCAGCACCAACAGTCCCTGCACCAGTGCCGTCGTCGCGCCGCCGAAGGTCCGGCCGATCATGATGTGCAGTCGCGGCACGGGCGCGACGAGTGTCTCTTTCAGAAACCCGAACTGCCTGTCCCACAACAGGCCGATGCCGGAAAAGATGGACGCGAACAGGACCGACATGCCGATGACGCCGGGGGCCACGAATTGCAGGTAGCTGCCCTGCCCCGCTTTCTGAAATACCGGGCCCAGCCCGAACCCGAGCGCGACCAGGTAGAGCAACGGTGAACCGAGCGACGCGATGACCTGCGCGCGCGATCGGGAGTAGCGCTTGAGCTCACGAAGCCAGAGAATGTAAATCGCACTCACGCCTACCGCCTCCACATCTTTGCGACCTGGCGCATCTGATCCGCGGCGTCAGCCCGTTCATCGCGAATCGTGCTGCCCGTGAGGGCGAGAAACGCGTGCTCCAGCGAGTCCGTCTTCGTCTGTTCCTTCAAGGCCTGCGACGTCCCCTGCGCCACGATCCGCCCGTGATCGATGATCGCGATGCGGTGCGCGACGCGCTCTGCTTCGTCCATGTAGTGTGTGGTCAGGAACACCGTCACCTGCTCGGTGGCATTCAGATGCTTGACGTGAGTCCATAGCTGGTTGCGGCTCTGGGGATCGAGGCCGAGCGTGGGCTCATCGAGAAACAGAATCTTCGGCGTGTGCAGCAGCCCGCGGGCAATTTCGAGACGCCGCTTCATGCCGCCGGAGAACTTCTTCACCAGCGTGTCACGACGATCCCACAGCTCGAAGAGCGTGAGCAGTTGCTCGATGCGTTCGGCACGGATGCGCCGCGGCACGTGATAGAGCACGCCGTGCAGGTCCATGTTCTCGGATGCCGTCAGTTCGGAGTCGAGGCTCGGATCCTGAAAGACGATGCCGAAGCGGCGCCGGACGTCGTGCGGATGGATGGCTGGATCCAGACCGTCCAGCATGATCGCTCCGCTGGTCGGCCTGAGCAGCGTCGTCAACATCTGAATAGTCGTCGTCTTGCCCGCGCCATTCGGCCCGAGAAACGCAAAAATTTCACCGGCGGCGACGTCGAACGACACGTCGTCAACCGCTTTCAAGTCGCCGAACGTTTTGACGAGATGCTCAACATGGATCATCGACACTGATAGCCTCAGCTTTTTGGACGCGAACAGTACAGGTGTTCGCGAACAACTCTAACGCTCTAACGCGGAATTGACGAGAATCGCGCAATCGGGCCGTTCTCCTGCAGTCGCGTAATCCTTACCTGACGCGAGAAGCGTCGCGACAGTCAGTTGGCGCCGCCGAACCGCACTGTCCGCCAAAATCCGACGTGCGATCGCGGCACTCGACTTGCGGGCGCATGCGCTCCTGCAGGGGGTCGTCATGCGCCGCACCTCATCCCTTTGTGCACTGCTCGCAGTCATCCTGCTCCAGACAATTCACGTCAACAGCCGGATGCCTCTAATTGCCGATCAGAGCCACGGCCGGATTCATTTCATCGAGAACCGCGGCCAGTGGAACCACGATATCCGCTTCAAGTCGCGGATCGGCACGGTCACGGCGGCAGTGAAGCAAACCACGGTCACGCTGCGCGCGGATGCACACCCCGATGCGGCCGTCTCACTTTCGTTCGAAGGCGCACTCACTGATGTCGTCGTGACCGGCGAGGGCAAACAGCCTACTTACTACAACTTTTATCTAAGCAGCGATGCGCGCCGATGGCGTTCGAACGTGCCGGCCTACGACGGCGTCACCTTTCACGGCCTTTACCGCCATGTCGATGCGATGCTGCAAGATCGAGCCGGCCAGCTCGAGTACGAACTGCGACTTGCGCCTGGAGCCGACCTCGACCGCATTGTGATTCGCACCAAGGGCGCATCCGATCTATACCTCGGCGCCGACGGTTCGCTGGTTCTCGATACACCGGCAGGTGCGCTTCGCCAGTCGCCGCCGCGAAGCTGGGTGGAATTGCCAGACGGACGCCGACACGACGTCACCAGCCGATTCCGCAGGATCGATCGACAACGATACGGTTTCGAGGTCGACCGCCACGATCCAAGGCTGCCCCTCGTGATCGACCCGGGGATCGAGTGGTCGACATTCATGGGCGGCGCTGGGGCTGACTTCATCGGACCCGCGGTTCTCGCCCGCGACGGAACAAATGACGTCTTCGTGGGCGGCACCATGACGTCAGCCGACTTTCCGGGCTTTTCGGATCCGTCATTTGCGCCAGGTATTCAATCCCCCGCATTCGTTGCACGCCTCAATGCCGCCGGCTCCGTGCTCAAGTACGCGACCTTCATCGGAGGATGGCACGCGCAGATCGTGCGAAGAGGGCTGACCGTCGATGCCGCAGGCAACGCGGCTCTCGTGGGACAGACCTTCTCGCCGGACTTTCCAACGACGGCATCCGCGTTCGATCGCATCGCCGTCAACAAGGATGCATTCGTCGTTCGTCTCAATTCCACCGGAGGCCTGATCTTTTCCACGCTGCTCGGCGGATCCGGCGAAGACGATGCGAGCGCGGTCGCGTACGATCCCGGGGGCAATATCATCGTTGGCGGGACGACGGTCTCGCGCGATTTCCCGACAACGCCAACCGCATTCGATCCGGCGTACAACACACCGAACGCGCCGGCCGATGGCGGCGCTGATGGGGACATGTTCATCGCGCGCCTCACACCGGACGGGACGGCGATGACCTATGGCACGTTTCTCGGGGGACCACAGATCGACGTGCTCGAGGATCTGGTTGTCGACGCG
>JBKOZS010000214.1:0-5828 GCA_046726015.1 Acidobacteriota bacterium
GCCGGATATCCTGCAAAGAAAGTGCTCGCGATCCGTCCTGGTGTGGTTTCGGACGACAGGCGTGTCGCGTGGGAATACAGCAAGGGCACGGGCTACGTGGTCTCGAATATCCTCTACGGCCCGTACGTCTATCTTCTGACCGACAGCGGCATCGTGACGTGCCTTGATCTCAAAACCGGCGAAGTGAAGTACGAGGGTGGCCGCCTTCCCCAACCCGCCAAGTTCATGGGCTCGCCAGTGGCCTTCGGCGGATACATCGCGATGACGAGTGAAGATGGCGAGACGTTCATGCTGAAAGCCGGTCCGGCGCATGCGATCGAGCGGACGAATTCCGTCGATGAGCCCGTGTACTCGTCACCCGCGCTCGCCGGCGGCCGTATCTACATCAGGGCGCAGAAGCACCTCTTCGCGATCGGCGGGTGAGCATTCAGAAGAGCGCCTTCACTCCGAACTGGAACCGACGGGGCGATTGGGCCGAGAGAATCTGGCCGAACGTCGGCGAGCCGAGGAAGGCATCCGGCAAATCGAAATTCGCATGGTTCAGCAGGTTGAACGTTTCGGCGCGGAGCTGCAGGCGCGCGGTTCCGCCGAGCGGCACGTGCTTGATCACCGCGATGTTCACGTTCTGGTAGCCGGGGCCGTCGAGGATGTTGCGACCGGCGTTGCCGAAGCTGCCGAACGGTGCAAAGGCGAATGCGGTCGTGTTGAACCACCGCTCGGCGGACGGATCGTCCAGGGAAGGATCACCGGACACGTTCGGCCGATCGTTGTAGCCAAACCCAAGGTTCGACCGGCCGGTGTTGCTCTGATCGATATCCGGATGGATCGCGACCGTAAACGGCCGTCCCGACTGAAGCGTCAGGATCCCCTGCACCTCCCAATTCGATACCCAATCGTTGCCGCTGAACGGCAGCGCATACGCCGCGCTCACCGACAGCCGGTGGCGGACGTCGAACGCCGAGCGCGCGCGCTCCGCCCCCGGATCCAAACTGTCTTGCGGGAAGTTCGCGTCGCCAGTGCTGGTGAAGAAGCCCGACGCATCATCGGTGGACTTGCCGAGCGTGTAGGCTGCCAGCAATGAGAGCCCACGGCTCGATCGCTGCTGAAACTTCAGCTGCAGGGCGTTGTACTTCGAGGACGCTCGCGATTCGATCAGCGTGATGTCCGAAAAGCGCGGGTCGGGACGGAGATTGAGCGGGCTCGGGCTGGCCGGAGGCTGGTTGAGGTCCCGTGCCGAAATCAGATCGTGGCCCCGTGAGCCGACGTATGCGATCTCGACTGCCCGAGTGGCGCCGAGTTGCCGCTGCAGGTTGACGTTCCACTGTTCCATCCACGGCGTCTTCAGATCGCGCTGATACGCGGTGGCCGATTGGGGCACAGGAATGGGGAAATCCGATGGGAATGGATTGTCCACGGTCAGCGGCGGCAGCCCCGGGAACGGAAAGTACACGCTCAGGTTGAAATAGGGTGGGTTGAAGTACAGGCCCTCCGACGTCGCCAGCGCCCCTTGGTTGTAGTAGATGCCATACCCACCGCGAACCACGGTGCGGGCGGTCGTGTCGAGCGTCCAGGCGAACCCCGCGCGCGGCGCGATGTTGTTGCGGTCGGTCTCGAACCCGCCGCGTGGCATGCTGCCGGTGCCCACCGGCACGAGCTGGCCGGTGGCGACGTCGTACAGATTCGCGCGATCGTTCGTGTCAACGGGCGGCGCAACGTAGTCGTACCGAAGACCAGCTGACACGGTCAATGATCGGAGCGCGCGCCAATCGTCGTGGGCGAAGAGGCTCCACGATCGTGCGCGCAGGTTCTGCGGGTTGTCGAGGCGAGCGCCGCCCGTCAGCGCGGGCAGCCCGAACAACAGGTCGGCCAGCGCATTCCCCGTGTATGCGTGCTGCAGGAAGGTCAAGAAGCCGCGCGCCTGTACGTCGCGGTACGCAGACTGTCGAATCCCGTAGTACTCGCCTCCCGCCTTGACGAGATGCGCGCCGCGCATCCAGGTGAGCGTGTCGGCGATCTGAAACGTGTCGGATGCACTTTCCTGCGGGTTGTTGTACTCGTGGCCGAGCGGCGCGAATCCACCGATGGAGATCAGGCTCATGCCTGCATCTCGAGGGTTTGGAGACGGCCTGGGTAGACCCACGGACGCGTTGTCGAGCGCCGGGTCCTCAGGGAAGACGCCAATGGCCACGCGGTTGTACCCGAAGCGCGCATCATTGACCATCGATGATCCAGGTGTGGTCGTATGCGAGAACGCCAGGTTCTGACCGCGGCGGGCCACCTGGTTACCGAAACCGGGCACGGTCGAGAAGCCTGTGCCCGCAAACGGCTCGAGCAGACGACGATCGCCGAAACTGTATCGGCCTGTCATCCGTGATGCGGCGGTGATCGTGTGATCGATGCGCAGATCGAACTGATCCACGTCATCGTGAAGGGTTGGCGACGACACATAGTTGCCCAGTGGAGTCGCACGATTCGGCAGCGGGTACAGCGCTGCGATCGCCGCCCCGATCGGATGCACGAAGGGAAGCCGGCCATCGGGAAATGGCTGTCCTGTGAAGGGATTGACCGGATGGGCGAAGAGCGACTGCGAGAAGTCGCCAGATCGCTCCGCGGCGGTCGGTACATTGGTCACCCGCGTGATGCCTTCGTCGAGCCGCGTGCCCTCGTAGTCCGCGAAAAAGAATGCCCTGTCGCGCGCGATGGGGCCGCCAATCGAAACGCCGAACTGCTGCCGGTCGTAGTCCGGATCTTCCGCGTCGGCGGGGACGAAGTAGTTCCTTGCGTCCAGCCCCCCGCTGCGAAAGAAGCCGTACGCGCTCCCGTCGAAGACGTTCGACCCCGAGCGGGTGATGACGTTGACCTGTCCGCCGGCATTGCGGCCGAACGACGCATCGTATGTGGACGTGAGCACCTCGAACTCGCGAATGGCGTCGACCGACGGGCGCACCCCCGACGTGCCGAGCTTGGGGTCGACGTTGTACACGCCGTCGAGCAGGTAGGCATTGGCATCTTCGCGTGCGCCGTTCACGGTGAACGCGAAGTCGCCGCGGACGGAGCTGGCGGAGCCCTGCGGCGCCGGTGCGGTCCCCGGGGCCAGCAGCGTCAATTCGAGGAAGTTGCGGCCGTCGAGCGGCAGCCCGGTAATCTGTCGCGTATCGATCAACGTGCCCATCGCCGGCGAAT
Organism: Acidobacteriota bacterium; assembly: GCA_046726015.1. Classification (GTDB taxonomy): domain Bacteria; phylum Acidobacteriota; class Vicinamibacteria; order Vicinamibacterales; family 2-12-FULL-66-21; genus QHWT01. The sequence goes on from JBKOZS010000214.1 coordinate 3,184, forward strand.
CGCGATCGATCGGAACGATTGGTGCGTTGACCTCGACACTCTGCTCGATCGACGGGTTGAGCGGCACGTCGAGCCACAGCTCCTGGCCGACGTCTAGTTCGGTGCGCGTCGCGTGGGGACGATACCCGCTGAGCGCGACCTCGACGATGTAGGACCCAACCGGCAGCTCAGGAACGGCAAACCGGCCACCTTCATCAGTCGTCACGGTGCGGCGCTCGTTCGTGCCCTGCAGCGTCGCCCGGACATCGGCGCCCTGGAGCGCGGCGCCGGTTGCATCCGTGACGCGGCCGCGCAGCGACGCCCGATGCGACTGTGCTGCAAGTGATGGCGCTGCGGCCATCACAGCGGCCATGAGCAGGAGTCCAAGCGTGTCTCTCATCGTCGCGGTCATGCCAGGGTAAGACGTGGCTATGGGCCAGGCGGGTTCGCGTCGCGGCTTCGTCCCGGGGACGAAATGCACTGCGGCCTCAGCCGCCAATGATACACACCTCGCCATGGAACCGCTTACTCAACCAAATACGTCGGGTGCGACGGGTGCGACAGGTGTGAGAGCAGGCCGTCACGATCACGAAAAATGCGAGCGCGAGCTGATACTTGGTCACGTGTTCAAAGCGGCACAAGTCGCAGCACAGTTCGTCGAGGAGCAATCGCAGCTCTCCGAGATGCGTCTCGCCGTGCGCCATGGCACGTCCCTGCACTCCGCCGATTGTTACGCATGTGCGCGCCGGGCGCGCTCGGATACTTCGCTATAATTTGTCAGATTACCGAGCGACGCGCACGCTCGAGCGCCTTTGATCGCGGCTTTCGATGCAGACGAGACACGTGTCCGTGATTCGTCGGGCGCAGGCGCGTCGGCGTGACGTACGGAACAGGCAGCAAACGATGTCGGGCGCTCGATACCGGCTTGCGCAAATCAACGTCGCCCGCATGCGTGCGCCATTGACCGACCCGATCATGACAGCGTTTGTCGCGAATCTGAAGCCAATCAACGCCCTTGCTGATATGAGCCCAGGGTTCGTGTGGCGGTTCCAGACCGAACAAGGCGATGCGACGGCAGAGCGACCGTACGACGACGACCGGATCATCATCAACTTTTCAGTCTGGGAGGATCTCGATGCGCTTCGTCAATTCGTCTATCGGAGCGCGCACGCCGGCATCTTGAAGCGCAGGAGTGAGTGGTTCGAGCGCTTGACCGATGCGTATGTTGCACTGTGGTGGGTGCCGGCGGCTCATCGTCCGACTGTCGCCGAGGCGATTGCGAGGATTGAACATCTCAAGCGGCACGGTCCTTCGCCCGAGGCGTTTACATTCCGCGAGTTCTTCCCCGCGCCTGCTCGTTGACGAATTCACTCGTCGAAGCTGCCCGAACGCCATCTCGGAATCGTTTGCCGAGTCAAATCCGGCAATCAACGCTTCGAGGGAATCGAGCACCGGGATCGGCGCGTCCGCCGGAATACGCCGTGCGTCGGTCCGACATAAACGTGGCTGCAGCTCGGTCCAGATCGTTCGGAATGCGATGGCCGCCGGATCTCCTGATGCGAATGCAGGCAGCGGCATGCGCCGAACCGCCATCTGTTCGACGATGCTCGCGTACGGGATCTGTCCGGACAGGAAGATCCCGGGATGAAGCGCAGCCCACTGGCACGCTTGTCGATGGAGCGTCTTGCGACGGTCGACCATGCTGAGGAACGCCGTCAGTACCGGCTTGCAATCGCAGCGATCGGTCCACTTGATGAGCCGGGCGAGGGTTCGCAGCGACAGCACCGTCGGGATCGTTGGCACCAGTACGCAGTCCGACGCCGCGAACACGCTTTCAGTGAGGAGCGAGAAGCCCGGTGGGCAATCGAGGAATATCACGTCGTAGTCATGACCGAGTGCATCGAGCAGGCCGGCGATGACGTGCTTCGGCTTTGCGAAGCCACCGAGCAGCCGATCAAGCTTCCGACAGGCGAAGTCCGCCGGCAACAGGTCAAGGCGGTCGAAGTCGGTTCCCCTGATGGCCGTCACGAGCGCCTCTCCGCTTTCCAGGGTCTTCCTGCTGAAGCCGGCAACGTTCGGCCGTATGCGAAAGGCGAAGCTGGACGCCGCTTGAGGATCGAGATCCCAGAGCAATGTGCGGTTGCCCGCGGCCGCGGAGAGATAGGACAAATTGACGGCGGTCGTGGTCTTTCCGACCCCGCCTTTCAGGTTGTAGACGGCGACAACGCTCATCGGACCTTCTCCGCTTTACCCAGGCGTTTGAACGCGCGCCGGCAGGCCGCGCGCGTGTCGCGAGCGCAGAAACGCGCGAGCTCGTCGGCCACTTGTTCACGCAACCGCTCGCCGCGATGACAGCTCCGTTCCGCCAGGCGTCCGAATGCAAGCAAGGCGCCCGCCGACCCGCCGACGTCGCCCAGCGCGCGCCCGCACTCGAGCAGCCGGTGCGCCTGGATCTCGGCGTCGTTGTAGTCGCCAAGCACACGCTGCATTGCCTTGAGACCACCGAGGATGCGCTCGCGATCGGTGACTTCGTAGAAGGACGGTGTCACGTCGATCAGGTAGCGCAGCTTCTTGGCGATGATCCGCAGCTCGTGGAGACGTTCTGGCCCCGTGCCGTTGTCAACGCTCGCGGCAACGCGCATGATTCGCCGGCTCAGGACCCAGGC
>JBKOZS010000215.1:0-7954 GCA_046726015.1 Acidobacteriota bacterium
TTCTAGGGGCGCCCTGCATCCCGTGACGTCGTGACCTGCGGATCAACGCCGGTCACGACGCGGATCATCCCGTCGCTCTTGCTCAGGAAATACAACTCGCCCGAGCGATCCATCGCGAAGCGCAGGTCCACTCGCCCGGCATTGGCCAGCATCGATCGACCGGGCAGCTCGGGGTGGCGGCCGCCGCGCGAGTGGTACGCAGCGCTCACGATCGGCGACATGGTCGGATAGAGCTGCGCGCCGCGATCCGGCGTGTCCGCCGGGTCATCCCACCAGATTCCGGCTTCGTGCGCCAGCGCCATCGTTCGTGGATCGGTGTCGTCGGCCGCCAGCATCTCCTTGAAGTCGGCATACCACACACGGCCGGTGGAGATATCACCAAACACGTATTGACCCTGCAGCTTGGGCACGGCTTTGCCGCGATAGACGAAACCGCCGGCGATGGCATCACCGCCAGACGCGGTGTGGCCGTATTGAAGGACGGGATACCTCGGAGCGACGGTGCCGTGCGTGACCGTCTCCGTCACATACACTGGAATCTCGTCGATTCCGGACAGTGCGCGCATCGAGTTATCCGGCATCAGCGTCTCGGTGCCTTCACGCTGCGAGTAGCCGTAGTTGGCCCCTTTATGGATGATGACGACGGTCTCCCACGTGCGGAGCCCGATGACCGCGGCGATGAGATGGCTGTTCGAGGGGTCGGCCGGATCGACGTCCCAGTTGAGACGATGCGGGTTGCGAAGGCCGTACGCCCAGACCTCTTTCCGCGCGCCCTCGACGGACACGAACGGGTTGTCGTCAGGAATGCGATACCGACCATTGCTGCTGACCGTGCTCGAATCCATGCGCTCGCTCAGGTCCGGGATGATGCGCAGGATCTTTCCGGCCATCGTGTCGAGACGCTGCGGGTTCAGCCGGACGGCCGTCCGTTGCTCGCCAGACCCGCCGTCGCCGCAGGCGACGTACAACACCCGCCAGTCCGGATCGCCGCGACGGGCGACGGGATTGAAAATGAGATCACCGACCGGGTGAATCCGGCTATAAAGGCGGATCCGTAGCAGCTCCCGCGCCGTGCCCTCGAACGTCGTATCGGTGATATTCGAATCCGTCCACTCGATCAGCACCGCCTCGTGATCGGCATCTCCCGGCGTCGGAATCGGAGTGGTGGGCGTGTAGCCGGCGACGGCCAGACCAGGCACGGTCGTATTGTGCGGGAGGAGAGAGCCCTCGATCTCGAGATCCTCGAGATGGATGGTGTAGAACCTGCCGTTGCGTGCGTAGTCAGGATCGAACTCAAAACTAATGAACCCGCTCGCGAGCCCATTTTCCGTCGGCATCCGCTCGAACAGTCCCGCGTGCATCCCGCGGCCGTCGAAATCCAGGTACTGCGTGAACTTCTTTGTCGCCCGGTCGAGGATGTACAGCGGACCGTTCAGATCGTTCACGAAGAATCGCGCGGCCGGTGCGGGCTCCTCCCGCATGAAGTTGACGCGCGCGAGCGATCCGGCATTGTTGCCGAGACCGTCAGGCGTTCCGGTAATCGGCAGGCTGGCGTAGTCGGTGAGCTGCAGGGCGAGTTCCGCGGAATTTTTGGCAGGCACGTCCGCTTTCGGCTCCTGGGCGAGCCCGCCGCCATCGATGACGGTCGCCAGCGCGGCCGCGGCCAGCAACGTACCGTATTTCATTTCGATTTCCTTCAACCTGCAGCAGCGCGTCCGGCCCGAGGTTTTTTCTGCGCGATCTCGTATCCAAGGTCGGCGGACAGGCGCTCGGCGGCATCCACGACAGCCTCCGCGAGGACCGGAAGGCGCGAACGAGACAGTCGGAATGCGGGGCCCGCGATGCTCAGCGATGCGACGACAGCGCCGGAATAGTTGCGGACCGGGGCGCCAACACACCGCAGGCCTTCTTCGATCTCCTCGTCGTCGATCGCGTATCCACGGGACCTGATTCTCCCGAGCTCCGCCACGAGCGCCGTGCGGGTGAGGAGCGTTCTGCTCGTGTACTTTCGCAGTGGATGCTGCCTGAGCATGGCGAGCAAGGCTCGCTCGGGCAGGAACGCGAGGATCGCCTTTCCGACCGCCGTGCAGTGGAGCGGACTGCGGCGGCCGACGGTTGCCGGCGTGCGCACGGTGCGGCGGCTCTCGGCGATGGCCACTGACATCATCTGCCCGCCATCCATCACACACAGATGGGCGGTCTCGCCGGTCTGGTGCACGAGGCGCTCGAGAATCGGCTGGGCGGACTCGCGGAGATCCAGTCCGGCAACCGCACGGCTCCCGAGCTCGATCAGTTTCAGGCCGAGGCCGTACTTGCCGTTGCCCGGCTGTTTACGAATGTATCCATGCCGCTCGAGCGCTGCGAGCAGCCGATGGATGGTGCTTTTGTGCAGAGAGAGGTGTTCGGCAATCTCCGCAGGTCCGAGGTTCGATCGCGCGTCGGCCAGCACCTGCAGGATGCCGACGGTCCGATCGAGGACCTGTACTCGATACGCCGGAGTATGGACGGCGTCCCTCGCCATTGACGCGAACCTTTCCGTGCGTGCGCACGCGGGATCGACCGGGTGCTGCCGCGTCTCGCATGGTGCAAAACGGTTTCATATAGCAACCGTACACCGGTGTCAATGGCGGCGGGCCAGCAGCAGCCCGGCCGCGTTACTCGACCGGGACGCTCTCCTGGAGAGAGACGGCGCCCCGAGCGATCGCTGAGGGCGCCGTGTCAATTACGAATGACGAATGCCAAATGCCAAATAATGCGATCAGGTGTGGGCGAGGCAATCGATCTCGACTGCCGATCGGTCGGGGAGTGCGGCAACAGCAACCGTTGTCCTGACGGGAGGATCCGATCCAAAGCGACCAAGGTACGCCTCGTTCATGCCGGCGTAGTCCTTCATGTCGGCAAGATAGACATTCACCTTTAGCACCTTGTCCATCGAGGACCCGGCCATCTTCAGCGACTCCTCGATCAAATCCAGCACGCGCTTGGTTTGTGCCTTGATGTCGTCCTTCGCGTCGACACCCGCGCCCTTGCCGGACACGAACACCAGGTTTCCAAACGACAACTCCTGGCTGTAGAGCGGCGGTCCTTCCGATTTGAAGGGGCCGGGGCTTTTCCGGTAGACCTTCTTCGCGGCCGGCGCCGACGATTGCTGCGCGAGCGGTGCGAGCGCGACTGCCGGGACGGCCGAGGCCAGGAACTTGCGACGCGTGTTCTTCGGCATGTGACGATTCCTCGATTCAGGATCGCGAGTTCGAAGGACGCCGCGCGGTCCACGTGGCCGTCCGGTACTCACCAAGATCGAGAGAGCCCGACATCGATTCCCCGGCGACCTTGCCGGTGAACCGGTAGTTCAGCGCATCACCGTGCCGCTCGGTCACGATGCTTGCGAGTGAGATCGACTCGCCGTTGATGGTTCCGGACATATCACGGCTGATGAAATCTCCCTGGTGCATCCCCCCGAGGCGATTGCCATTCTGCCGGAGATGCACGACGTGAGTCGCCCGGCTCGCGGCGTACTGGATCTCGACCTGCCACTGCCCGGAGATGTCTGCAACTGGGGCGACAGGGGACTCCGCGGGCTTGGGCGTGTGTGGTGCGGAAAGCACGTCGACGATCCGCTGCGCGACGATCTTCTCGTCGCCGGGCGTCATCATCGAAACCACGATCGAGATGCCGGTATCACCGGGGATGTCCTTGTCCTGGGCCCGGCGTCCATTCCGGGATGCGTTCAGCGTGATCCGCGGTTCGGTGTTGTAAAGCGTGTCCGCGACCTCCTGCCCCGTAATTCCCAGCGTGCTGGACTCCCAGCGCAGCGTGACGCTCGGGCTACGGTTACTCAGCCCCTCGTCAGGCTCTCGTTTCACCGACGCGGTCACGCCGGTGATCTTCGACACGCGGTCCGCGATGTGCTGGCAGCGGCCGACCCACTCCTTCCATTCCGCGGCGTGATCGCGTTTCACCCAGCTTTCAACCGCCACCAGCATCGCGATCATTTCTTCCCGGCCGACCTTCATGCTCCTGGCGTAGCCATGATGCGGCGCGCTGTGAATCCATGCCGCCTGGATGAGATCCTTGCGGCCGAGCAGCAGGCCGGCGCTCTGCGGCCCGCGAATGTACTTGCCGCCGCTGTAGCAGACGAGCGTCGCTCCGCGCTGCAGGTGCAGGTTCGGGATCGTGAGGATCTCGGCGGCGGCGTCGACGAGCACCGGAACGTCGTGGGTCCTGGCAATCCTGCAGATCGCCTCGGTGGACATCGGCCCGCTGTCGTTCTGCGGACCCGCGAAGATGTAGATCATTGCTGTCCGCGGACCAATCGCGAACTCCAGCGCTTCCGGCGTCTCGACCTCAACGATCTTGACACCGACCGCGCGGATTGCCGCGTCGTAGACGTTGCGCGAATCGGCCGGGATGATGACCTCGTCTTTCGAAAAGCCCGCGAGGTTCGGGATCCGCACGTGCAGGTCCGGGTTGCCGCCGGCGACGCAGGCGGCTGTCGCGTGCGACATGGCCGCCGCACAGCCGGCGCTGACCATGCCCCACTCAGCTCCGGTCAGCTCCGCGAGCCGCTTGCCGACGGCGTCCATCACCTCGTCGAGCTGCGCGTACTGCTGATTGGCCGCGCTCTTCGCCTCGCGCACTTCCGGAAGCTCGATCGAACCGCCAATGATCGTGAACGTGCCGCGGCCGTTGATCAGCGGCCGCACGCCGATCGCCTTGTAGACGTTTGGCGGGGTTGGCGGGGGCGCCGCGGGAGCAACGTCGCCAGCGGAAACGCGCGGTGCCGGCAGGACACTGCCGGCACCGAAGAGACCCGCCATTCGCAACAGTGCGCGTCGACTGACCGAGGACATGGTGTGGCTCCTGCGATGGACTGAAACCGTGTCAATTTCAAATGCCAAATGCCAAATGCCAAATGCCAAGACCTCGAACCTTAGCATTCGGCATTAGGCATTCAGCATTGACACGCAGGCTTCCCCTCTCAGCGGCCTGCTAATCAGAAGATCAACTTCCCGCCGAGCTGCAGCTGCCGCATATTCCCGGCGGAACTGATGCGGCCGAACGACGCCGACCCGAACACCGCGTTCGGATTGTTGTAGTTGACCGTGTTGAACAGGTTGAAGATCTCCGCGCGGACCTGGAACTGCACGCTGCCGCCGAGCGGAACGTTCTTCATCATCGAGAGATCGGTCGTGACGAATTTCGGTCCCCGCAGCACGTTGCGCGGGGCATTGCCAAACGTGAACTGCGCGGGCAATGCAAACGCCGAGGCATCGAAACAGTTGATCAGTTCGCGGCTGGTCGTGTTCGGCTGGCAATTCAGCGATGGAACCGATCCCACGAGATCCGGGCGCTGCTGCCCGGTGATGCCGATGTTCGCTCGATCCGTACTGAGGGTGACGTTCACCGGCGATCCGCTCTGGATCGTGGTGACCCCGCCGGCCTGCCATCCAGCAACGACGTACTTCAGCAGCGGGTTTGACGAATCCTTCCAGAACGGAATGTCGTAGATGTAGCTCGCCACGAAGCGGTGCGGGATGTCCCAGTTCGCCGGGCCATAATCCCGCTCGATATCGTAGTTGTCCATCGTCTGACCGCCGCCATTGGAGTGCGTGGACATGTCGCGCGTCCGCGACCACGTGTAACTCGCGTCCACCTGGAGGCCATGCGTCATACGCTGGCGGAGGATCACGCTGATCGCGTCGTAGTCGGCAATCAAGTCGTTCTGGATGATGCGCCGGCTGCGGAAGTTCTGGCTCGGGCGGCGCGCATCCACGAGACCCGGGCCCGGCTGCGGCGTGTTGTTGAAGAAACTGCGATCCAGGTGGCTCGTGTTGGACCCCACATACTGCAGGTCGAGCGCCGTGCCGCGCCAGAGCTCGCGCTGGACGTCGAAGCTCCATTGATCCTTGCGCGCGCTGGGCAGCTTGCGGGTGGGCGAAATCATATCCGGACGTCCCGCCGGCCCGACCACGCCGGTTGGATGCTCGAACGACAGCGTGGGATTTGCCGGGTCCGACGTGTAGGTCGTGACGGCGGCCAGTGGCGGATTGTTCGTCAGGAACGTGAACGAGTTCATCTGGTTCGGGTTGTAGTAGATCCCGAATCCGGCGCGAAGGACCGTCTTCTCATTGAGACGGTAGGTCGCTCCCAGCCGCGGCGCGATGTCCTTGTAGTTGGCCTCGGTGAATTCGAATCCCTTCGCCGGGAAACTGGTCGGAATGATCGTCTCGAAGTCCTCAGCCAGCATCGACGCCAGCCCCTCGTATGTCTGGATCGGTGAATTCAACTCGTAGCGGAGACCCAGGTTGAGTGTGAGGTTGCGCGAGGCCTGCCACGCATCGTTGATGAAGAATCCGTTGCGCCAGCCGCCGACGTGCCCCTGGATCTGATCCGTCGGCGGGATCACCGTGCGTGGCAACCCGAGCATGAAGTCCGCCATCGAGTACCCGGAGATGTCTCCCGTAAACGAGAAGAGACCCCGAGGATCGTTGGCGGCGCGGCGGCCGGTGGCCATCCGCCGCAGATCGAACCCGGCGCGAACGTTGTGCGAACCGCGCGTGTACGCCAGCACATTGGACATCTGGAACGTCGTATCGAACTGATACCAGTTGGTGCCGCCGGCGCCCAGCCCCGCGAAGTTGCTGATGTTGATGCTCGGCAGCCCCGGATTGTTGTACTTCACGTCGCCGTCGAAGCCCGGGATTCCGAGCGACGAGCCGGCGTCAGCCGGACCATCGACCGCGAACGGATTCAGGGTGTCGAAGTTCACCCGGTGATAGCCGATCTTGAAATCATTGAGGAGGTTCGGCTTCAGCGTGTGGGTATATCCGCCCAGCCAGTTGTTGTTGACGCGCGGCTGCGTCACCGCGGTCGCCGGGATCGCGGCGTTGAAGACGTTGCGGCCGAAACTGTCGTGCCAGTTGTAGCGCAGGTTCAGGCGGATCTTGTTGCCGATGTTCTGATCGACGCGGGTCAGGAATTGATCGACGTTGTCCGTGTTGGGGCTCGGTCCCTGATAGTTGTTCGTGATGCCGGGCAGGTTTGCTGCCGGGTAGTACTGCAGGAGCTTGAGCGCCGTCGAGGACAGCATCGACGGGGGAATGATGTTGCCGGGAAACGGCTCGCCCGTGAACGGGTTGCGGATCTGTGTCGAGACCTCGGAGAAGTTGCCCTGGCGCATCAGCGGCGTCGGCACACTCGCAAAGGGGCTCGTGATCGCCTCGCCGCGGACCCCTTCGTACGCTCCCATGAAGAAGGTTCGATTCCGGCCGTCGTAGAACTTGGGAATGAACACCGGGCCGTCGAACTGCGCGCCGAACTGTTTCCGGTTGCGCGGGTTCGCGGGAAGCGCCCGATTCTCGAAATGGCCGCGCGCATCGAGCGAGTCGTCCTGGAGGAAGTAGAACAGCGAGCCATGGGGCGTGTTGGTGCCGCTCTTGGTCACCACGTTGATGTGGACGCCGAGATAAGACCCGTACTCGGCCGACGTGCTGCCGGTCTGCACCTGGATCTCGGTGACCGCATCGGCGATCGGCCGCATGCTCGTGGCTGCGAGCAGGTTTGCCGAGGAGTTGATCCCGTCGAGCGACAGGCTGTTCTGAATCTCACGCTGTCCCGCACCGCGGAAGCTGAGGCCGATGTCGCCGCTCACGCCGCCGAGGACACCGGGCGTGGTGCTCGCGAGGCTCCACACGTTGCGTCCGCTCAACGGCAGCTCGACGATGGCGCGCTGGCTGATGGTTTCGGAGACCGTGGCACGATCAGTGTCGAGCACCTGCGCGCGGGCCTCGACGCTGACCGACTCGTTGACGCCGCCTACCTGCATCATCGCGTTCGTGCGGACGACCTGGTTGCTGGCCACGTCGACCCCTGTAGCCTTGAACGTCTGGAAGCCGTTCACCGTGACCGAGATTTCGTACTTCCCGGGCTTGACGAACTGGATGTAGTAGTCGCC
>JBKOZS010000216.1:0-14936 GCA_046726015.1 Acidobacteriota bacterium
CCGTCACGGTCAGCGTCACGTTGTAGGTGCCCGACGGCGCCGTGGCGCCGGATCCCACGAATGTGTGGCTGGGGTTCTGTAGCGTACTAGTGTTGTTAGCTCCCGAGTTCGGATCTCCGAACGCCCACGCATAGCTCGCTATCGTTCGGCCTGTAGCTGGGACCGATGCCGACGTGAAGGACACGGACGCACCGGCAACCGCGAACGTGAAGTCCGCGGTCGGCGCCCCGAGCGAGACTGAGATCTGCTGGGTCGTCGTACCTTTGTGGCCTGCATCGTCGGTGACGACCAGGATGACGGTATACGAACCCGGGTTCGCGTAACGATGCGAAACCTGCACGCCGCTGCCTGACGTCCCGTCTCCGAAATCCCACTGATAGGTCACGATGGTGCGACCAGGTGCGGGAGTCGACTGCACGGCGTTGAAGAAGATGTCGATATTCGGAACCGGGCTCGACGGCGAGGTCGTAAACACGGCCGTCGGATTCGCGCCGGCGGTGACCGTAATCGTCTGCGTCTTCGATGCGCGGCGGCCGAAGACATCTTCGATCGTCAGCGTGACGAGGAACGTTCCCGCGTGGTCGAACGCGTGCGTCACCGTGCGGCCGCCGCCATGATCGCCATCACCGTAATCCCAGTAGTAGTTGGCGATCGGATTCGTCGGGTTCGACGTGCTCGCAGAGGCGTCGAACAGTACTTCCTGGTGATCCTGCGCCGACGTTGGCGTCATGGTGAACTCAGGTCGCAGGCCGTCCGGCGGAATGACCATCCCCTGTGGCACGAGTCGAATGTTGACGAACCGGCCGGTGGCGTTTGCAAAGTCGGTTTCCGCCGGCGTCACGACAATCGTCACGACGGTGAACGTGTCAACGTTGCTGACCGATGCGGGGGCGGTATACACGAGGTTCGCGCGACCGTTGCCGTCCGTCACGATATTGCGCGCCGACAGCGACCCGAAGTCGATGAGCGTGTTGCCGACCATGATTTCCGCCCGCATGGACACATTGCGCTTCGGCTGACCGTTCGAGTCGAAGGCCTGAACGGTGATCTGCGACTGCGAGGACCCATCCTGCGTCAGCGTGTCCGGCGAGGCCGTCATCTGGACGGAGGTTCCCAGGGTGGAGGGCCCGGTCAGCGGCGGCGTCTCCTGCTCTTTGAGCGTGCAGGCCGACAGTAGTGCGAGCACCGCAACGAATCCCGCGTATTTTTTTGCAGTTGCCATAGGTCTCAATGCCGGCTCGCCGGCCCTTTCCGCTCCAATGCGTAACCTGAACTCGATGCGAAGCGCTGCCGTTTAGTCGGCGAAGTTCCAGAACGTGATCTCGATGTTGCCCGAGACACTGACCTCGCGCCCCGTCTGGTCGTGACCGTAGAAGGTGACGCGCGCGATCGTCGTGATCGGCTGGTTGCTGAACGCCAGCGCCTTCAGCGGCGCTTCCTGTTTCGCCGAATGACGAACGAGCTGGAATCCCACCGTTCCCGTCCCGTTAATCGTGGTCGACAGACCGCCGTCGAACGCAAAGGGCACGTCAACCCCCTGGACGTTATGACCATCGGATCGGATGTACTCGACGTGGTACTGGGTGAGCGTGATCGAGTTGACAATCGATGGCGTGTTTGGCGATGTCGGAGGGCCGGGATCCTTCAGCGCGACGCTGAAGCTGGCCTGCCCCGGATCGTTGAAAAAGGTCGCAACGTCGTCGACGATGGTTATGACGTCTGACAGCAGGAAGGCCTTGAACTCCCCCTGGTGGGCGCCGGACGTCGCCGTCAGCGAGTTCATGATCAAGTACGAGGCCGCCGTGCCCTCTCGCGTCATGTCCCCGCACGACGACACCAGGACGGCGCATGCGAGCGCCCCCGCGAGCCTGATGCGTGCTCCCCAAACAGCCTTCGTCATGTCCCTACCCTCTCAAGATCCGCGGCGTGATGAAGATCAGCAGTTCACGGCTGGTATCGGTCAGCGTGTCGCGCCGGAACAGCCAGCCGAGCAACGGAATGCGATGCAGCACCGGCGTGCGATCGTTCGTCGTCTGTTCCTGGCTGACGAAGATGCCGCCGATGACGGTCGTCGCGCCGTCGTTCACCTGCACGCGTGTCAGCGCGCGCTGCGTGTCGATTGGCGGAATGCCGTTGACCTGGCGCGAGAAGTCAGGCGTCGCGTTCTCGATCGAGACGTTCATGATGACGGTGTTCGCAGCGGTGATCTGCGGCGTCACCTTCAGCACGAGGACCGCGTCCTTGAACTGGACGCTGACCGTGTTGTTGGCAACCGTCTGGATCGGGATCTGGATACCTTGCGCGACTTCCGCTTCCTGGTTGTTCTGCGTCGTCAGGCGCGGCGTCGAGAGGATGCGCCCCTTGCCGCTGTTCTCGAGCGCGGTCAACGCGACGTCGAGGTTGAATGCGCCGTTCACCGAACCGAGCGCGAGGCCAATCGCCGACGACGCCGCCGCGGCGCCGAGGTTCACCACGGTCGACGTGTTGTCGTTCGTGCCGCTGCCGCGCGGGTCGTTCGATCCCTGGGTGCCACCGACGCGGCCGCCAAGCGTGCCGTTGTTCGGGAACGCGAACGGCAGCGTGTTCCCCAACTGCTGGGTGACGCGGCCGTTCAAGCCCCACTGGATGCCGACCGCGCGTGCGAAGTCGCGCGTGGTCTGGACGATGCGCGCTTCGACTTCGACCTGCGGTTCGGGCTGATCGAGCGTGCTGATCAGCGTGGCCGCCGTCTGCAGGCGGTCGGGCAGGTCGGTGATGATCAACGTATTCGTGCGCGCGTCGACCTGGATTTGGCCGCGCTGCGACAGCGCGGAACGCGTCAGCAGCGGCGAAAGCTCGGTCGCCCTCGCGTAGCTGAGCGCGAAGGTCTGCACACGCAGTTCACCGGCGAGCGCTTTCGCGTCGGTCAGCTTGCGCTGCTCGGCCTGTTCGTCGGCAAGGACCGCCAGCGGCGCGATCCGAACGATCGTGCCGTCGACGGTCCACCCGAGTTTGTTGCCGCGCAGGATCGTATCGAGCGCCTGATCCCACGGCACTTCGTTCAGCACGATGTCGACGCGCCCCTGCACCTGCGGGTCGATGACCATGTTCAGGCCGCTGATTTCCGCAAAGGTGCGCAGCACCGAGCGGAGATCCGCGTCCTGGAAGTCCATGCTGATTGGATTCCCGGTGTATTGCTTGCCGGCGGTGCCGGGCAGCGGAAGCGAGGTTGTCGGCTGCGCCGGTGGCTGGTTTGACGTGCCCGGCTCCGAACCTCCGGTGGTGGGCTGCTGCGCCGCCTTTGCCGCATCCACGATACTGCCCTGCACGGCCTGCGGCCTGGCTGCCGTCGTTGCCGGCTTCGGCGAGGCGCCTTTGGGGGCCGCGGCCTTCGGCACGACGGGGGCCGGCGCGACCGGCGCCGCTACCGTGTTCAACGCGGTCATCGGATCCGGCGGAGTAATCGACGCCGCGTTCGCAATGGCCTGCGACATTGGCATCGTGTCTTCGCCGTCAACCGCCGCAGCGGCCGAAGACGACGATGATGACGAGGGGGGCGCCACGAGCACTTCGCTGCCCGACTTACGGCCTTCGAACACGATCGCGAGATCGCGTCCACTGCCACCCGATCGCTCGACATGATACGCCGTGTTCGACGCCATCTCCATCTCGACGCGCGTCATCTGCGAGTCGCGGCTGTTGACCCGGACTTTCTTGACGAAGACGCCGTCCACGTTCAGCTGCGCCGGCGCCGTCGAGCTGAGATTCGGAAAATCCATGACGAGGCGGCGCGGCAGATCGTCAGACTCCGTGAGCGACGCCGGGTTCAGCCGTCCGTCGCCGGTGAGCGTGATCGTCGTCGCCTTTCGCGTGTGGGATGCGCGGACCTTCTCGAGCATCGTCGCGGGAGCAATCGCCGTGGCCGCATCGCCCGTCCCTGCGGGTGTCACGGGCGGCGCGTCGCGACGAACCGCGGCGGGCGTGCCATCGATCGCGACAGGACCGTTCGTCGGCTCGAGCTCCACACGGATGACGTTGCGCGCGCTGCGCACCTTGTAGTTCGCCGGTGATGCCAGCGCGACGCGCACGCGAGCGAGCGTCTTGCCGTCGATCGAGGTCGCCTGCTCGAGCGTGACGCCCGACACCGGTCCGCTGCGCGAAACCTGGTTGTCCGCGTCCTCGACGCTGACGTTGCGCAGATCGACCAGCACCGTCAACGGATCCGGGCGGCTGACCGCATAGGCGACCGGCTCGGTCGCTTCAATCATCACGGCGGCTGCACGTCCGGTCGACTGGGCCGATACGCCAACCAGCCGTATGGGCGCCGGGGCGGCTGACAGCACCAGCCCGCCGGCAACCGCGGCGATCACGCTCGCAGCGGCTAGCCGGTGCACCGGGCGAAGTCGCACCTTCAAAGGAGTCATACTCATCTGGTCTCCGGCCGAATGGTCTTCCTGACCTCGCGCTGCTTCACGAGCGAGAGTGGATCATTCACGTCTTGCGAAAACACGACCGCTTCCTGCGTAATCGACTTCACTGTCCCATCCATGACCCTGTCGCCCGAGTGCGCGAGATATGTCTTGCTGTCGGACGCCTGCAGGATCGCAAGGTAGGCGCCTTTCGACTTCAGTACGCCCTTCACGCTGACCTCGCCGATCAGCAGTCCGGGCAATCCGGGCGGACGGGCGGCGCCGGTCGGGCGCGGTTCATTGCCACCCAGCAAGAGGCTCACGAACGGATCGCGACGGCCGTTCGCATCGTACGAATAGGCGCCCTGTGTGTCGGGCGGCGGCGCCTCCGCCTGCTCCGGGGCCTGCCCTGAGCCTGTCGAAGGGACCTGGCCCGCGGACTGCGCCGGTGCCTGCCCTGGCGCCGCCGGGATCGTTGGCTTCGGCGGCTCCAGCGCTTCCGAGTTCTTCTTCTGCGCGTCGGTCACCTGCGCGGACGCGGTCTTCGCCGCGTTGATGGCCGGCAGTGCCTGCGCCGCCTGCCCGAGCATGAGGACTGCAATCAACAGCTGCATCAGCGACCCGCGGGACCAGCGCCGCGGCCTCCCTTCGCTTCCGTGAGCACGAACGTGGTGGCCGTGCATTCAGCAGTGACGGTGGAATTCGGTCCGGGACTGGCTTTCGCGCGGATCGCGATGTCGTTGACATTGATGATCCGTGGGAACTTGCTCACGCGATCGAAGAACTGCCCGAGGTTGTGATACGTGCCGTCGACCGCGAGGCGATACGGCACCTCCGCGTACAGCGGCTGCTGCTTCGCCGCGGCCGGCGTGAAGCGGAGGATCGTGAGGTTCGACTGCGTGGCCAGCCCCTGCAGCCGGCGCAATGTATCGGCGACGTCCTTCTGCTCCGGCAGCACGTTGCGGAGGCTCTCGAGCCGATACTCCAGCTCCTTCACCTGCGTCTCGAATTCCGGCAGCCGACGCGCGGTTGCGACGCCCTTGTCGATGTCGACCTTCAATGCGTTCAAGTGCGTCTGCTGGAGCGCGATGTTCTTGTCCACTTCGCTGACGTAGAAGCTCCAGAATCCGTACACCGCGCCCGCGCACACGAGCACGAACGCGCCGATCTGGCCATACCACGGGAGCTTTGTGAGCGAGATATCCATATGCCCTGCTTCGTCTCGGTGTGTCCGCGCCCCGTTAACGAGCGGGGGCGCCGGGAGGCCGCGGCGCGACTGGCGGTTTCGGCGCCAGGTCGGGGTTGGTGAAGCTCGCCCTGATGGTGAACCGCACCATGTCGCCCGTCTGCGGGTTGGGCGACACCGTGCTGTCCAGGATCTCCACTGGACGCTTGAACCAGTTGCTGTTCTCGAGGTTCGACACGAAATCGGACAGCGAGGTGAGCGACGTGGTCTGCCCCTCGATGGTGAAGTCCGCTGCGCTCTGCGCCATCGTGATCAGCCAGAGCCGATCGGGCACGCTCTTGCTGACCTCGTCGAGCAGGTGCACCGGTCCCGACTGTCCCTTGCGCAGTTGCTCGATCAGCGTGACGCGCTGCTGGAGCTGCGCCTTGCGGGTCTCGAACTTCTGGACTTGCGCAAGAACCGAGCGAAGGCGTTGCGCCTCGACTTCGGCGGTCGCGATCTCTTGGTCGAGGCGCGCCGACTGCGTGCGCAGCGACCAGAACCACCAGCCGATCCCGAGCACCGTGCTGAGCAGAATGAGACTCGCGCCGAACGTGACTTTTTGCGCGGGAGAAATCGCGGTGCGCGTGGTAACGGCGGTGGCGCGCTTGGTCGAGCGCTCAACGGCGAGGAGATTGATGCGAATCATCGGTCCCCCACCCGCCGCAACGCGAGACCCATCGCGACGGCAACCGTCGGCGCGATATCCGCCGGCGCGTCCACCTGGAACTTCTTTCCCTCGAAGCCGATTTTCCTGAACGGATCGAACGGCTCGATTGGCGCGCCAAACCGTTCCGACAGCATCTCCGTGAACGCCTCCGCGCGCGATGCGCCGCCGCTCAACACGATGCGATCGATCCGATCCGATGCCGCGGTCGCCTTGAAGAAATCGAACGTCTTCTGGATCTCCAGCATCATGTTCTCGGTGACCGCGCGGAGCACCGGCCGCGCGTCGTCGTACGAGCCGCCTTCAACCGGCACACCGCGCTTGAGCGCATCGGCACTGTCGTACGGCAGGCTCATCTCGCGCTGAAGCGCCTCCGTATAGGCGTTGCCGCCGATCGAAATGTCGCGCGTGAAGACCGACTGATCGCCCTGGAGGATGTTGATGTTCGTCGCGCTCGCGCCTGCATTCAGCAGCACGACGACGGCGTTCGGGTCGATGCCGTAGTTCACTTCGTACGCGTTCTGCAATGCGAACGCGTCGACATCGACCACGACCGCCGCGCGCCCCGCCTGCGAGATCACGCCGGTGTAGTCGGCGATCTTTTCCTTCTTGGCGGCCACGAGCAGGACGTCCATGGTCCCCTTGCCGCCGGCCGGATCACCTTTGTCGAGGATCTGGTAATCGAGGTTGACGTCCTGGATGTCGAACGGGATGTACTGCTCCGCCTCCCAGTAGATCGACTCCGAGAGCTCCGTCTCGGTCATCACCGGCAACGTGATTTTCTTCACGATGACGGCGTTTCCCGAGAGGGACGCCGCGACCTCTTTCGTCTTGATGCCGCGGCTATCGAAGAGACGACGGATCGCGTCCGCGACCGCCGCCGCATCGATAATCGCGCCGTCGACGATGCTGTCGGGCGGGATCGGTTCGCTGCCAAAACCAGTGACCTTGTAACCCTTGCCAGCGGGCTTCAACTCGACCGCCTTGACGGCACTCGAGCCGATATCCAGGCCGACCAGGGCTTTCGCTTTGCGAAACACCTTGGATGTCCTATCCTGCGAATCCTTGCAACTGGTTGTGGGGAGGGCGCCAACCCTAGCAGAACCATAAGTGCGCGTCAATTCGGCACACACTCCGAACCCTGCTATACCCTGCCCCTGAATTGCTGTGCTTATCGGTTGAACCTCATCGGCAAGTCAGATGCCACGGCAGTAATGCCCGCAAAACCGGCAGAACTGCGCAAATCTGGCACTCAGGCGGGGCGGCGCGACGAGAGGAATGACAACGAAAGTGTACGTGGGGAACGGATCTGTAATTGTGGGAAGGGAACGCGCGTTACGCTCACGTTACGTTGGTTGACAATCACGCTAATCACCAGTATCCTTTTGGTTTGCCGTCCTTTGATAAAGGCTGACCGGCTGCGCTTGCTTTCAGGAGCGAGCGGCCGGCCTTGGTAGCTTCAGCGGAGGCCGAAAGGATCTCATGGGTTCGTTTGTTCCGACTGCCGGCAGTGTGGAGCGGCAGTGGCATGTCATCGACGCCGACGGGCAGGTCCTCGGGCGAGTGGCGACCGAAGCCGCCCGCCTGCTGCAGGGCAAGCACAAGCCGGTTTATACGCCTCACATTGATACCGGCGATCACGTCGTGATCGTGAACGCGGCTAAGGTCCGGCTGACCGGCCGCAAGGAAGAACAGAAGCTCTATCGCTATCACAGCGGATACGAAGGCGGCGTGCGCGAGGAGCGCGCGAAGGACGTCCGCGCCAAGCAGCCGGTCCGCATCGTCGAGGAAGCCGTGCGCGGCATGCTGCCCAAGACCAAGCTGGGCGAAGCGATGTGGCGCAAGCTCAAGGTCTACGCGGGAGAGACGCACCCGCACGCGGCGCAAAAACCGCAGTCCAAGAAGATTCCCAGCAGGAGTGAGGTCGCATAAGTCGTGGCAGCAGCAATCCAGTACTACGGCACCGGCCGCCGGAAGACATCGACGGCCCGCGTTTTCCTGAGGCCCGGTTCCGGAACCCTGACGATCAACCACAAGCCGATCGAGCAGGCCTTCCCCACCGAAGCGCTCCGTACCCAGATCAAACAGCCGCTGCTCGTCACCGAAACGTCCGATAAGTTCGACGTGCTCGCGACGATTGCGGGCGGCGGCATTGCCGGCCAGGCCGGCGCGCTGCGCCTTGGCATTGCGCGCGCGCTCGTCGAGTACAACCTCGAGCTGCGGCCGCGGCTCAAGAAAGAAGGCTTCCTGACGCGCGACGCGCGCATCAAGGAGCGGAAGAAGTACGGACAGAAGGGCGCGCGCAAGCGCTTCCAGTTCAGCAAACGGTAAGGGGAGGAACTTTGAGCGGCATCGCGTTGAAGGATTTGCTGGAGGCCGGCGTGCACTTCGGCCACCAGACGAAGCGCTGGAACCCGAAGATGAAGAAATACATCTTCGGCGAGCGGAACGGCATCTACATCATCGACCTGGCCAAGACGGCAAAACTGTTCCGCGACGCGGAGGAGTTCGTCCACAATCTGGCGGCCGATGGGCGCACGGTCCTCTTCGTCGGCACGAAGCGGCAGGCGCAGGACGCCATTGCCGAAGAAGCACAGCGCAGCGGGATGTTCTTCGTGAACCAGCGCTGGCTCGGCGGCCTGCTGACCAACTTCTCGACGATCCAGCGCAGCCTCGCGCGGCTCCGCGACCTCGAGGCGATGGAAACCGACGGCCGCTACGAAACCCTCTCGAAGAAAGAAATCGCGCAGCTCGAAAAGGAAAAGCGCAAGCTGCAGAAGAACCTCGAAGGCATCCGCCACATGAGCCGGCTGCCCGACGCGCTCTTCGTCGTCGACACGCGGAAGGAAAAGATCGCGGTCGACGAGGCGCGCAAGCTGAAGATTCCCGTCATCGGCGTCGTCGACACCAACTGCGATCCGGACGAAGTCGATTACGTGATCCCCGGCAACGACGATGCGCTGCGCGCGATCCGGCTCTTCGCCTCGAAGATCGCCGAGGCGGTGATGTCGGGCCGCGGCGTGCGCGAGTCGGCCCAGGCTGACGACAGCGGCCCGGAGGGCGAAGGAGGCGACGAGCGCAACCGCCGCGCGCGCCAGGCCCGCCCCGCCGCGCGTTCCGAGCAGGCGACGTCCCCGGCGTCGGTCTAAGAGTCTCACGCGGATTCAGACACGCCGGCCTGCATGCATGGCCGGCGTTTTCATGTACGGCAACTGGAGTAGGTCATGGCAGCAACAATCACGGCAGATCAGGTCAAGAAGCTCCGCGACGTGACCGGCGCGGGCATGATGGAGTGCAAGGCCGCGCTGACCGAGGCGAACGGCAACGTCGACGAAGCGACCACGCTGCTCCGCAAGCGCGGGCTCGCCCAGGCGGCAAAGAAGGCCGGCCGGTCGACGGGTGAAGGGGTCATCGGCCACTACATCCACATGGGCGGCAAGATCGGCGTCCTGGTGGAGGTCAACTGCGAATCCGACTTCGTGGCGCGCACCGACGACTTCCAGAACCTCGTCAAGGAGATCGCGATGCACATCGCCGCCGCCAATCCGACCTACGTGCGCCGCGAGGAAGTTCCAGCCGACGTGCTCGACCGCGAGCGCGAGATCTACCGCGCGCAGATGGCCGACCAGAAGAAGCCGGCCGAGGTGATCAACAAGATCGTCGAGGGGAAGCTGAACTCGTTCTACGAGCAGTTCGTGCTGCTCGACCAGGCATCGATCCGCGATCCCAAGACCACGATCGGCGCACTGGTCACGACCGCTGTCGCGAAGCTCGGTGAGAACATCTCAATCGCGCGGTTCGTTCGGATGAAGGTCGGCGAACAGACCGCGTAATCGATTGGCGATTGCCGACTGCAGATTGAAGATTCACGGATTGTCGATTGTGGATTGGCGACTGACGGATTGCAGACTGCCGATTCACATTGAAGATTGGCGATTGAACATTGGCGATTGACGATTGGTGCTCGGGGTTCGGACGCCACCGCACAATCGCCAATCGAATCGCCAATCGCCAATCACCAATGAAATCGCCAACCGTCAATCCAATTCGACAATCGCCAATCGGCAATCCGTGAATCGGCAATCGCCAATCAACAATCTTCAATAGTAAGATTGTCCGGATGGACCCGAGTTACCGTCGCATCCTGTTGAAGCTGTCCGGCGAAGCGCTCATGGGCGAGCAGGCGTTCGGGATCGATCCCGCCGTCACCACGCAGATCGCGAAGGAAATCTCGGAAATCCAGCAGCTCGGCGTACAGGTCGGGGTCGTCATCGGCGGCGGCAACCTGTTTCGCGGGCTGGCGGCCAGCGCGAAAGGAATGGATCGCGCCACCGCCGATTACATGGGCATGCTCGCGACGGTCATCAATGCGCTCGCATTGCAGGATGCACTCGAGCACGTGGGGGTCACGACACGCGTTGCGACGGCCATTGAAATGCGCGCCGTCGCCGAGCCGTTCATTCGCCGCCGCGCCATCCGCCACATGGAAAAGGGCCGCGTGGTCGTCTTTGCCGCCGGCACCGGCAACCCTTACTTCACCACCGACACCGCCGCCGCGCTCCGGGCCATGGAGATGAAGGCGGACGTCATCCTCAAGGGCACCAAAGTCGACGGCATCTACACCGCCGACCCGATGATCCACCCAGACGCCACGAAGTACGATGCAATCTCGTATCTGAAGGTCCTCGAGCAGGGGCTGAAGGTCATGGATGCGACCGCGATCTCCCTCTGCATGGATAACCGCCTGCCGATCGTCGTCTTCAACCTGCGCACCGCGGGCAACCTGCGGCGCGTGGTCATGGGAGAGCCAGTCGGCACGCTGGTCAAGCCGGAGTGAGCTGCCATGGAAGCGACTGATGTAAAAAGCCTGTCCGCCGAAGCGAAGAAGCGCATGGATGCGCACATCGAGCACGTGCGCCGCGAGCTTGGCGGCGTTCGGACCGGCCGGGCGTCCGTGAATATTCTCGACGCCGTGCACGTGGAAGCGTACGGCTCGATGATGCCGATCAACCAGGTGGCATCGCTCTCCATCCCGGAGCCCACCATGATCCTCGCGACCCCGTTCGACCCGTCGCTGATGGGGGCGGTCGAGCGCGCGATTCGCGCCTCCAATCTCGGTCTGAACCCGACCAACGACGGCAAGGTCGTGCGCATCCCGCTGCCCGCGCTGACCGAGGAGCGCCGCAAGGAACTGTCAAAACTGGTGCACAAGTATGCCGAGGAAGGCCGCAACGGTATCCGCCAGGTCCGCCGCGACGCCAACGATCGGCTGAAGAAGCTCCTGAAGGATCACAAGATCTCGGAAGACGACGAGCGGCGCGCTCTCGATGACGTGCAGAAGATCACCGATCAGCACATCGCGCTCATCGACGACATCCAGAAGAAGAAGGATAGCGAGCTGCTCGGAAAATAGCGCAGCTCGCATTGCCGATTGCCGACTGCAGCTCGCATTGCCGATTGCCGACTGCAGATTGCCGATTCACCGGATTGTCGATTGGACACTGCCGATTGGGATTGTCGATTGGCGATTTCATTGGCGATTGGCGATTGGCGATTTCATTGAAGATTGTTGATTGCGGATTGGGGGCGGACCGATCGGCAATCCAATCATCAATCAGCAATTCAAATCACCAATCGCCAATCGTAAATCAAATCGGCAGTCGTCAATCCAAATCGTCAATCGGCAGTCGGCAATCCGTGAATCGTCAGTCTGCAATCGCCAGTCGGCAATGACCTACTTCACCCACCTGGAGTGCAGCGTCCCTTGTGGCGCTGCACGTTACGATCCACGCAAGGAACAGCATCTCTGCACCTGCGGCGCTCCCCTGCTGGCCCGCTACGACCTGGAGTCGGCACGGGCGCCACTGGCGAAGGTGCGCGAGGAGTCGCTCGCCACGCGCCAGCCGAACATGTGGCGTTACTGCGAGGTGATGCCGCTCTTTGACGGCGAGGCGCCGATCACGCTTGGCGAGGGCTGGACGCCGCTGATCCATGCGGGGCGGCTCGGGCGGGACCTGGGGCTGGCGCGGCTCTTTGTCAAAGACGAATCGCTCAATCCGACGAACTCGTTCAAGGCGCGAGGCCTCTCCGCCGCCGTCACGCGCGCGTCGCACCTCGGGGCGCGGACGCTCTCCGTCCCGTCCGCTGGCAACGCGGCGAACGCGATGGCCGCTTACGCCGCTGCTGCTGGCATCGAGGCGAAGGTCTTCATGCCGAAGGACGTGAAGCTGCCATTCATCCGCGAGTGCGAGTTGTATGGCGCCGACGTGACGCTTGTCGACGGGTTGATCACCGATGCCGGCCGCATCGCCGCGGAAACCGGCAAGCCGCTCGGGTGGTACGACGTCTCGACGCTGAAGGAGCCGTACCGTATCGAAGGCAAGAAGACGATGGCGTACGAGATCGGCGAACAGCTTAGGTGGGAGTTCCCCGACTGGATCATCTATCCGACCGGCGGCGGCACGGGCATGGTTGGCATGTGGAAGGCGTTCGAAGAAATGGAAGCGCTCGGCTGGAAGCAGCCGGGGCGGCGCCCGAAGATGGTATCGGTGCAGGCCGAGCATTACGCGCCGATCGTCCGCGCGTTCGAGCAGGGAGCGGAGCGATCCGAAATGTTCCCCAACGCGCGCACGATTGCCGACGGCCTGCGCGTGCCGAAAGCGATCGGCGATTTCCTGGTGCTGCGCGCGATTCGTGAAAGCGGCGGCACGGCGCTCGCCGTCAGCGACGCGGACATGGTGCGCGCGATGCGGGATCTCGGGCGCAAGGAAGGGATCAGCGCTGCCCCCGAAGGGGGCGCCGCGCTCGTCGCGCTCGAGATGCTGGTGAAGCGCGGCGACGTGAAGCCAACCCACACCGTGGTGGTGTTCAACACGGGTGGGGCACTGAAATACCTGGACGTGCTGGGTTAGGGCTTGGGACTCAGGGCTTAGGACTCATGGGGCTTACGGCTTAGGGCGACGACGGCTTAGGACGTGAAGGGAACAAAATCGGGCTGAGCCTTGACTGTGAGTCGAGCCTTGAGCCTTGAGCCCTGAGCCTTGAGCCGTTCTCAATCTCCCAACGAAATCCCTATCGCCCTCGCCGCCCGCATTGCGTCGAAATTCGTCGGCACGTTGCGCGTGCGGCCGACGACCTTCTCGAGCGGAACCGCCACGATATCGGGCGGATGAAACGCCACCATGTGACCGAACGTCCCTTCGAGCAGCAGTTCGACCGCGCGCGCGCCGAACCGCGTCGCCAGGATGCGGTCGAAGCTGGTGGGCGCCCCGCCGCGCTGCAGGTGCCCGAGGACGACGCTGCGCGATTCCTTGCCGGTCAACTGTTCGAGCTGCGCGGCAACCACCGCGCCGACGCCGCCCAGCTTTTCCGCGACATCCGCGCGTCCCGCCCTTGCCACGATCGTCGAACCGCCGACTGGCTTTGCGCCCTCGGCGGCAACCACGATGCTGAATCGTGCGCCCATCGCGTCGCGCTCGTGGATGCGCTCGACGACCTTCTCGAGGTTGTAGGGGATCTCCGGGATCAGGATCGCGTCCGCGCCGCCGGCGATGCCGGAATACAACGCGATCCATCCCGCATTGCGCCCCATGACCTCGACGACCATCGTGCGGTGATGGGCGTGCGCGGTCGAGTGCAGCCGATCGATCGCCTCGGTCGCAAAGCTCACCGCCGTGTCGAACCCGAATGTATTCGTCGTCTCGACGATGTCGTTGTCGATGGTCTTGGGAACGCCGACGAGCCGCATGCCGCGTTTCGAGAATTCGTGCGCGATACTGAGTGTGCCGTCGCCGCCAATGACGATGAGCGCGTCGAGCTGCAGTTCGCGATACATCTCCAGGCAGCGCGCCGAGTAATCGCGCGTGCGGCCATTTCCGGCAGGATAGGCGAACGGGTTGCCACGGTTCGTCGTGCCGAGAATCGTGCCGCCAATGCGAAGGATCCCCGTCACGTCCTTCGGCGTCAGCCGGCGCCAGCGGTTGGGTTCGATCAACCCGTCGAAGCTGTCTTCGAGACCGATCACCTCGCAGTGGCAATTGACGGCCGCCTTGACCACGGCGCGGATGACCGCGTTGAGACCGGGTGCATCACCGCCTCCGGTGAGGACACCAATGCGGTGGATCCCTGATCGGTTTTCGGGCGTTGGCATGACTTCGGGAGTATAGCAACCGTGGTATAATCGAGATTCGTGCCGCGCGCGACCATGCGGGTCGTGCGTCCCCGGCGCGAACCATCCTCAGAGTGGGCGGCTAGCTCAGTTGGGAGAGCGCCGCGTTCGCAACGCGGAGGTCGGGAGTTCGAGCCTCCTGCCGTCCACCAATTTTCTTAGCAAAAGAGGCAGCTTCCGCTGCCTCTTTTTGCTGTACCGAATTTTGTGGACATTTTGTGGACAAGTTGAAGGTGCCCAGCCCGTGAGCCAGACCGCAATGAGGACTTGATTCAGGAGAGATAGGCATGCCGAGCGCAATCGATGTCTTTCGTGAGCAGCGTGAGGCTGTTCAACTCTCGTCGAACGGTGCAAGCGTCTGAATTTGAACTCTGAGTTCTGCGAGATCCTCAATAATCGTGTGCCAGACGATCTATCAGGTCGACGCCGAAGTAGGCGTGAATCAGGACACTCACTCGGCATGCCCGCGATGTCAGCCCAGGGTATGCC
>JBKOZS010000217.1:0-22136 GCA_046726015.1 Acidobacteriota bacterium
GTCTGGAACGCGGACGCGAGTGCCGCCTCCCATTCCGCCGCGATAAGGTGTCGCTGGACAATGTGGTACAAGCAAACCAATGCCGGGCATCCCTGCCGACGTCAACCGTCTGATCCGGGCGTTATTGAAACGGATCGCCGATCTCCTGGAATCAGTGGCGAACAGATGCCGGAGGAGACGGCTAAGCTGTTGCGATTCAGCATAAAGGCGCATCGAAGATGTCCATGACCAGTCTGAGATTTGCGATACGCCAGTTGACTGGCAGCCCGGATCCGATCGGAGTAACGGTCAGGAACCCACGACAATGACCAATGGTATGTTGAGCGACATGATCCGCCAGATCGCGCCCCAGTTCTTCACCACGGACATGCCTGCGACCCTCACCTACTACAGGGACAAGCTTGGCTTCGAATGTCTCGGCACCTGGCAGGATCCACCGGTCTACGCCATTGTCGCGCGCGATCAGCACAGAATCCACTTCCGCCGGGCCGAATCGCCGGCGCCGAACCCCGACAAATACGCCGACGAGCTCCTCGACGCCTACGTGTTCATTGAGGATGCGGACGCGCTCTACGCGGAGTATGCCACCCGCGGTGTCGAGTTCACGCGAGAACTCGGCGGCACGCCCTGGCACTCGCGCGAATTCGTCGTGAAGGACTGTGACGGCCGCCTGCTCGCCTTCGGTGCGAATGCGGAATAGCGACGTTTCGCGGTTTCCGGCGCAATCGCCGGTCCACGAGGTGAGATGATGAGGAGCATCGAACAGGTCAAAGAGCTGCAGCGCGACGCGCGATCGTTTCGCTGGATCGCGGATCTGCGGCGCGATATAACGTACGGCGTTCGCACGCTGTCGCGGACACGCGGATTCACGATCGCGGCGACGCTCACCCTGGCGCTCGGCATCAGCGCGATGACCGTAATCTATAGCGTCGTGCGGAATGTCGTGCTGGATCCGTTTCCGTACTCGCGATCCGATCGGCTCGTGAACGTCGTCCTGCGTGACAGCTCGGATCGCCAGCTCCGCGGTCCGTACTTCCCCGCTCCGGAGTTCCTGGACTATCAGGAGCAGGCCACCGCGTTCGAAGACGTGGTCGGGACCAGCCGCGACTCGATGCTCTGGCAGAGCGAGAACGGCACCGAGCGGCTCGACGTCGCGTGGATGACGGCCAACGGGTTCGATTTCCTGGGCGTCAAGCCGATGATCGGCCGCGTCTTCGACACGGCGGATGCGGCGCCAGGCGCGCCGCCGGTCGCGGTCATGTGCCACCGGGCGTGGATCCGATCGTTCGGCGGAGACCGCGACGTGATCGGGCGCACGCTGATCCTCGACGGCATGCCGTGGACGGTGATCGGCGTCATGCCTCCGCGGTTCGAGTGGAACATCGCCGATCTCTGGCTACCGGCTGCGATCAACCGCACTGACGACCCGCGCACACCGCGGGGAACCCGTGCGTTCCAGGCGCACCTGCGGCCGGGCGTGTCCCCGAAGGAGGCGGAAGCGCAGTTGAACGTGATCGGCGCCCGCCGTGCGAAGGAGTACCCGAACGAGTATCCGCCGCAGTACCGCTTTCAGGTCATCAAGGTCGTCGACTGGGTCGTGAGGGATTTCCGCGCGGTGTTGTACACCCTGTTCGGCGCGGTGGGCTTGCTCCTCGTGATCGCATGCTGCAACGTGGCCAACATGCTGCTGGCGCGCGCGACCATGCGCGAGCGCGAGATTGCGATTCGCGTTGCCATCGGCGCGAGCCGCGGCCGCATTGTCCGGCAACTGCTCGTTGAAAGCGCGCTCCTCGCCGCCGGCGGACTGGCCGTCGGGTCACTGATGGCCTATGGCGGCATCCAGGCGCTCGCCAGCCTGTTGCCACCGGGTCAGGGAGTGCCGTGGGAGACGCAGATCCGGCTGGATCGGCCAGTCCTCGTGTTTGCCGTCATTGTGGCGGCGGTCTCGACGTTCGCGTTCGGCCTGTTTCCGGCGCTGCAGAGCGTGCGGCGCGACATTGGCGCCGGCGCGAATGTGTCGGGCAGGACGACGGGCGGACGCCGGCAGACGAGAATGCGAAGCGGTCTCGTGATCGCGCAAGTCGCGCTCTCGATTGTGCTCCTTCTCGGCGCGGGGCTGTTGATGCGGACCTTCGTGAAGCTCGTCGGGGCCGACCTCGGGTTCGATCCGAAGAACGTGCTCATCGCCGGCATGGCGTTTCCTCAGCAGCGCACCGCGTCGGCGGACGATCAACGAACTGTGTACCGGCAGATCACCGACCGCGCGGCGACAGTGCCGGGTGTCGTCTCCGTTGCGATAGCGGCGGGTGGCTTCCCTCCGTTCGGGGGCCTTCCGAGCGCGCTCGAGATTCCCGGGATGGCGCTGCAGCCAACGTCACAGGCGCTGGTGCTGTTCGGCAGCGAGCGCCTGCCCGAAACGCTCGGCATTCCAATCGTGAAGGGACGCGGACTCTCGACGATCGATATCGAGCAGGCGCACCACGTTGCCGTCATCAATGAAACGCTCGCGCGGCGATACTTCGGATCGGAGGACCCTCTCGCGCGCGTCATCCGGCTTCCGCGGCTGACGACGCTGCCCCGGCCCATCACCGATCCCACGTTCCAGGTCATCGGCATCATGAAGGAGGTTGCGACGGTGGGACCGCGTGACCAGCCGATGCCGGAAGTACTGGTTCCGTTCAGCCTGCGGCTTCCGGGCGGCTTCGCGCTGCTCGTGCGCACTACCGATGATCCCCTGCGTGCGGTGAACAGCATGCGTCGTGAGATTCAGGCGGTAGATCCGCAGGTGGCGCTGGTCAATCCGCTCACGCTCGAACGACTGATTCAGATGAATTTCTACGCGCGTACCGGCTTCAGCTTGCTTGTCCTGGGTCTTTTTGCTGGCACGGGCGCCGTGCTCGTGGCACTCGGCATCTACGGCGTCCTGGCGTACACCGTGTCCCAACAGACGCGCGAGATCGCGATCCGCATGGCACTCGGCGGAGAGTCCGGGCACGTAATACGAATGATCGTGCGGTTCGGTCTCCAGCTGGTCGCCGCCGGCCTGCTCATCGGGCTGACCATCAGCTTCGGGACGAATCGCCTGTTGAGGGCGCAGCTCTGGAACATATCGCCGAACGATCCCGTGACGTTCGCGGTCGTGATTCTGCTGATCATCACCATCGGGGTGCTCGCGTGCTGGGTCCCCGCGAGACGCGCCGTCCGCGTTCAGCCGATGATGGCCCTGAGACACGAATAAGAAAGCGCCCACCACGAATCTCGCACATCGATCCCGCCGCGGCTGTGGTTCTGCGCTTGGGCGGCGGGCGCTCCGGGTGGCCCCCGCGATCGACAGCGCGATCGGCGACTACCCGGCCGTCACGTTCGACATGGACGGTCAGCCCCGCAGGGATCCGAAGGACAGGGGCGCTGATGAAGTATCGGCCGAACCGGTCAGGGCGACGTTGTTGACGCCCGGTGATCTTCTCCGCCTCATCCACCGGCCGTAGTCGCGGCTACTCCGGGTTAATCGGAAAGGATCATGCCCTGGCCAACTCCGCGCCGTGGGCCTGGATCTTCCGAATCGCCTCCCCGATGTGATCGATGTCCGTCGGTTCAGCAAGCAGCAGGTTCTGCGTCATCGCGACGGTTGTGGCGCACACCTGGCGGTTGCCCTTCAGTTCCTGAAAGCTGTCGCGATACTCCTTGAGGCGCCGGGCACTGAAGAGCCGCGTGAAGCCGCGCGAAGCAATGGCTTCGTCCAGGAGACCGTCGAAATACTGCTCCTGGTAACCGGTCAAACAGGGGATCCCTTCGGCCCGCATCGCCCTGATGAACGTCTCGCGCGGCAGCCCCTGGAACTTGTCGGCGTCGTACCGGAATGGGTAGAGATGCCAGACCGCCTGGCTGTTCTCGGGCAGGCGCGCCGGCAGGATGCCGGGGATCTCCTTTAGCGAGGCGGACAGCCGCGCGGCGTTTTCGCGGCGCCTGACCGTGTCTTCGCGCAGCTTGTCGAGTTGCTGCAGGAGCATGGCCGCCTGGAAGTGCTGCATGCGGAAGTTGCCGCCGCGCGTGAAATTGGGCCGTGCCCCCTTGAAGTTCCCGTACGGGCGTCCGCAGTCGTGGAACGAGCTGGCCCGATCGATGAGGTCGTCACTGTTGCCGGTGATAGCGCCACCTTCGCCCGACGGCAGGTGCTTGGAGTTTTGGAAGCTGAAGCAGCCCAGGTCGCCGATCGTCCCGCATTTGTTTCCCCTGTACTCCGCGAGCCAGGCCTGACACGCGTCCTCGATGACCGCGAGACGATGTTTTCTCGCGATCGCCAGGATCGGATCCATGTCGCAGGGCATCCCGTAGATGTGCACCGGCATGACGGCGCGCGTGCGTTCCGTGATTCGGCTCTCGATGGAAGCCGGGTCCATCGTCAGGGTGGCGGGATCGGTGTCGGCAAGAACCGGCAGCGCCTTGTGAAACAGGATCGCGTTATAGCTGGCGATGAACGTGAATGGCGAGACGATGACCTCATCGCCGGCGTCGACGTCAAGCACGTGCATACCGACGATGAGCGCCGTCGTTCCGCTCGCGGTGGCGAGGCAGCGCCTGGCGCCGAGCAGTTCCGCGTATGCCGCCTCGAATCGCGGCACCTGCTCGCCCGAGCCGCGGTACCACTGGCCGCTTCGCAGCACTTGCAGGATAAGGGATTCCCAGCCCTGGCGCCACTCCGGCCACTTGGGCCAACTCCCGGTGTGCACCGGACTGCCTCCGAGCAATGCAGGCTTGTCGACTGCGGATCGCGCCATGGCTCTCTTTGGAAACAGACTCACGGTGGCCAGTGCGCCGGCGGCGAGGCCGAAGAACTCACGGCGACTGTTCCTGACGCTCATGCGTTTCCCCCTCCGTCAATCAGCGAGACGAACTCCGCAACACATCCGTGTACGGCTTGGGAGCCGGATCCTGTCCGCGCCGCCGCGTCGCTGCACGCGCGCGAGGATTCTAGCGCGGAGCGCGACCGCACGCACCTCGGTCTCAGGCCTCCGCCCTTCACACAGTTGTGTTGCGGCTTCCTCATAACCCGGTGTCGTCGAGCATGACGCCACAGTGGGTGCATCCTCGGATCCTGTAACTGCGAGACTCGTCGCCGCTCGCCTCAACAATCTTGAGTTCGCACGCCGGACAGTAAGGTAGCGCGCGAACACTGGTCCAATCTTGTGGCGCCCGTAGTCGAACCGGCCACTCCCGCACGCCGGACAGTACAACCCGCGCGCGGGTTCCAGTCGTTTCTTGCAAGCGGGGCACCGCAACCTCAGACCGGTCACGAAGATGAGGACCGCGAACAACCACGACGCAGCCATCAGCCCGCCTCCCCAGATTGCGACCTCATTCGGCACGTTGATGCTCATGATCAGCACGCCGACGACCATGAATCCAATCATCAGCGAGAGCGCGAGGCGTTTGCGCCGCCGATAGCGCTGCGCGTGCGCCTTGAAAGCGTGCAGATACGGCGTGTGTGGCCTCGGCCACGGTGTGCGGATAATCGCTTGGGATGGCGCAACCGACACGCTGAAGGACCAACGCGTTTTCTTGATCATGTTGCCGATGCCTTTCCCTACGACATTCGCCGCGGATCCTCGCGGATCTATTTTCGACATCACGATCATGCTGCACGCGCTGGATCGACTCGCGCAACACGGGTTCGCGTTCCCTGAACGACGCATCACGTTGCTTGCAAGAGAAGACACCGTCGCGCTCGGCGACCGCATCGTCGCGAAACTCGGAGACGCCATTGCCGCGCGAGCCGTCCTCGAGCATCCGTTCTACACACCTGACGCACCACGGCGACGATGTCATTCAAGGGACGAACCCGCCCATCGCCGAACCACCGAATCGACGGTACCGTTCAGGAAACAAACCATCCGGAGTCGGTGCGGCCGGCCTGTTGGGCTCCACGTGTACTGCCAGCACGCCTCGCGCGGTTTGCCTAGAAGTCGCTCGACGTCGCGGCGCTCGAGCCCAACGCGAACGCCAGCATCGCGGCACGCGGACGCGCCCGCCGCCGACACGACCATGTCTTTCTGGAAGCGAATGGAGATGCACTCGCCTGCGAAGGCGGCCGCGGACGTCACCGCTGCTGACTGGAATGGTTGGTGCCGGGGTGGATAGAACCAACTCTCAACGTACGGCTTACCAAGCGACTGACGCACGCTCGTGTCGGTGCGTCGTGGAGTGATCTGGCGAAACGCATCATCGGAGAACCCGGGTGTGTAGGCCGTGTCCTCGCGGACGACAACACCGATGATCGTTTCACGAACGGTGTCGCGCGAGGTCATGAGCCACGCCGTGGCGAGCGACAGCACAACGCTGACGGCTAAGGCAGCTCGCGCTTCCTTCGCAGCTGGCCGGACGGCGACGACCACCATGGGCGCGAACAGCAGCAGTTCGATCAGCGCGACGAAGGCGCCGGCCGGCGAGAGAAACGCGGCTCCAATCGGCGCTACCGGAATCGGGCGCCATGAGGCGAAGTATCGCGTTGGATTAATTGGCCAGAACAGGGCGCACCCGAGACCGCCGTCGGTCATCATATCGAGCAACGGGTGGGTCGCGAGGACGGCGGCCGCAAAGAGCGTGGTCGCGACAGCCGGTCGCCTGAACGCGCGCGCGATCACTCCGGCGGCCAATCCGCCGATCAAAGCGATCGCAAAGGAATGTGTCGCCCCTCGATGACCCCAAGGGTCACCATACTCAACACCGAACGCGAAACCGATGACGTCGATGTCGGGCAGCAGCGACAGCGCTGACCAGCAGAGTACCGATGACCATCGCGGTCGGCGATTGCCGTGGTATGCCTTGGCCGCAACCAGACCGATCGCTACGTGGCCGAGACTTGCCATTTGGCTACGGGACGCCCGGCAACAGATCCATATTCAGCTGATCGGCCATATTCCGTCAGGCACCGCTCCGACTGCTCTATCCTCTCGCCCCTGAGGACAGGTCACAAGCGTGAATGACGGCTCGCCCATGAGCGCGGTCTGCGACAGTAAACCCTTGGCGACTCGTCAGGAGTCACGCACGCTCGGGGTTCGATTGGTAGTTGGCTGCCGAAGGCCTACTCGGTCCGCAGCGCGACTTACCGGATCGACGCGCGCGGTGTCAGTAGAATGCTGACTCGGCACCCCGATGAAAACCGCCACTCGGTTGATCGTTGCCCTCGCTGTCAGCGGCGCTGCCTGCATTTCAGGAGCGGACGGGCCGGCCGATGCTGACCTCCGGGCGCGACCGGCGGTGGATCTGATTCTGAGTGCGTTTAAGCGCTACCCGGTCGTGGCCCTCAGCGAAGGTGCCGGACACGGGCAATTGGAAACCCTGGATTTCTTCACCACTCTGATTCGCGACCGCCGTTTTCCCCGGACCGTCAGGAACATCGTCATCGAGTTCGGAAATGCCCGCTATCAACCAGTGATGGACCGCTATATCTCGGGCGCGCCGGTCACTCGCGATGAACTGCGCCACGTCTGGGAGGACACGACTCAGGTCAGCGGAATCTGGTCACTCCCGATGTATGAGCACATGCTTGCTGAAACACGTTCCGTGAATGCACAGCTGCCGTCCGCGCTCCGCATTCGCGTCCTGCTCGGCGACCCGCCGATCGACTGGAGCGCTGTCACAAGCCCCGCGGACGAGGACATGAACGACTGGCGCGATGCGCATGTCGCGCACGTAATCGATCGTGAAGTCCTGCGTCGCAAAGACAGGGTGCTGATCTTGATCGGCGGCGCGCACATCAGTCGCCAGGTCGTTTTTCCGAATAGCCTCATTCACCTGCTCGATTCGCGGTTTCCCGGTCAGAGCTGGGTCGTGGGGGTGCTCGATTCTGGACGGCTGGATCCCCACATCAAAACGCGGCTTCAGGGCTGGGCGCTGCCGGCCGGGGTATCAGTGCGGGACACATGGCTGGGTGGCGTCGACGTTCAGCGGATCGGGTTTGATCTCTCAACGGGCGTCGTCGAGGACAATTTTGATGCGCTTCTTTTATTGGCCGCAGCGCCGCCCCGTTCGCAGGACCCGGTAGCGCTCGACGTGGCGTACGGCCTCGAGCTGGCGCGAAGACGGGATCTCGCCCGGGCGACGTTGCCATTCCGTGGAGCGAAGATTCGGTTCGAGGAGAACCGTGCCGTGCTTGCGGCAGGTGCGGATGAACCGTTGCTCGCCGTGCTCAAGGAACTGCTCCGCGATCGTGGATTGAGACTCCTGGTAAAAGCGTTTGCTGATCGATCGGAATCAGATGCGGTGTCCCTTTCGACACGACGCGCGGAGCTTGTAGTTGACTGGCTCGCAGCCCGCGGTGTCGAAGGGGCGCGCTTGATCGCCAAAGGCTGCGGTGCGCGGCGGCCGCTCGATTTCGGGAGCACAGCCGCCGGTCGCGCGATGAACCGTCGCGCGGAATTGGTGCGGATCACACCGACAGCAGGCTGTGAGCCGCCCTGGTAGCTCACTCACCTGAAACTCTCGCGTCACCTCATTTACTTCCAACTGGCGAAAGTCAGGCTCACCACGGCGATGCGCGATGAGGCGGTGAGAACCAGGTAACTGGCGCGGACGCGTCGAGAGCTGCGATACCTCGTTAGAGGTGCGCATGCGCTCGTGCAGTGCGACAGGTTACAGGCGAGTTGTGGGCTTTGAAGCGATCGGCGTACGGTTTATTCCGAAATGTTGATCGTCTGCCCCAACGCCAAGCCTTCAAGAAGGGTTCCACACGCGAGAACGGCGGTGGCGCTTGCCTCACCAGGATTGAACGGCCCAAAGACCTCGACGGTAACTACTTCCCTGCCGCCGGTAGAATCGAAAAACACGCCACCGCTCTCGCTCGCTGTCTCGCCCTGTCTGACACCGACGTTTAGCTCAAACTCAGTCGGATCGTCAGCGCCGCAGTTCACGACTATCGTTACTGCAACGCCGACAGTAATCGGAGGGCCTCCAAAAACGGGATCCTCAAGCTGAACCAGCGTGGCTTGTTGCTGAATGCTCACGGTCGGGGGGTCGGCAAGCAAGACCGTCCCCAGAGCAAAAATGAGGGTGACACCTAGGAAAATCATTCTGTGAAGCATTCCGATCCTCCAGCTCTCTTACGCCTCACTGCCGACATTCTGCGCAGCGCAGAGCGAACGACCTCGGCGTGCAACGCACGCGCCAGAAAACTTTTCGAGCTGTAGTTGCGGGCTTCTTTGACCGCGAGGGAGGGAGCGCGCGTCGTCCTACGTTTGCTGATTCGAACTGTTGCGATCGTCTGGCCCGCCGTCACGATCACGACGTCGCTTCCTGTATCTCTTTCTTACGGGCATGTCGGCGCGGAGGACTGCCACGCCGGCGCGCTGCCGACGTTGCGATCACGGGAATCATGTTCCCCACCCGATCATCTGCAGGAAGTCGTCGTGAGGCTCCCTTGTGCCAGTTCGAACCAGATCGCCTCGTGGCTACAGTTGCTCGGGCGACTTGAAGACTCGCTCCTTTTCCTTCGGCGCTGGACGCGCGCTTCAGAACTGGGCGGCTTCCGTTGACCCCTCCAACGCCTTCGTTGATGCCGCGCCGCCCGCGATCACATCGGTGACGCGGTCGAAGTAGCCCGTGCCCACTTCGCGCTGATGCCGTGTGGCGGTGTAGCCGACGCTTTCCGCTGCGAACTCCCG
The DNA here is from genome assembly GCA_046726015.1 of Acidobacteriota bacterium. Classification (GTDB taxonomy): domain Bacteria; phylum Acidobacteriota; class Vicinamibacteria; order Vicinamibacterales; family 2-12-FULL-66-21; genus QHWT01. The sequence continues at coordinate 9,660 of JBKOZS010000217.1, forward strand.
CTCCTGCAGCTCCGAGTACGCCGCCATGCCGCGCTCGCGATATCCGCGGGCGAGATCGAACATGCCGTAGTTCAGCGCGTGGAAGCCGGCGAGCGTGACGAACTGGAATCGGTAGCCCATGGCGCCAAGCTCGCGCTGGAACGTCGCGATCCTCGACGGATCCAGGAACCTCCGCCAGTTGAACGACGGCGAACAGTTGTAGGCCAGCAGCTTGTCGGGAAATTCGCGATGCACGCCTTCGGCGAATGCCTTCGCCTCGTCGAGGTCCGGCGTAGACGTCTCGCACCACAGCACGTCCGCATACGGCGCATAAGCCACGGCGCGCGCAATGGCGCATTCGATTCCGCACCGGAGGCGATAGAATCCCTCGGGTGTGCGCTCTGGACACACGATGAACGGATGGTCGCGCGGATCGACGTCGGACGTCAGAAGCTTGGCGCTGTCCGCATCGGTGCGCGCGATGACGAGCGTCGGCACTGCCATGACATCCGCGGCCAGGCGTGCGGCGATCAGCGTGCGTGTGAACTGGCCAGTGGGCACCAGGACCTTGCCGCCGAGATGCCCGCACTTTTTTTCCGAGGCGAGCTGGTCCTCGAAGTGGACGCCCGCCGCGCCCGCTTCAATCATGCCTTTCATCAGCTCGAACGCGTTCAGCGGGCCGCCGAATCCGGCCTCCGCATCCGCGACGATCGGCACGAACCAGTCGCGGCCGGTCCGTCCTTCGGCGCATTCGATCTGATCTGCGCGCTGCAGTGCCCGATTGATGCGGCGCACGACGGTGGGCACACTGTCGGCCGGATAGAGGCTCTGGTCCGGATACGTATGGCCCGCTGTGTTCGCGTCTGCGGCCACCTGCCATCCCGAGAGATAGATCGCCTTCAGTCCGGCGCGGACCATCTGGACGGCCTGGCTGCCGGTGAGTGCGCCTAATGCATTGACGTAGTCTTCGCCGTGCAGGAGGTCCCACAATTGCCGGGCGCCGCGCTCCGCGAGGGTGTATTGGATCCGCAGTGACCCTCGCAGCCGCTCGACCTCCGCCTGGCCATACGGGCGCGTTATGCCGGCCCACCGATCGGTTTCCGACATGATCGTTTCCGCGACGGAGTCAGGAGCGGGCATGATCTCTTCCTCTCTGGAGCCTTTTGGTTCCGAATAATGGCTGACCGCTTCCATTTCGGACGACTCTCGACTTCCTTGACAGCGGGTGAGCATCGTGCGGGCCGAAGGGGCGGAAATCAGGCGATTTATGGCGTAAAAGCGGCGCAGGATTGTCGACGTCCGATTGTCAACCTGTCAACGTTGTCAAAACGGCTCAGCTCTTGCTCTCTGCACGGCGGGGGAAGTCGATGGCGCAAATGGCGGCTCTGGGAGGGCGGGTGCGCGCGCTACGGCGGCGGGGGCGTATCACGCAGGCGCAGCTCGCGTCGCAGCTCGGAATCTCGCCGAGCTATCTCAACTTGATCGAGCAGAATCGCCGGCCCTTGCCTGCGCCGCTGCTGATCAAGCTCGCCGACATTCTTCAGATCGATCTGAAGACGTTTTCGACCGATGCTGACACCCGCCGGATCGGGGAGCTGATCGAGGTCTTTGCCCATCCGCTGTTCGAGGAAGACGACGTGACCACTCAGGAGGTGCGGGACCTCGTCGCGACATCTCCGGTGCTGTCACGGGCCATCGTCAGGCTGTTCGATGCGTATCACAGCGCAGCGCGGTCGCGGGACAGCCTGGCAGCGCGACTCTCCGACGGACAGGACCTGGCGTCCGAGGAGACGCTCCGCCTGCCGACCGAGGAGGTGAGCGATCTGATTCAGCACCACGCGAACTTCTTTCCTGTCCTCGAGGAAGGATCGGCGCGTGTGTGGCGCGACGGCCGGCTCGACATCGGCGACATGGCCGAGCAACTCACGCGCTATCTGGAGTCGTATTGCGGCGTCAAGGTGCGGTTGGACCAGGCGGATGCGATGGGCGGCGCGACCCGCCGCTACGATCCCGCACGACGCGAGCTCACGCTGTCGGAGGTGCTGCGGCGGGGCAGCCGCAATTTTCAGCTCGCCTACCAGATCGGCCTGCTCACCCAGTCCGATGCGATCGACGCTATCGCAGCGGATCCGCTGCTGACGAACGACGAATCGCGCGCCCTCTGCCGCGTGGCGCTCGCCAATTACTTCGCGGCGGCGGTGCTGATGCCGTATGACGCATTCCTCGCAGCCGCGCAGGCGGAGCGATACGACTTGGAACTGCTGGGGCACCGCTTCCGCGTCAAGTTCGAGCAGACCTGCCATCGACTGACGACGCTCCGGAAACCGGGGCACGAAGGCGTGCCGTTTCACATGGTGCGCGTCGATATCGCCGGCAACATCTCGAAGCGGTTCAGCGCGTCGGGGCTGCGCTTCGCCCGCTACAGCGGCGCATGCCCTCGCTGGGTGGTGTTCGCGGCATTCCTCACGCCGGGCGAGATTCGAACGCAGTTGTCGGAGATGCCTGACGGGACGCGGCACTTCTGGGTGGCGCGCACGGTCCGGAAAGCGCGCGGCGGGTATCACGCGCCGCGGACTGAGTTCGCCCTGGGGCTCGGGTGCGAGGTGCGGCATGCCGCCAGGATGATTTACGCGGAGGGCATGAACCTCCATACGCGCGAGGCGATCGTCCCTGTGGGCGTGACCTGCCGGGCGTGCGAGCGGATGGACTGCGAGCAGCGCGCGTTCCCGGCATTGCAGCACCGCCTGAAAATCAACGAGCATGTGCGAGGCTTGTCCTTTTACGTCCCCGTCGATCGATAGACCTCTTCCCCGCAGGGAGCACAGCAGCTCATCACGCCTGCCGATACTGAGTACGCGCGATAAACGCCGGTGTGATTACCACCTGCGACGGGTCAATCGGTCGCCACTTTGAGGACGAACATTGCGGTCGCCGCGTTATCCGCCGCGCACGCATCGTCAAGCGATGCCCCCGGCATCGCCTCGCGTCGCAGCGATTCGATGAAGAATGCGAGGCTGCCATGCCTGGGCGATCCAGACGCCTACCACGACCGCGGCGACGCTCGCGAGCCACTGGATTGCGAGCATAATCAGGACGGTCAACGTGATAGCGATGTCTGCCATTCAAGACTCCTGTTCGGAATCGGCGCGATTCCATTCCTGGTTCCCTTCGTCCATACGCGCATCATCGATCACTTTCCAAACGCGTACAGGTGACTGTCGGTCCTCACATAGATGTTTCCGTCGATGAGGGCCGGCGTGGCGAGAACCCCACCATCGAGTTTGTTTGTCGCCAGGATCTTCAGCTCTTCACCGGCCTCGAGCACGACGACCACACCGTCGGCTGATGCGATGTAGATCTTTTGATCGGCCGCGACGGGCGAGGAGTAGTAGTAGCCCGGCGCTCCCAGTCGTCCGCTGTAGAGCAACTCGCCGGTCTTTGCCACGCGACAGAAAACGATTCCGCCGTTCTGAAAGGTATAGAGCCGGCCGTTGTAATACAAAGGCGAAGGCACGCCTGGGACGCCCTTGCGCTCCGACCAGGCGATATTCGTCTGACTCACTTCACCCGCGCCGCCCGGACGAACCGCCGCCACCCGCGCCGCGTTGTTCGCGTACAACTGCGCGGCGCGTTCAGGGGACCGTCGCTCCGCTGCCGGCTCCATGATGATGTCCGGCGCGGCGAAAAACAGTAAGCCAGCGCCAATGACCGGCGTGCTCTTCCCGCACGGCGGCAGGCCCCCAACCCACCAGCGCTCCTTTCCATCCGCAAGGTTGTAGGCCATGAGCCGCTGGTCAGGCTTGAAGTCACCGCCCAGCACGACGATCTCGTCGATGCCATCGTGACGCCAGTGCACGGGCGTCGACCACCCATACTGGAACTTCGAGCGGTCTGTCTTCCACGCGGTGCGACCGTCGCGGCGATTGACGGCAAGCAGGTAGGCATCGTTGCCTTGATGGTTAAGCACCAATAGCTCACCGGCGACGATCGGCGACGCGACGGCGCCATAGGGATTCTCCGGCAACGGAAGCGGCCTCTCCCACTTCGGCGTGCCGTTCAGGTCGTAGCTCACGAGCCCATACGATCCGAAATAGACATAAACGCGCTCGCCGTCGGTCACAGGCGTCGCGCCGGCCGGGCTACTGAGCTCGTGTACTTTTTCGATCTGTTGCGGCGCAACCGTACGCCGCCACAAGATCCGCCCCGTGCGGCGATCGATGCTCAGCGTGGCGAGCTGTTTGCTCGGCTGATCGAACTCCGTCAGGAACACACGACCTGCCCAGACGATGGGCGACGACAATCCGGCCCCGACAGGCGCCTTCCAGAGGACGTTGTGGTCCGGGCCGAAGTGAACGGGCGGTTTGCCGTCACCAAGTCCCGACGAATTCGGCCCTCTGAACTGCGGCCACCACACCTTGCCGTCGTTCGCCGCTGTGCCCGGGAAGCTCCAGAGCGCCAGGGTGGCCAGGAGCGTGATGCAAGAAGCTCGCTTCATGATCGATTCCTTGTTCACTGCACCGCAGAGCTCTACGATCGAATCGCTCCCATGGCGCAATAGCGATCGATGACCTCGCAGACGAACGGCCAGACGTCGGGCAACGCGGTCTCGACGGGCGCCATGCGGCGCAGAACCTGCTCGCGCGTCACCTCGTAGGCGGCCCAGCTCCCGCCACCCGCTTTCATGTTCTGAAGCAGCGCCTGCAGACGATCCAGGGCGTTCGCGAACCGCGCCTCGGGCGTCGAGATCGCCTCGAACTCCTCCCAGAGGGCGCGAAGCCGGTGCGCCTGGTCGGCCGGCAGCAGGCCGAAGATCCGATCCGCAGCGGCACGCTCGCGCGCGGCCTTGGTATCCTGGCCGGCGACATCGTAGGCGAACGTGTCACCGGCATCGATCTCGACCAGATCGTGCACGACGACGAGCTCCAGCACGTGCGACGTGTCCACGCCCTCCGGGCCGTACTCGTGTAGGGTCATCGCGGCGAGCGCCAGATGCCACGAATGCTCGGCTGAGTTCTCGAGCCGTGAGTTGTCGGAAACTGGCGTTCGGCGAAGGACGGTCTTCAGCCGGTCGACTTCGACGAGAAACGCGATCTGCTGGGCAAGCCGCTCGTTCGACATGCGCACCACGGTACTGTCGAGGAAGCATGCGCTCGAAGCGCGCGCCACGCAAGACAATGCCGTCGTCCAATTTCACCGGTTGGGCAAGCGGTGTGAAGTATCTCACACCGGAACTCGTAAGGATCCTGTTCGACAACGCAATGCGGCGGGTTTATCACTACAAGATGAGCCGTGATCTCAGTGCGTTCGATCATTGATTGCCGGCACGTCGAAGAGGGCGAGCCGGCACTGAAATTGCGGTGACGCTCGACGCAACTTGCGATACGCGCTAAAGTCGCGCCACGACCAGGCGACGACGCGGTATGAGCGAGAAGCGTTCCGGTCTGAAAGCGAGGAGTCATGTTACAGACAGCATCCACTAAACAGCAACGCCGACGCGATGGCTCATTCTCTCCCTCACCCGCCACCGACGGTACGCGACAGGACGAACGCGCCCCGTCCGAATCTCGGATGAACAGAATCGCACGTCGTGCGTACGAGATATATGAGGCTCGAGGGGGCGCCCATGGTAGAGCACTCGAAGACTGGCTGCAGGCTGAACGGGAAATCGACTCGGAGTTGTCCGAGGATCACGCTCCGGCGGATAAGCCTCCGCCAAGTCAGCCGGCTGAGTGAAACGGTTCTAGCGGCTCCTGGGCCGGTCGTCGTCGAAGCGATAGTCGACGCGTTTGTGCCACCCAGGCCGCCCAAAGTCACGGCCGATCAGGCGGCCAAGTTCGGTGAGGCCCTGCTGAAGGGTACGCCGAATCGAGACAAGATCGCGCTGACGGTGCTCTCCAACAACGTGAAGGAGCTGATCTAGCGTGGCGCGCCATGCGACGTAAACAGCGACGAACCGGAGGCCTCGAGCCGCACACCTCGCAGTTGTCCACAGCACCGATCGTGAATCGCGCGTCGCTCAAGGCGTCGCGGTTGCTCAATACCGCGGCGGCGACGCTCGCGGCCAGCGTTCTGACGGACAGCGCGGCCGAACACTATCGCGCCGGTTTTCATAATCGCGCCATGTTCATCGCGCCGGCCGTTTCTGCCGCCACGCTGACCAGTGCGACGGCGTGCGCGTTCACGTCACGCGGCCGTGGCGTCCTGGCTCGAGGAGTGTTCGCCGCGTCGGTGGTCACCGGTCTGGCGGGATTCGGCTTCCACATGGTGAATGTGTCTCGGCGTGTCGGCGGCTGGAATTCGGCAAATGTGTTTCATGGCGCGCCAATAGCCGCGCCGCTCGCGATCACTATGGCAGGACTCTTGGGGATCGCTGCGTCCCGGGTTGCGAGTAGCGACCCATCGAACGACGCCAGATTGCCACTGCCGTCCTGCGCCAGAAGCCCGGCCGCGGCGCTCGGAAGCCTTTCAGCCCTCGGACTGGCTGGGACAACGATGGAAGCGGGTACGCTCCACTTCCGGGGCGCATTCCAAAATCCTTTCATGTACGCGCCGGTGGCGATTCCACCGATTGCCGCAGTCACCCTCGCAACGGCTACGTTGACCCGCTCTTCCAGAGCGCACAGCGCTGCCGGCGCACTCCTGCGTCTCACGGGCTGGCTCGGTATCGTCGGCATGGGCTTTCATGCCTGGGGAGTACAACGGCGCATGGGCGGATGGGACAACTGGCGTCAGAACCTCCTGGCAGGGCCTCCACTTCCCGCGCCGCCAGCATTTACGGGCCTCGCGCTTGCGGGGTTGGCGGCCCTCGAGCTTCGGCAAGCCGAGCACCGGGCATGACGCCATTTCGGACCCCGTACGACTACGACGTCCTGGCGAAGTGGGACACGCCATCGTGGGACGACCAGACGCGCGAGGTCATTCGCAAGCGGCTCACTGAAGTACCAACGCGCCGCTTCTTCAGTGACATGGAGTGGCAGACTCTGGAGGCCGTCTGCAGCCGTCTCGTTCCTCAACCCGAGCGATCCGATCCGATCCCGATCGTTCCGTGGATTGACGAGAAGCTTCATCACGACTGGCGCGATGGGTTTCGGTACGATGACATGCCTCCGTTGCGCGAGGCGTGGCGTCGCGGCCTCGAGGGAATCGATCAGGAAAGTCGTCGCCGGTTCGGCGCGAACTTCCGGTCGCTCCCTGAAGCCGACCAGGAAGCGGTGCTCAGGGCCATCCAGGCCGGGGACGTGGACGGTGAAGTCTGGGCACGCCTTCCAGCGCAGCGCTTCTTCACTACCGTCCTCCTGAAAGAAGTGGTCGGGGAGTACTACGCACATCCCGCGGCGTGGAGCGAGGTCGGATTCGGTGGGCCCGCGTCGCCCCGAGGTTATGTTCGCCTCGGTCCGAACCAGCGTGATCCGTGGGAGGCGCCAGAGCGCGACAAAGAGGCGCACCATGAATAGCGCCGCCCTGCCGCGAGCAGTGGAGTGCCGGGCGCCAGACGTCTTTCGGAACGGCGGATGGGTGCCGATGCGCAGCTACCGCGACGATGACGAGGTGGACTTCGCGATTGTCGGCACGGGTGCAGGTGGCGGGACGCTCGCGTGCAAGCTCGCCTCCGCAGGGTTTCGCGTCGTGGCATTCGACGCCGGTCCTTTCTGGCGGCCATTGGAAGACTTCGCTTCGGACGAAAAAGAGCAGCAAAAGCTGTACTGGCAGGACGAGCGCATTACCGGCGGGGAGGATCCGATTCAGCTCGGCGCCAACAACAGCGGCAAGGGCGTGGGTGGCAGCACCGTGCATTTCACCATGCTGACACCGCGTTACCGACCCGAGTGGTTCAAGTCTCGCAGCCTGCTTGGTTATGGCGTCGACTGGCCATTCGGCTCGGACGACCTCGAGCCGTACTACGAGGAGGCCGAGGACATGCTGCAGGTCTCCGGACCTCTCAGGTATCCCTGGGGTCGCCGGCGCTCGCGGTATCCGCGGCGGGCGCACGAATTGAACGCCGCCGCAATCGTCCTCGCTCGCGGTTGCGAGCGCATGGGCATCCAATGGTCCGCCGCACCCATCGCGACCCTCTCGTCACCTCGCGGTCCGGCACGCCCCTGCGTCTATCGTGGTTTCTGCGCCATTGGCTGCAGCACGAATGCGAAACAGAGCGTGCTGGTCACCTGGATTCCGCGTGCGCTCGAATGCGGTGCCGAGATCCGCGATCTGTCGATGGTCGGTCGCATTGAGATCGATCACCATCATCGAGCCACGGGCGTCCACTATTACCGCCAGGGAGGATGGCGTTTTCAAAGGGCGCGGCACGTTGTCGTCGCAGGCTACAGCGTCGAAACACCGCGGCTTCTACTGAACTCTGCATGTCCACAATGTCCAGATGGCGTCGCGAACAGCAACGGTCTCGTCGGCAAGTACCTCATGGTCCACGCCAACCACGGGGTATATGGCGAGCTGGAAGATGAGATCCGCTGGTACAAAGCTCCGCCAAGCCTCGCTCTCACCGAGCACTGGAACTACACGGACGAAGGGAAAGACTTCTCTGGCGGCTATCTCATCGCAAGTCAGGGTCCGCTCGTGCGTGAATGGAGCATCAAGCTGGCACTTTCCAGGGGGCTGTGGGGCATGGACCTCCGCCAACAGATGACACGATACAACCACATGGCGGGTCTCAAAATCGTCGGCGAGGTTGAACCTTCCGAGCGAAATCGCGTGGCGTTGGCCACGGAAACCGACGACTACGGCCTGCCAATTCCACGGGTGACCTTCTCGTACTCCGAGAACGACCGGCGATTGATCGCCCACGCGCTGAAATTCATGCGCCAGACGCTTGAAGCCGCTGGTGCTCGCGACCTGTGGACCGAGAACGACACCGCCCATCTGATGGGTGGCTGCCGAATGGGATTCACCCCGGATGACAGCGTCACGGACGGGTACGGCCGGACGTGGGACGTCCCGAACCTCTGGATCTGCGATGGATCGTTGTTCCCGACCGGCGGCGGCGCCAATCCGTCGCTGACGATCATGGCGGTGGCCTGTCGGATAGGGGACCACATTGCCGCGGCCGCACAGCGCGGCGATCTGAATTGAGGGAGCGACATGAAATCCAAGCTCATACAGGCCGGACAGGAGAAGACATTCGCCCTCGTGTTCGACACCGGTGAGGAGGTCGTCGCCGTCCTGCTGCGATTCGCCAAAGACCACAAGCTGTCAGGCGCCCATCTCACCGCTATCGGAGCCTTCGAGCGCGTCACATTGGGATTCTTCGATGTGAGGAAAAAAGACTACAAGAAAATTTCGATTCAGGAGCAGGTCGAGCTGATGTCGCTGGTCGGCAACATCGCTCAGGACGACAAGGACGATCCGAAGCTCCATGCTCACGTCGTCGTCGGCAAGTCGGATGGCACCGCACATGGCGGTCACCTGTTGGATGCTTACGTTCGGCCGACCTTGGAAGTCGTGGTTGTAGAAGCGTCACAGCATCTGCGCCGCAGGATGCGCAGCGAATTCGGCCTTGCCCTACTGGATCTCTCGTTATAGCGGCGAGTTTCGGCCTCCTACTCCTTACTGCGATAGGCCTCAACGACCATGAATTCGCTCCAGGCTTTCCCGTCGTCAGACTTCTCACCTCGCCACGTGAAGTGCGTCTTGGAAATGTTCGTGTAAGTGGCACGCGTATAGGCTTGGGCGGCCATCGGCTCTTTGAAGGCGTAGACGATTGACTGGCCATCGAACCTGACTCCACCGAGCTCCTCCGGTCCGAGGTCCACCCACGTTCCAGCCAGCGCGTGTAGCCACTTCATGTTCCAAATCTGATTGGTGGTGTCATACGTGCGGAGGTTCACGCCGAGCACGATCAGTTCGCCGGAGGAGGCTGTCATCCTGTATTCGTCTGCGATTGCATAGCCGTCGAGAATGAAGCGACCGAGCCACGTTGCCTGGAACGTCTGCCATTCTCCAGTGGCCGACCTCACTTTTGCTGCGCACTGCCAACGGCCAATGAGAAACGCAAATCGAGCGAGCGCTGCCGGCGCATTGGGGTTGGGCTGACCAAATTCCTGATCGACCTGGTCCATGGGTCGTCCTCCGCTGCGGCTGGGTGCGTGGAGACGCTCTGTCACCGATTCTACGCCGACGATGTCGGGCATCCTGGCCTGCCGCCGGGTCGCGACGTCCGCATGCTGCTGCTTGGATACTTCGAAGGCGCGTCGACTGATCGATCTCGAAACGCATCAGGCGGTCTTCACGTGGGTGTTGCAGCGACTCGCCGATGCGAAGCTCGTCAAGGAGAAAACAATCGGAATCGACGCGACGACCCTCGAAGCCAACGCCGCGCTGCGCAGCGTTCATCGACCGGCGGGATCCCGGGGATCAGCTACCCACCCAGCGGTGCTGGTCCCGCTAAACGCTGCAGGGTTGACCGCACACGCCGATAGCCATCCGAGGCGCTGACTCGTACGCCCTGATCAATTGATCACTTGAGCAGCGCCACCGTGAGCGCAATCACAGCGACCACGAGCGCCGCGCCAGCGAACGCGAGGGCATACGTGAGGAGACGCGACACTGCGACCGCTTCGGCCAGCAGAGTGCTATGGCTGGTGGCCCGCTCCACGCCTTCAAAGAGCGACTGCCGCATCACGCGCCCCGCCGCGATGACATCGGTGATGCCGGCCTCCAGGTGTCGCTGGTGGATCTGCTTCGCCGAGTCGGGGCCCGGCTCCGCCGCGGCCGCCAGGGCCGCTTTCAGCACCGCGTTTCGTATGTCGCCGCCGCTCACCGGGTATCGCTCCGCCAGCAACCGGAAATCCACGTCATCGGCGAGCGGTGTGCGTGATGGATGCATCTGGACGCGCCAGATCTGCTCGCGTTCTGCAGGGCCGGGCATTTCGAACAGCACGTGCGTTCGGATCCGGCGCTCGAACGCCGGATCGAAGTTCGCCGCCAGATTGGTGGCGAAGATGACGACGCCGTTGTACCACTCCAATTCCTGCAGCAGAACGCTGACCACCGTGTTGGACTCGCGCTGGAAACCCAGATCGACCGAGGTCGATCGACGCGACGCAATCGCGTCCGCCTCGTCGAACAGCAGCACGGCGCCTTCTTCGCGTGCGGCCTTGAAGAGTGTGGCCACGTTTTTCGGCGTCTCCCCCATCCAGAGAGATTCAAGCTCCGCGTACCGGACCAGCAGCAAACGCCGGCCGAGCGAGTGGGCGATGGCTTCGGCGCAGATCGTTTTTCCGGTGCCAGGCGGGCCGGCGAAATTGAACGCGAGCGCAAGACCAGTGGGGTGGCGCTCGGCGAAGCCCCACCGGTTGAAGATGAGATCGTGCTGCGTCACCTGCGAGAGCGCGATGTCGAGCGCTCGCCTCGTCGCCGGCGGCAGGATGACGTCGTGGAATGTGCGGCGCGGCGCGACCGACTCGACCGCGCGCCGGCCGGAGATGCCGAACAGACGAACGAAGGGAACTGGCGCCACGCCTTCAAAGTACTGTCTCGGGAGCGCACAATCAACCGCCGGGCAGACCGGCGCCTTGCGGAGGGCGCTGGCGGGTTCCTCCGGCCGGCGCGGTGACTCGTACACGCGTAGACAGGCGCCGCGTGTGAAGGCCAGGAGGCGTGATTATGTGGGCAGGACCGAAGGTCGAAGCGGATTGCTCCCCGTACACGCCGCAGTGTTTACGCAATCGGGCGTACGCCGTGGCGAGTACTGAGCTGCTCCACTCTGCTCTGAATCCCTGCGCTGTCCGTGGGCGGGGAACGGCGTCGCGCCGGCTGCCCTGTTGCGTCGCATCGGGGCCTGGAGTAGCGTTGGCCGTTATGGATAGAGCAGAATTTCTTCGGTTCGCCCGAGTTGGTGCAGCGGAGCGGTTGGCGAACATTCAGCGTGAACTCGAGGCCATTTACCAAAGGTTCCCAGAGCTGCGCTCTACGCGTGCCGCGCAAACACGCAACCCGTATACCGCTGGTGTAAGGTCCGCCGTCTCGGGCGTAAGGGCAGCCGTGGAGGGTGCGGTGACCCGGCGTCGCGCGAGGCTCTCACCAGAAGCGCGCAGGCGTATCGCGGAGGCGCAGCAGAAGCGGTGGGCGGAATATCGGCGAAACACCGAGCAGGAGGCGACAAGCCGACGACGCGTTCGGCGAAAGCCCAAGAAGACGAACCGCGCATCTCGCACGAAGAAGTGACCGTTCGAATCTTCATTGGTCACGCGGCGATCGGATCGACGCGTCATTGCGATCGGGATTGAGTAATCGCCGAAGACGATTCGACAGGCGAGCGCCAGTCCGCCCGCGAGGGTCAGCCCCGGGTACTTGATGAGCATCCGGCCGCCGAGCTTCATGTCGAGCGACATGCCGCCAAGCCACGCCAAGCCAAGCCGGCCGTCGCGCAGCGCTGCCTTGTCTCCTCCACGCGCAGAAACCCCTACGCCATTTCACGGCGCTGCGGCTGGGTCGATGGTAATGGGTAAGCCGCAGTATTTGCTGATGTCGTGACGCATGATC
>JBKOZS010000218.1:0-5582 GCA_046726015.1 Acidobacteriota bacterium
GCAGCGGGTTCGCGCCGCCCAGTGCCACGACACCGCGCAGTGCCTCGAGCGACCGATAGTCCCCTTCGGGATCGACCACGCACACGGAATAGCCCTGCAGGATCAGCTGCTCGGCCAGCAGACCCGCCGCCCACGACTTTCCAGACCGCGCATCCCCGGCCACGAGCACGTTGCGGCCGCGAATCCGCAGCGTGAAGGGCTCGCCGTGGTCCGTGTGCCCGAGCGCCACCGTGCGTCGTGGCCTGTCGACCTCCGGCAGCTGCCCGGATGCCACGAGGGTCTGAAGGTAAGGGCCCAGCGCGGCGGGAGAGGCGCCCTCGACCACGACATCTGCCGCGTTGCGCAGCGATTCGCTGCCCCAGCCCACCGCGACACCAACCTCGCAGACGCGAAGCAGTTCGTGATCGTTTTCCGCGTCGCCAAAGCCGACGGCGCCGCGCGCCGAGAGACGCAGGATTTCAAGCGCCTCGCGAAAGCCGGTCGCTTTGCTGATCGCCTGCGGCAGCACCATCAGATCCGACCGGTTGAAGAGGAGCGCGAGAGGCAGTTCGAGCGCCCGAATCGCATCGAGCACGCGGTTGGCATCGTTGCCGTTGACGACGCCAATGATGCATTGCCCGGCGACATGCGCGATGCCTCTCCGCGTCAGCTCCTCCAGAAGGGCGCGTGACGGAGGGGGCGCCAGCGTTGTCGTATATCCGCTGCCGGGGAAATGCAGCACGGCCCCGTTTTCCGCAACGACGGCGTCGAGGAATTGCAAATCGCCGGCAACGCGCTCCAGATCGTCCAGGCGACGCCCCGTGACGAGCATCACCGAAATGTGACGCGCCCGTGCCTCGGCGAGCGCACGCCGCACGCCGGGATCCATGACGTCGTGGGTCGCGGACGTGCCGTCGTAATCGAGCGCCAGGACAGAGAGCTTCATGATCGCCCCGGTTGCAGCGCGAGCACGAGCCGATGCGCGAGACAGAGCACGCGATAGGTGACCGACCCCATGCGTGGTCCGAGCACCGGCGACGAGTGCAGCCCCATGACGATGAGGCCGACGTTGCGATCGGCGGATACTTTTGCAATCTCTTCGGCCGGCTCGCCGTACGCGATCAGCAGCTCCGCCTTGACCGACGTCAAAGAGGCTATCGTGCTTTCGAGCTGACGCTCGGCCCGGTCACGACGTTCGGCCTCCATGTTCGGCAATCCAAGCGTCGAGGCGACGATCGACCGAACGGGTTCAATGACATGCAACAGCAGTAACGGGACGTCGAGCGTCTGTGCAATGCGTACGGTTGTCGCGAGATGCTGTTCGGTTGCCCCTGACAGGTCGACCGGCATCAGCACGCGGCGGACCGCCTGGCGAACGTCCTGCAACTGCAGCGGACCTGGATCGCCCCCCGCCGTCACGAGCACCGGCACCGACGTTTCGCGCAGCACGCGTTCCGTCGTCGATCCGAAGAACAGCTTTCGAAACCCGGTCGAGCCGTGCGAGCCCATCACGATGAGATCGCACGCGCGCTCGCGCGAGACGCGCAGGATTTCCGGGGCGGGCTTGCCGGTCACCACCTCGAGCCGGACGTTGGGGAACGCCTTCGGCGGATGCTCGAATGTATGGCTGAAGAACTTCTCGAGCTCGCGGCGCGTGTCTTCCACCAGGTGCGTGGGACCGGCCGCAAGGTCCGCGGCTTCTTCGAGCAGGGGATCGTTGACCGCCAGCAGCGTCAGCGGCGTCTGAAAGTGCGCGGCAACGGTTCCGGCGTACCGCAGCGCGCCACGCGAATGGTCGGAAAAGTCGATCGGGCACAACACAGAGGGACGAAGATTCATGTCTCTCAACCGTTCAGTGCGGGGGTACGCGGAGGAACTCCGACGGCCGGAGCGCCTTGCGCGTGAAGCGCGCCAGGTGGACGGCGCCTTTGAAAAAGAACACCTTGTTGATTCGCACGCCAACCGACGCGTGCCCTGGCCGGTGAGGGGCCAGGCTCAACTCCGCGGCCCCTTCCCGCACGCCGTCGACATAATTGCTGAACTCCTTGCCGTCGTACACCGACGCGACGTGATACCACGCCCCCACCGGGTGCAGCGCCGTTCGATTCATGAGCGCCCGGCTCGCAGCACCCGACTGGTTATAACTGTCCAGGAACCATTGGTCGCCCGCGACACGGATCTCGAAGAGCATGCGGTTGTCCGTATCGGCACCGCTGTCCGGATCCTGCTCGCTCAGATGGAACCACCGCTGCTCGCGCTCGCCTCCGTCAGGCCTGAAGATCGCTTCCCACGTGAACGTTTCCGCCCCCGCCAGCGGATGATTGTCGATGAAGAGCGCATCATCCTTTCCGTCGAACTCGATGGCCTTCCCTACGGGTGAATCAATCACGCGCGGTTTGCCAAGCACGCTCGTCTTGTGACCGCCGATATTATCGAGGCGGTCGAACATCCAGACTTCCACGCCAGCGTTATCCTCCCTCATTTGATCCGGGCGCAGCGAACTCAAGTAGGCAACGAGATTATCCAGGTCGGAAGGCGCGAGGGTCGCGTACGGCGGCATCATCGAGCGTCGGGGCAAGGCGATCTCTGCAAGCTCGCTCTTCATGAACGACCGCAGGTTGCCGCCCGTGTCGCGGAGATGAATCGAGTATTCATCTTCGTTCAAATGAATGCCGCTGACGCTCTTCCCGGTGCGATCGATCACCGACGCGGACCGGTAATCGAGCGGGATGTCCGCATCGGGATTGACGATCGATTCACGCAGGTATCGCGTGGCGCGCTTGGCGCCAATGTCAGTCAAATCCGGACCGAAGAAGCCGCCTTCGCTGTTGATGCTGTGGCAGGTCGCGCAGCCGCTCCTCTGGTAAACGAGCGCGCCGGCTTTCGGATCGCCTGAAACAATCTCCGAGGCTCCCTGCCGGCCGAGTTGCTGCACGTATGCAACCACGCGCCAGATGTCGATCTCGGGACCGAGGCGCGAGCCAGGCATTTCCGTATTGGGAATTCCATTGCGAATCGTGGCAAACAACTCGCGATCGGAGCTGCCGTGGCGGAGGCGGCCGGTGTTCAACACGGCGCCGCGACCGCCTTCGCCGTTCTGCCCGTGACAGTGGCCGCACCGTCCTTCGTACAGTTTGCGGCCGATGGCGACGTCCGCCGGTGACGAGTAGGGGTTCTTGTCGGGGCCGCCTTGAGCGGCGTTGAACGTGACGAACGCCATCCAGCAGCAGGCGGTAAGCACGACCGCACGCAGCATCAGTCGAGTCCAAACGCGATCAGCACGTCGCCAATCGGAATCGTGACCATTTGCCTGCCGCGACTGAGAAACGTAATTGGACTCGCATACACACGATCGCCGCCGTTGAATTGCCACAATTCCTTGCCCGTCCGAGCATCGAGCGCATAGAAGTTGCCGCTTGGCGTTGCGGAAAAGACCAGGTTGCCGGCCGTGGCGAGCACGCCCGCCCACGGCGGTGTCAGGATGCGGTGCTCCCACTGGATCTGCCCGGTTTCCGGTTGTATTGCAACGAGCTTGCCCCAGCTCTCTTCCGGCCGAAACCTTGCGCCGCCGCCACCACCGCCGCCAAAGAACGCTTCGCCTGGCCGGAATTCCGGCGCATCGGTCTTGAAAAACCGGCGGCGTTCCTCGCGCGCATTGAAGTAGAGCAGCTTCGTCCCGGGGCTGTAGCTCGGCGACATCCAGTTGTGGCCGCCATCGACGCCGGGCCAGATCGATTCGTTGCCTTCCGTCGTTGGTTCCTGGTCCGGATTCACGACGGGCCGCCCCTTCTTATCAATCTCCTTCGCCCAGGTCTGCTTCACGAATGGCCTGGCGAAGAGGAATTCGCCGGTCTGCCGGTCCAGTGCGTAGTAGAAACCATTCCGGCTGGGCACGACGACAAGTCTGCGGGAACGGCCCTCGATCACCGAATCGACGAGGACCGGCACCTGCGTCGCGTCCCAGTCGCGCGTGTCATGCGGCGTGAACTGGAAATGCCATTTCAGCATGCCGGTATCCGGATCGAGCGCGAGCAGCGAACAGGTAAACAGGTTGTCGCCGGGTCGCACGTCGCCGTTGTAGTCGGGACCGGGATTGCCCGTGCCCCAATAGAGCAGGTTCAAGTCGGGATCGAAGGATCCGGTCAGCCATGTTGAGCCACCGCCCGTTCGCCACGCGTCGCCGTTCCACGTCTCGGAGCCGGGCTCGCCGGGCGCCGGGATGGTCCAGAAACGCCACGCGCGGTCCCCGGTACGCGCGTCGTAGGCGTCCAGGAAGCCGCGAATCCCTCCTTCCGCACCCGCGATGCCGACAATGACCTTGTCTTTCACGGCGAGTGGCGCTCCCGTCGCCGTGTAGTTCAGGCCGGGATCCGCGAGTTCCTTCTTCCACAGCACCCGCCCGGCGCGCGCGTCGAGCGCAACCAGCTTCGCGTCCAGCGTTGTCAGGAACAGCGTGTTGCCAAGAACGGCAAGTCCGCGATTCACCTCGCCGCAACAGACGTAGACCTTGCCAGGAAGCCGGTGCTCGTAGGTCCAGAGGGCGCGGCCGGTCTCCGCGTCGAGCGCGATGACGTCGCTCGGCGGCCGCGTCACGTACATGACGCCATCCACTACGATGGGCGTGGTCTCGACCTTCTGCTTGTGCATCTGGAAGATCCACTTCGCCCGCAGCCGGTGGACGTTCTCGGCCGTGATCTCCTTCAGCGTGCTGTAGTGATGACTGCGATAGTCGCCACTGTACGTCAACCAGTTGCCTGGTTCTTCCCGGGCCTTCAACAAACGTTCGTAGGTGACGGGCAGGCCCGCCGGCGTTGCCGTCTGCGCGCGGGCAACACCACCGGTCAGGGGTGCCAGCGCGAGCAGACAGATCAGCGTGTGATTCCGCATCAATCGTTTGGCCCCTATGATCCCTGGGTTCCGTGCTTAGCGGCGCGCCGCAAGCTGCCTCTCTATCGATGCGCGCGCCGACGGCAGGTATCGCAACGCGTTCGCATAGTAGACCTTCCGCAGCACATCGTCCGGCAGTCCGATGCCGTAGATCCTCCAGCGGCCGTGCAGTGGCGCACCGGTCGGCGAACGGAGCTGCGCCGGATGATCGAAATGCTCGTCGTACGTTTCCAGGAACCTCCAGTGAGGGACCCAGAACTCCTCGATGCCCCGGCCAGGATTGCCGTCCGATCCAAAAAGGATGCGGTCCTGGTACTTCAGGAAGAACTCGCGAATCATCCGGGGCGCGCGGCCCAGGTCCTGGACCGTGGCCGAGATCTCGACGTCGGCGTTCGGGTACTTGTCGAGGAACGCCGTGACTTTGTCCATGTCGTAATAGAGCATCGCCACATGCGCATTGACGAAACGCGTGCGCGGGTGCTTCGCGTGCATGTGCTCACGCGCCTTCTCGATCACGTCCGGTGTCGGCTGCCCGGTCTTGTAATAGTTACCCTCGGGATTGCTTCGCCATAAGCCCGCTTCGTAGCGCTCGTTCTCCGGACCAATCGGCAGGAAGCGGCCGTAGGAATCGCTGATGTGAATCATGACCGGCTTGTTGTGCTTGGCGCACATCTCCCAGATCGGATCGAAGCGCGGGTCGTCGGCCTGGATGTAGC
>JBKOZS010000219.1:0-9720 GCA_046726015.1 Acidobacteriota bacterium
CCCTTGAAGCGCGGTCCCGACGTGCCGCCGATCACAGTGAAGACGCCGGCCATCACGGCGGAGCGCCGGCAGGTCGTCAAGGATCGCATCGAACTGCCGAGAGTCTACGTGGCGTGGATTACTTCCCCGTTTTATGCTCCCGGTGACGCTGACGCTGACATTGCCGCGACCATCCTCGGCGACGGCAAGTCGTCGCGCCTCTACAAACGGCTGGTCTACGAGAAGCAGATCGCCCAGCAGGTTTCTGCGCAGCAGTACTCGCTGACGCTGGGATCGGTGTTCGACATCGAGGTCACCGCCCGTCCAGGGCATACGGTCGACGAGATGGAAGCCGCGATTGACGCCGAACTCGAAACATTTCGCCGGGATGGTCCTGACGATACCGAGGTCCAGCGTGCCCTCAATACACTCGAAACCCGGATAGTGCGCGACCTCGAGACGCTGGGAGGATTCGGCGGGGTGGCGGATCGCCTGAATCGCTACAACCACTACGTGAAAGACCCGGGATACCTGCAGAAGGATGCGGCTCGCTACCGAGCCGTCACGCGCGATTCGGTGCGTCAGTTCGTCCAGTCTCAGCTCACTCGCAACGCTCGCGTCGTCGTCCACGCCGTTCCCGGTCAGCAGGAGTTGGGCACGCCGGTGCCGACTCCGCCACCGAGCACCGCGAAGGCTGGCGAAGGGGCCGAGGCGATCAATGAGGAGGCGCCCTGGCGCACCCAGATGCCGAAGCCGGCGGCAGAGCGTCCACTTCAACTTCCCGTGCCGCAGACGTTCCGGCTGGCAAACGGGCTGACGGTTCTTTACACGGAACGGCCGAACCTTCCGTTCGTGTCGTCAAATCTCGTCATTCGCAGCGGCAGCGAGCTGAATCCTGCCGACCGTCCCGGTCTCGCGGGATTCACCGCCGCGATGTTGCCGAATGGCACCGCGACTCGCACGGCGCTTCAGATCGCAGACGAGGCCGCGCAGCTTGGCACATCGCTGTCGACGTCATCGTCAATGGACGCATCGACGGTCACGATCAGCGCGCTGACACAGAACTTCCCGAAAGCCATTGCGTTGATGGCAGACGTCGTGCTGCATCCGTCGTTCCCGGCCGAGGAAACGGAACGCGAGCGGAAGAGCCGTCTCGCGTCCATTGCGGATCGGCGGTCCAATCCGAACGCTGTCGCGTCGAACGCCATGAACGCGGCCCTGTTCGGTCCGAAGCATCCATATGGGTACCCCGAGCTTGGCATCGAAGCCTCCGTGGAGAAGATTTCACCCGACGAGCTGAAGGCCTTCTGGAAGAAGAACTACGTCCCCAACAACGCCGCTCTTATTGTTGCCGGCAACATCACCGGCGCAGAACTGAAGCCGCTCGTGGAAGCTGCCTTCGGCGCGTGGCCGCGCGGGACGGCGGCAACGCCCGCGCAAACCGAGCCCGTTGGAACGCCGGCGAAGTTGATTGTCGTGGACATGGGGGCTGCACCGCAGTCGCAGGTGCGTGCCGCGACGATCGCCGCCGCGCGGTCCACGCCGGACTACCCGCGCATGGAGGTGCTCAACCAGATCGTCGGCGGCCTGTTCTCCAGCCGGATCAACATGAATCTCCGCGAAGAGCATGGCTACACGTACGGCGCGTTCTCACGCTTCGTGTATCGTCGCCAGCCCGGGCCGTTCGTCATCGGCAGCGGCATCCGCACGGACGTCACCGCGCCCGCGGTCTCCGAAATCATGAAGGAGCTCAAGCGGCTCAGCGTTGATCCAATCACGCAGGACGAGTTGACGCTGGGCCGCGACGCAATCGTGCGGTCCTTGCCTGCCGACTTCGAGTCGAGCGGTAGCGCCGCTTCGGCGCTGGCGAACATCTACGTCTACGATCTCGGCACCCGCTACTACTCGGACCTGCCGCAGCGCATCTCCCTCGTCAACACCGAGTCGGTGCTGGGCGCCGCACGAAAGTATCTCGCGCCAGGGAAAATGATCCTGGTCATCGCGGGCGATCGCGCGAAGATCGAGCCGGAACTCCGCAAGCTGGACCTCGGGCCGATTGAATTTCGTGATGCCGACGGAAATGTGCTGAAGAAATAGCGACCACGGAATCACAGGGCAGGACACGGATAAACCGCGGATTCACACGGAAGGAGACACGGATTTGTTAAGAATTGTCCGTGTCCGTCCGTGTCCACCCGTGGTCGTTAGTCCGCAAGCTCCCGGCGGTTGCGAAATTGCTCCAGCGCCTCCGGGTTGGCGAGCGCCTCGCGGTTCTTGACCTCGCGGCCGTGCACGACGTCGCGCACGGCCAGCTCGACGATCTTGCCGCTCTTCGTGCGCGGGATCTCGGTCACCTGGACGATGCGCGCGGGGACGTGACGGGGTGTGGTGTTCTCGCGAATGTGCCGGCGAATGCGGTCGATCAACGCCTCGTCGAGCGGGATGCCGTCACGCAATCGCACGAACAAGACGATCCGCTCGTCGCCGTTCCACTGCTGCCCGATGACGAGGCTCTCGAGCACTTCGGGCAACTGCTCGACCTGCCGGTAAATCTCGGCGGTCCCGATCCGCACGCCGCCGGGGTTCAACACCGCGTCGGATCGGCCGTAAATGATCACGCCGTCGTGTTCCGTCAGCTCGACGTAGTCGCCGTGCGTCCACACGCCCGGGAATCGTTCGAAGTACGCGGCGTGGTACTTTCCTCCGTCCGGATCGTTCCAGAAACTCACCGGCATCGACGGAAACGGCATCGTGCAGACAAGCTCGCCCTTCTGCCCACGGACCGATCGGCCGTGCTCATCGAACACGTCCACTTTCATGCCAAGTCCGCGCGCCTGGATCTCTCCGCGCCACACCGGCCCGATGGGATTCCCCCCGACGAAGCAGCTGATGATGTCGGTGCCGCCGGAGATGGACGCGAGATGAATGTCGCGCTTGATGTGTTCGTACACGAAGTCGAAACTCTCGGGCGCCAGCGGCGAGCCGGTCGACGTCATCGTGCGGACGGTTTCCAGGCGGTGCGTTTCGCGCGGGCGCAGGCTGGCCTTGGCGACGGCATCGATGTACTTGGCCGAGGTGCCGAACAGCGTCATCCCGGTCTCATCCGCGAAGTCGAACAGCACGTTTCCGTCAGGATGGAACGGCGACCCGTCAAAGAGCAGCAGCGTGGCTTCGGATGCAAGCGCGGACACCAGCCAGTTCCACATCATCCAGCCGCACGTCGTGAAGTAGAAGACGCGATCGCCCGGATGAATGTCGCAGTGGAGTTGATGTTCTTTCAGATGCTGAATGAGCGTGCCGCCGGCGCCATGGACGATGCACTTGGGGACGCCGGTGGTGCCGGAGGAATAGAGAATGTAGAGCGGATGGTCGAACGGGAGCGGCTCGCAGCGCAGTCCGATGTTACGGTACGGGCCGACGAACTCGTTCCATTGAGTCCCCTCTCCCGCATACGAAAATACGATCGTGCGCTCCACGGTCGGGAGGCGAGCAACGATCTCCTTTAGTCTTGCGGTGCAGTCGAAGCGCTTGCCGCCGTAGAAGTACTCGTCGGCGGCGACGAGCACGCGCGGCTCGATCTGGCCAAACCGATCGAGCACGCCCTGGACGCCAAAGTCCGGTGAGCACGAGGACCAGACCGCGCCCACCGCCGCACATCCGAGCGCGGCGACGATCGCTTCAGGTGTATTCGGCACGAAGCCGGCGACGCGGTCGCGGGGACGAATACCCATCGCCCGGAGCGCACCAGCAAAACCTGCAATCTCCTCGTGGAGCGCGTTCCACGACATGGTTCGTGTTGCGCTCGTCTCTGATCTGAAGATGATGGCGGGCTCTTTGCCAGAGCCGCGGAGCAGGTTCTCCGCGAAGTTCAGGGTGACGTGCGGGAAGAAGCGGGCGCCGGGCATCTGATCCAGATCGACGGCCACCGGTCCGCCGCCGAGAGACGCGCGGATGCCGCCGAAGTCCCACATCGCCTGCCAGAACTTTGCGGGCTCATCGATGGACCATCGATACAGCGTTGCATAGTCGAGCGTGGCCACTTCTCCGCGGGGCCCTCGCGAGCCCAGGGCTTCGAGCCAGAATCGAAACAGGTTCGAACGTTGGATCCGCTCTCGCGATGGGATCCACAGTGGCTCCGGCATGTTTCTCCCGATTATAGTTTTCCATTTCAATAACTGTTGTAGGGCGGGTCTTCAGACCCGCCCTGGTGCAGACTGGGCGCCGCCTGAACGAGCCGGCGACAGAGGCAACCGGAAGAACGTGAACAGCGTTGGAACTGTTCGATGAGAACGGTTGAACTTCCCGCCATTGGCGCGCTCGCGCGGGGGGACGGGGGCGTCGTCTTCATCGCGCCGACGAACCCGTCGAGAGAGCCACGGCAGATGGCACTGATCATCGGCGAGCGTCTCTTCCCGATCCGTCAAGAAGGACGCTGATCAGCGCTCGTCATACAGCTCGGTCTTGAAGATTCTGAATCCCCGCGCGAGGTAGTTGGGCAAGGCCGAGGAATGATCGAGCGTGGACGTGTGCAGCCACACGCGCGACGCCTTCAGGGCCCACGCCTGTTCCGCAGCGACGCTGAGGAGATACTTACCAAGGCCACGGCCGACGAAATCCGGAAGAAGGCCGAAGTACGCAATCTCCACAGAGCCGTCGTCGACCGTGCGCAGTTCGAAATAGCCCGCGGGTGCGCCACCCACCGTCATCACCCAGAGTTGGATCGCGGGATCGTTCAGGTATCGAAGGATCTCGTCATCGGTCCAGGGGAGCCGATCGATCCAGTGATACGCGCGTCCCACCTCCGTATAGAGATACCGCCAGAAGGACGGCACCCGCGCGGTCACGCGTTCGATGCGGACGCCGTCGAGCGGCGCGTCTGCGGTCCGCAGATCGCGCGAGCTGTGCATCTCGAGATACGTGCGGGTGGCCATCACTCCGGCGACTCGCCGCGCGCGCGGACCAGCGCCTCGCGCCATCGTGACGCGCTGCTGAAAACCGACTCGATCTTCTCGCCGTCGCCGAGCGACGCGCGGATCTCCGTCATCGTCTTGATGAGCGCATCGAGTGCCTCGCGCAGCACGTCCTCGTTCGACGCCGCAATGTCGCGCCAGATTTCCGGGGAACTGGACGCGAGGCGGGTTGTATCCATCAACCCGGGACCGGCCAGTTCCAGCCCCGCATCCCCGGCGAGTTTCCCGACGACATGCATGAGGACGCTGGCGGTGATCTGCGGGAGATGGCTGACGGCCCCGACGAGGCGATCGTGCAGGTCAGCCGTCATGATGTGGGGGATGGCGCCGATGCCCGTCACGAACGCGTCAAGTTTCGAGAGAGCCTCGTCATGCCGGGTGCCAGGGGTCAGGATCCAGGGGCGGCCGTCGAACATATCGGGCCTCGCACCGGCAAATCCGCCGGTCGCCGCGCCCGACATTGGATGGCCGCCAATAAACGTGAGCGATTGATTCGCGTCAGCGGCGGCGACGATGAGCCGCTTGGTGCTGCCGACGTCCGTGATCACCGGGCCAGCCGGCAGGTACTCTGGCAATTGCTCGAGCAGCGCAATGTTCTGCATCACCGGCGCCGCGAGGATCACGAGGTCGGCGTCCCCCGCCATGACGAGGCTGTCGCCGCCGACGTCCGCGGCATGCACGCGCATCGCCGCTTCGAGCACGTGCTTCTGATCGATGGCAATGACGAGGCTCGACGGCCACCTACGCTTGACGGCGAGGCCGATGGAGCCGCCGATCAGGCCGAAGCCGGCAATCGCAATCCGGCTAAACGGGCCGGGCTCAGTGGTTCCGCGCGCCTCCCGCACTTCGATACGCCGGGTCATTCACCGCGAACCTCCCCAGCCGCGCTTCGACACCGGTTCGAGGCAGATGCTGCGGCCAATCGCCGGTGCAATGATGCGCAGCTCCGCCATCAAACGGTCGAACTGCGACGGGAACAGCGACTGCGCGCCGTCGCTCAACGCGTGATCCGGGTCGTGATGCACCTCGATCAGCAGGCCATCACAGCCGGCGGCCACTGCAGCTCGCGCCATTGGCGCCACCTTGTCGCGCTTGCCCGTTCCGTGGCTGGGATCGGCGAGCACCGGCAGGTGACTCAGCTTCTGGACGACCGGAATCGCCGAGATGTCGAACGTGTTGCGAGTGTAGCTCTCGAAGGTGCGGATCCCGCGCTCGCACAGCATCACGCTCATGTTGCCGCCCGCGAGGATGTACTCAGCGGAGAGCAGCCACTCCTCGATCGTCGCGGAGATGCCGCGCTTGAGCATGATCGGCTTCTTCGATCGTCCGAGCTCGCGCAGCAGCGTGAAGTTCTGCATGTTGCGCGCGCCGACCTGCAGGATGTCGGCGTAGCGCTCGATCATGTCCAGCTGGCTCATGTCCATGATCTCGGAGACCAGCTTCAGGTTGTGGCGATCGGCCGCCGACTTCAACAACCGGAGGCCTTCCTCGCCGAGGCCCTGGAAGCTGTAAGGACTGCTGCGCGGCTTGAAGGCGCCGCCCCGCAGCACCTTGGCGCCGGCGCGCTTGACCGCCGCGGCGCTCGCTTCGACCTGCTCCTCCGTTTCGGCGGAGCACGGGCCGGCCATCACGATCACCTCGTCGCCGCCGATTCGCACGTCGCCGATGGTGATAATCGTGTTGTCCGGCTTGAAGGTGCGGCTCGCCAGCTTGTACGGCTCGGTGATGCGCAGCACTTCCTGGACGCCGTCGAGCACCTCGATGAGCGCGGTGTCGTAGTTGCGCGACGATCCACCGACCGCCCCCAGCACCGTGCGGAGCTGGCCGGTGGATCGGTGCACGTCGAATCCCATCTCGGTCAGCTTGGCGATGACTTTCTGCACCTGCTCGTCGCTCGCCCGCTCCTGCATGACTACCACCATAACTACCTCTTTTATTGAATGGCGGGGACCCCTGCACCCCGCCAAGCTCACTTCGCTGCGCTCGCGCTTCGCCGCTCGCTCCGCTCCGTTCGCACTCCATGCTTGGTTACGGCGCCAACCAGCTCCGTTTGCTTAGTCTACGATTCCGCTTCCCGATATTTCCCGTTGTAGGGCGAGTCTTGAGACCCGCCGTAATTCGAGATCGCCGCGTCTGAAGACCCGGCCGACAGTCAATCCGTCTCGTCCCCTCCGCGCTTGGGCGGGAGCGCGCTCGCCGCCTGCGACGCGTGATATTCCTCGTCCGCGACGCGCTCGAGGTGGCGCGCCTCGTCGATGATGCGTTCGAACAACCGCTGGATCGCATGCGGCCCGAGCGGGCCCGTATTCAAACGATTGACGTTGGCGAGGACCTCCACCTCGCGCGCGGGCTGATAGATGTCGATGCCCACCTCACGTTTGATCCGCCCGATCTCCAGCGCGCACGCGGCGCGCGCGTTGAGCAGACGGACCAGGTGCTCGTCGAGCATGTCGATGCGGCGACGCAGATCTTCTAGGTCTCCTCTCACGACAGTCCTTTCAGCCACCGCGTGTAGGCACCGACGCGGTCGACGAGGTTCGATGATGTGCCGTGTTCGGCGATGACGTTGACCAGTGCGCTGCCGACAACCGCGGCATCGGCCCACTGCCCGACTTCCGCGACGTGTTCCGGCCGCGAGATGCCAAAGCCAATCGCGAGCGGAAGCGCGGAGTGCGCGCGAATGCGCCGCACCAGCGGCTCTGCATCCGCGGCCAACCGCTCGCGAGCACCGGTCACGCCCAGTCGCGAGATCACATACAGAAAGCCGCGTCCCAGTTCCGCAGACTGCCGAATCCGCTCGTCCGTCGTGGTCGGGCTCAGGAGGAAAATGGGATCCAGTTCGGCCTCAACCAGCGCCTGGCGAAACGAACCCGCTTCTTCAACAGGCAGATCCAGCACGAGGACACCGTTGACTCCCGCGTCCGCCGCGGCACGTACAAACGTGGCCTCTCCCATGCGCAGGATGGGGTTCGCGTACGTGAACAACACGATCGGCGCGGCAATCTGCGCGCGATGCTGACGAATCATGTCCAGCGTCTTCCGCAGCGTCGTCCCACTCTTGAGCGCGCGCTCGGACGCGCGCTGAATCACCGGCCCGTCCGCGAGCGGATCGGAGAATGGGACGCCGACCTCGAGCACGTCGGCGCCATTCGCGCCGAGCGCCACGAGGATCTCCGCCGTGCGACCCAGGTCGGGATCCCCCGCCGTCACATACGCGACGAGCCCCGGCCGTCCGCTCGCGTGCACGGTGGCAAACGCGTCGGCAATGCGCGGCATCAGCGGAGGGCCTCCTGGATGCTCAGCACGTCCTTGTCTCCGCGTCCCGAGAGATTGATGAGCAGAAGCGAGTCGCGCGGCATCGTCGGCGCCAGGCGGCAGGCGTGCGCGACGGCGTGCGACGACTCCAGTGCGGGGAGTATCCCTTCTTCACGCGCCAGACGCTGAAATCCGGCGAGCGCGTCGGCATCATCGATCCAGGTGTACTCGGCGCGCCCGATGTCGCGCAGCCACGCGTGTTCCGGTCCGACCGCGGCGTAATCGAGTCCTGCTGAAATCGAATGCGTCAGCTCGACGTTGCCATCTTCGTCCTGGAGGATGAAGCTGCGGGTGCCCTGCAGCACACCGGCGCTGCCTCCCGCGAATCGCGCCGCGTGTTCGCCCGCCCGGATACCGCGTCCGCCCGCTTCCACGCCGATCAGCCGTGTATCGCGATCATCGACGAATGCGTCGAAGATCCCCATCGCATTGCTTCCGCCTCCCACGCACGCGACGATGACGTCGGGAAGCCGGCCGAACTGCGACAGCGACTGTGCGCGCGCCTCGTTGCCGATGACCGACTGGAACTCGCGCACCATCAGCGGGTACGGATGTGGGCCGAGCACGGAGCCCAGGAGGTAGTACGTGGTGGTTACGTTCGTGACCCAGTCGCGCATCGCCTCGTTGATGGCGTCCTTCAGCGTGCGCGAGCCGGCGGTCACCTCGATGACCTCGGCGCCAAGTAACCGCATGCGGAAGACGTTGAGCGACTGCCGCGCCATGTCTTCCGAGCCCATGTAGACGTGACACTCGAGCCCGAGAAGCGCGCACGCTGTCGCGGTTGCGACGCCGTGCTGCCCTGCGCCCGTCTCGGCGACGATGCGACGCTTCCCCATTCGCGCAGCCAGTAGCGCCTGGCCGAGCGCGTTATTGATCTTGTGCGCGCCGGTATGCGCCAGGTCTTCTCGTTTCAGGACGATGCGTGCGCCGCCAAGCGAAGCGGTCAGCCGCCGCGCCTCGTACAGGGGTGTCGGCCGTCCCACGTAATCGCGGAGAAGTCCCGCGAGCTCGGACCGAAACGCTTCGTCCTCGCGGACGCGGTAGTACGCGGCAGTCAGTTCCTCGACGGGCGCAACGAGCGTTTCGGGAACGAACCGGCCGCCGTACGGGCCGTAGTAGCCGCGCGCATCAGGGTCGCGGGCGCCGAATACGGGAGCGAACTCAGTCATGATTCTCGAAGCGCGGCGAACAGCGCGCGCAGCTTCGCCGGGTCCTTTCTGCCGGGCGACATCTCGACGCCCGACGACACGTCGATGCCGTACGGATTCACCGTGGCAATCGCGTCGACGACATTGCCGGCGTTCAGGCCGCCGGACAGAATCACTGGCCGCTGGCGCGAGACGGACGAGGCAATGGCCCAGTCGATCACCCGCCCGGTGCCGCCACGTCGAACCGGATCGTGCGCATCCAGCAACAGCGTCGCGCTCGCCGGCACCGCGCGTGCGGCCTCGCGATC
>JBKOZS010000220.1:0-14858 GCA_046726015.1 Acidobacteriota bacterium
GCGAAGGCCGCCGCTTCATGTTCGACGACATCCCCGACAACTACAAAGCGCAGACGGCCGACACGCCGGAGGAAGGCTGGCGCTACACGCAGGGCGACAAGTCGGCGCGGCGCCCGCCGGAGCTCCTGACACGCGATCACGTCGCCCGCTGCATCATGCGCGAGGTGAGAGACGGCCGCGGCAGTCCCCACGGCGGGGTGTTTCTCGACATTTCCTGGATCAAAAAGCGGTTGCCGAACGCCGAGGAGCACATCCGCCGCAAGCTCCCGAGCATGTATCACCAGTTCAAGGAGCTCGCCGACATCGATATCACCAAGGAACCCATGGAAGTGGGCCCGACGACCCACTACATCATGGGAGGTGTGCGGGTCGACAGCGATACCCAGATGTCGAGCGTGCCGGGACTCTTCGCCGCGGGAGAATGCGCCGCGGGGATCAACGGCGCAAATCGGCTCGGGGGGAACTCGCTGTCAGACCTGCTCGTGTTCGGCAAGCGCGCGGGTGAGTACGCGGCCGCTTTTGCCGGGGAACATCGCCGAGTCGGGATCGACGCTGCCGCGGCACGTGCCGCCGTCGAGCGCGCGTTGAAGCCGTTCGACATGCGGGACGCTGGCGAAAACCCGTATGCCATCCAGAGCGCCTTGCAGGACATGATGCAGTCGCTGGTCGGTATCGTGCGCACGGAGGCCGAAATGCAGCGGGCGCTCGACGAACTCTCGACGCTCCGGACGCGCGCCGCGCGGGCGATCGTGACCGGTAACCGCGAATACAACCCCGGATGGCACACCTCGATCGATCTCGGACACCTGCTGACGGTGTCGGAGGCGATCACGCGATCGGCGATCGAGCGCAAGGAGAGCCGCGGCGGCCACTTCCGCGAGGATTGTCCCGACAAGGATCCCCGGTTCGGAACGTTGAACATCGTCACGAGCAAGGCGGCGGACGGATCGATGCAGGTGCGGCGCATCCCGATCCCGCCGATGCCGCCTGAGCTGAAGCAGATTATCGAGGAACAAAAATAGCGCTATGGCGAACGCGACGTTCAAGATCTGGCGCACGAACGAGACCGGCGGTGGTTTCCGCGACTACTCTGTCGAGGTCGTTCCCGGCATGGTCGTCCTCGATGCCGTGCACCGCATCCAGGCGACGCAGGCGCCGGACCTCGCGGTGCGCTGGAACTGCAAGGCTGGCAAGTGCGGCTCCTGCTCGGCGGAGATCAACGGTAATCCGCGGTTGATGTGCATGACGCGGTTGAACAGTCTCCCGCTCGATGAGCCGGTCACTGTCGAACCCATGCGCGCCTTTCCGCCGATCAAGGATCTCGTGACCGACGTGTCGTGGAACTTTCGCGTCAAGCAGTCGATTACGCCGTTCAGGGCGCGCAAGCCGGACGCCCCGGATGGCACGTGGCGCATGCGCCAGGCGGACGTGGATCGGGTGCAGGAGTTCCGGAAGTGCATCGAGTGCTTCCTGTGCCAGGACGTCTGCCACATCCTGCGCGACCACAAGCTGTTCGACAGCTTCATCGGCCCGCGCTTCCTGACCTACGCGGCTGCTCTCGAGATGAACCCGATCGACGCAGAGGATCGGCTCGACCAGCTGAAGAACCGTCACGGGATCGGCTACTGCAACATCACGCGATGCTGCACGAAGGTGTGCCCGGAACACATCACCATCACGGAGAACGCGATCATTCCGCTGAAGGAACGCGTCGTCGACCGCTTCTACGATCCAATTACCAGGTTGCTGCGGGTCATTCGCTCCTGAGGTGCCCTATGTTCACGCTGAAGCCGCTCTCGAAGGACGCGATTCCATCAGCGCTCGCGAAGGCCGAGCGGTACCGGCTCCTGAATGAACCCATGGAGGCGGAGAGCATCTGCCTCGACGTCCTGGCGGTGGATCCCGACAACCAGGACGCGGTGATCATGCTGCTCCTGGCGCTGACCGACCAGTTCCCCGAACAATCCTCGTCGAAGATCGTAGGACGAGCCCTGGATCTTGCCGCGCGGCTCCAGTTCGAATACGACCGCGCGTACTACTCCGGCATCATCAGTGAGCGACGGGCGAAGGCGGTCCTTCACAAGGATCGGTTTGGCGCAGCAGCCACGGCTGTCGAATGGCTGCGCGAGGCGATGGCCTTTTACGAGCGCGCGGAAGCCATCAGCCCCGCGAACAACGACGATGCGGTGCTGCGCTGGAACGCATGTGCACGACTGTTGATGTCGTTGCCCGAAATCGCTCCCGAACTGCCGGCGCCAGAACCGTTGCAGCTGGAGTAGGGGGTCAATTTTTGTTTTTCATTCCCTCGACGGGTCTATTGTCCTTCGAGATCCTTCGATTGGCGTCTTTGTTGTTTTGCTCCTTCGACGCTTCGTCTTCCTTCGAATCTTCGATTGTTAAAGCTCCAGCGCCGGCGGGCCCGGCAGTGCGACAAACGCGTGCGGGCTCCAGCGCGAGGCGAAGGCCGCGGCGGCATCCCGTTCGACCAGCGCCCAGACGCTCCCGCCAAAGCCGGCTCCAAACCCGCACGCGCCCATCGCGCCAAGCTCGCGGGCGGAGCGCGCGAGATCCGCCGTCGCAGGGACCTGGTTGTCGAGCAGTGTCTCTGCGTCGGCCTGCGACTCGGTGGCGAGCGCCCGCAGCTGAGCGGCGTCGGTCGCATCGAACGCGGCGAGCGCCGCGGGCACGCGGGCGTCTTCCCGCACGAAGTGATCGAGACGCCTGATGAGTGCCTCGGGTGTCCAATCGGGGATGGCCTGGCGGCGAACGAGCTCACGTAGCCGCCCGGCCGCGTCGGGCTGCGACGCGAGCGCCGCCCCGAGCGATGGTGCGGGAGGCTCCGCGCGGTTCCAGATCTCCAGCAGTGCGCGCGTGGCGCGCGACAGCCGATTGTATTTCTCCTTTGCGGACCCGGTCTTTTCCGAAGGCACACCGCTCGATGCCAGCACGAACCGCCAGGCATCGGGTACCACGCACGTCGCGTCGGGGCGCATGGGCACGAAGCGGAATGCCGACAGGCGTCCGGGCTCACCGGTCAGAATCGCCGCGTGGTCCTCGCTGCCGCCGTGCGTGCCGACGCCGGAGTCACCCTGCAGCGACCCAAAACTCGATCCATTTTCAACGCAGGCGAAATAGCCGGCCGCGTCGAGCGGAGAACGGATGTTTGACTGCCATTGATCACGGCGTTCGAGCGCACCGATGCGAATCAGTGCGGTCGCAATGCTGATCATCAGCGCGCTCGAACTGCTCATACCCGACGCGCGTGGCAGGTCGCTGGCAAAGACGACATCCGCGCCAACTGGTTGCCCCGGGAAATTGCGTGCGAGCCGTCGCGCCACGACGTGGACGTAATTGCGCCAGCCGCTGAACGACTCGTCGCGCGCGGGCTGCAGCGTGACGCGCTCGTTGTTTCGTGCATCGACC
This sequence comes from Acidobacteriota bacterium, assembly GCA_046726015.1. GTDB lineage: Bacteria > Acidobacteriota > Vicinamibacteria > Vicinamibacterales > 2-12-FULL-66-21 > QHWT01. The sequence continues at coordinate 3,424 of JBKOZS010000220.1, forward strand.
ACGTTGATGATGCCATCGTCACGCGGACTCGCCGCCACGCCAAAACCTCGTGGCACTGCGCACACCAGGGTGCGTCCGCCGGCATAGTCGGTGTGCTTCCCAAACACTTCCAGCCGGCCCGGCACCCACCAGGCGTGAACCGCGCGGCCGCGAGACGGAACGATCGTCGAAAGTGCTTCGAGGACGAGATCGAAGAGCCGCACCTTGGCATCACGCTCGGATCGCTGCAGGCCACGCTCGACGAGCCTGTCGGCCAGGGATGCGTCGGTCATGGACGGGGAGACGCGGTCTCGAGCCGGCGCGCGACGTCGAGCATGTCGGCGCGCCGCGACAGGTCGAGCACGGGCCCCTGCGCGCGGATCGCCCTGAACCGCACGCCGCGGGTCATCGCCAGCGTCACCGCCTCGGGCAGCTCGAATTCGCCGCGCGCCGAACGCGGCACATCACGGCAGGCCGCAAAGATGCGTGCATCGAACCGCCAGCAGTTCATGCTGACGCCATGGACTCTCCCGTGGCGAACACGCGGGGCAGGCAGCTCCTGTGGTTTCTCCACTATGCGCAACAGATAGCCGTCGTCATCCGTCTCGACGAGGGCGAACGCCTTCACCCGGTCAGCAGGAATATTGCTGGTGCGCACGAGATCGTCGGCCTCGAACGCGGGAAGCCCCGGTTCGCCGAGCGCCGCGAGGTCCCGCAGTGCCTGTACTGGATAGAGGTTGTCGGCATTCATGGTGAGAAACGGATCCTCGCCAGCCCACTGTTCCGCGGCAAGGACGGCATTGGCCGTGCCCAGCGGATCCGCCTGGATGACGAAGCTGATCGCGAGCCGCGAAGGAGGATGCTCGTCGAAGTAGCGGCGGATGACGAGATGATCCGGAGCGACGACGAGCGCGACGTCGGTGATCCCCGCATCGGCAATCGCGCTCAGCACGTAATCGATGAACGGGCGGCCGTTCAGCGGAATCATGGCCTTGAGGCCGGCGTCTGCCGTGCGCTGCTGCGCAGCCGTCAAGGCGATGGCCGGGTCCGCTTCTCGCATGCGCGTGCCCAGGCCGCGGGCGAGCACGACCGCGCGCGATGTCGGTCTCACGGGAATGATCCCGGGGCTACATGTGGACAATCGGCCACGGCGGCGTGTGCTGCCAGCGGCCACGCGTGAAGTCCGGGAAATCGGCCGGCGCCGACTTCTTCCCCACCGATTTCACGCTCAGATCCACGACGGCGCTCAGGGCGGCCGCGTCGTACACGTTCACGTCGGTCGGCTGGCCTTCGCGCAAGCACTTGACCAGGCGGTAATCCTCGATGAAGTCCATGCCCCCGTGCCCCGCCCCCTTTGCCGTCGCCGCGATCTCTTTCCAGAGCGGATGCTCGAATTCCTCGAGCAGGGCCGACGCGTCCTGCCACTCGTCCTCTTTGCCACGCCCCTCGATGTACACGCGGTTCGGATAGCCCTGGAAGAGTCCCTTCGTCCCCTCGACCATGTGAATGCGGCTGTAGGGACGCGGCAGGTTCGTGTTGTGCTCGACGAGAATCGTGCGTCCGCGCGCCGTCTTGATCAGGCTGCAGTTCACGTCGCCAAGGACGTACTTCTCCTTGCGCTTCGGCGAATCGGGTGGCGTGTGCTCCTTCGCCCAATCCTGCAAGCCGCGCGAGGGGCCGCTCATCGAGACGAGATAGTCGAAGCGGTCGCCACGGTTGATGTCCAGGCAGTTGGCGACCGGGCCGAGACCGTGCGTCGGATAGAGATTGCCATTCAGCTTCTTGGACCATTCACGGCGCCACAATCCCTCTCCCTCGTCAGCGAACTTGATCTTGCGGAGATCGTGCAGGTAACCACCTTCGCCGTGGAGGATCTCGCCGAACGCCCCCTGCCGGACCATGTGGTAGACCATCATCTCCATCTGGTCGTAATTGCAGTTCTCCATCATCACGCAGTGCTTGCGGAACTTCTCGGCCGCTTCGACGAGCGCCCAGCAGTCCTCGATGGTCATGGCCGCGGGCACTTCGGTTGCGGTGTGCTTGCCGTTCTTCATCGCGGCCAGCATGATCGGCACGTGCCATTCCCACGGCGTCGCGTTGTAGACGAGATCGAGATCTTCGGTTTCGCAGAGACGCTCGAAGTCGCGCGGGCCGCGGTTGTAGACCGCTGGCGCAGCATGCCCCTTCTCGGTGATGGCCTTGGTCGCCCAGTCGGTGCGTTCCGGCCGGATGTCGCACACGGCGGTGATGCGGCAACCGGGAATCCTGAGCAGGTTCCGCACGTGGCTGGATCCCTGCCCGCCGATCCCGACGTAAGCAATGCGGACGGTTTCCATCGGCGGCGCCGTGAGCGCGGCCGCGCTCCCCTGCGCCTGCGTCTGTGCCGCCGCCGTCTCGCGTGTCGAGAGCGCGCCGGCGGCGATGGCCGTGCCGCCCAGTTTCAGAAAATCTCTTCTATCCATAGCGTGATTCTACTGCGGATGACGGCTCGCGGAGGATGGTTGTCGATTGTCGCGGGACGGCTTTCGCCGGCCGTGTACACGGCCCACGGCGTCTCCCCGAAGATCACGAAGCCACGAAGAACACAAAAAAAGTGTCGTCGGTTCAGCGCGGGCGGCCATCGTCCGTCCTCCGGCTTCCCTCCTCTGTCCTCCACTCCGGCGGCAGGATCAACCCAACGATCGCGGAGTACCACTCACCGTGATTGTGAACGTACGACCCGCGCATCCAGAGCAGCGCGGTGCGGGGATCGTCCCACTTCGGAATGATCGGCCGCACATTGTCGTACGCGGAATTGCGCGTGACCGGCGTCCACGTCCACTTTCCATTGCCACCGCGTCGTCCGCGGAACAGCTCGCGATGACGTTTCTGATCCGCCTTGCTTATGAGCGGCGCGCCAGTGATGGGATCCGCGTCCGTCGAGATGTACACGATGTCGGGATTGGAAGGGTCGAGCGCCGCGAGTCCCGTGTAGTCGTCCTCGCTCGGGTACAGACGCATTCCCGCGTACGCGATTTCCTCGGTGTGCCACGTCGTCCCGTTCCACCTGGCGTAATGGTAACGGTGATCCATGCCCCCCTCGCCTCGCTTCAGGCCGCGGCCGTCTTTCTGCACCGAGAAAATGACGTACGGGCGATCATCACGATCCAGCTCGATATCGACCATCCAGGCGACGTTGTCGGGATCACCCTGGAACACCTTCGTGAGATCCCACGTCGCGATCTTCGCGTCGGTTGACGTGCTGAGCGGTCCGATGGCCGTCCCGTTCGAATGGTAGATGGTGCCGTTCTTGAGATACCCGTGATACAGACTGTTGTCGAAATTCCTCGGGTGATCTTCGGTGGTGACGAAATGGATTGTCCCTTTGCCGTCGTACGCGTACTTGACGTACGGACTGTAGCCGTCACGGCCGTAGAGAAACCGGCCGCCGTACGTCCACGTCTTTCCATCGTCGTCCGACACCATGTAATTCGGATCGTGGCTGAACGCGCGGAAGAAGTTGATGAGGCGTCCATCGGGCATCCGGAACGGGTTGGAGTACGTCGCGTTGTCCCCCGCGTAGTTCACATCGGTGCCAGGGGTCTGGAGCATTGACGCCGGTTCCCAGGCCAGCGGATTGTGCGGCTCGGAGATGCGGTAGTACACGCGCCGCTCGACCGCGTGCTTGGAATAGATCGCCAGGTAACTGCCATCGCGGCGCACGAGGAAGGACGGCGCGTCGTGGTCGTCCTGCTCCAGGTGCGGGTGGAGCACGGTCGTTTGAACCGTCCCGGTGTTCGTGTCGTATACCGAGATCTCGACGTTGCCCCATCGTGGGTCGCTGATGTTCGCGACATACGAGCCCACCGACCGCACGGATCCGGTAATCACCTTGCCTTCGTCGACAATCGCGCGTGGATCCATGAACCACGACCACGCACCGTTGTCGTTCAGGCGAATGAGACTGCCGGCAACGTAATTCGGTGGATACTCGCCGTCCGCGTGGAGTGCGCCGGGAGGACTGCCCTGAACGGCCAACAAGAGAAGGGTGACCAGGGCGAGCCGCGTGCTGATGAACATGCGTGCCTCCAGCCGAGTGGTGTCCGGCGGCCGCATGCTCTCATATTTCAGTCACGGCGTTCGGACATAATCGCAGGTTCCATGTCGACAGCCATGCACGAGCAGCACACCGTCTGGAGCACGATTCGCGCCGCGATCCGTGGTGCGCACATCGACTACACCACGGCGCCGGTCGGCCGCGCCGTGATCATGCTCGCGGTGCCGATGGTCGTCGAGATGTCGATGGAATCGATCTTCGCGGTTGCCGATGTGTTCTGGGTTGCGCATCTCGGCGCCGACGCCGTCGCGACCGTGGGCCTGACGGAGTCGATGCTGACGATCATCTACACCGTGGCCATGGGACTGACGATTGGCGCGACCGCGCTGGTGGCGCGGCGGATCGGTGAAAAGGATCCCGAAGGCGCGTCGCGAGCGGCGGGACAATCCATCCTGCTCGGCGTCTTCGTGGCCGCTGCGATCGCGATCGCCACGGCGCCGAACGCGCGTGCGTTACTCCGGGTCATGGGCGCCTCGGAGGACGTTCTGCGAACGGGATGGGGCTTTACGACGGTGATGCTGGGTGGCAATCTCACCGTCGTCCTCCTGTTTCTGCAGAACGCCGTGTTCCGCGGCGCAGGCGATGCCGCGATCGCGATGCGCGTGCTGATGTTTGGCAACGCGCTCAACATCGTGCTCGGCCCCTGCTTCATCTTCGGGCTTGGACCGTTCCCCGAGCTCGGCGTGACAGGCGCGGCCGTCGCGACGAACATCGGGCGCGGAAGCGCCGTCCTCTACCAGCTCATCACGCTCGCGCGCGGCCGCGGCCGCGTGCACGTCGGCCTTCGCCACTTGCGCCTCGACCTGCCGACGATGCGGACGGTGCTGAGGCTGTCGGGCACCGGCACGTTCCAGATCCTGATCGGCACGGCGAGCTACGTTGGTTTAGTGCGGATCCTCTCGGTGTTCGGCAGCGCGGCGCTCGCCGGCTACACGATTGGTATCCGGGTGATCCTGTTTGCGCTGCTGCCAGCGTTCGGCATCAGCAACGCGGCAGCAACCATGGTTGGACAGAACCTGGGCGCTGGCCGTCCGGAGCGCGCCGAGGAGGCCGTGTGGACCGCCGCTCGCTACAACATGCTGTTCCTCGGTGTCGTCGGGCTCGTCTTCCTCACCGGGGCGGCGCTCATCGCGCGATTCTTCTCGACGGATCCGGCGGTCGTCCCATACGCCGTCGGCTGCCTGCGCACCGTGAGTCTTGGTTTCCTGTTCTACGCGTACGGCATGGTGCTGACGCAGGCCTTCAACGGCGCGGGCGACACGTGGACGCCGACGGTCATCAACCTGTTCGTCTTCTGGCTGTTCGAGATTCCGCTCGCCTGGTGGCTCGCGACGCACGCGGGGTTCGGACCGCGCGGCGTGTTCATCGCGCTGACCGTCTCGTACTCCATGCTTGCGCTGATCAGCGCGGTAATCTTTCGCCGCGGGGCGTGGAAGCTGAAGAAAATCTAACCACCGATTACACGGATACACACGGCGAAGAACTATAGCCGCCGATTACACGGATACACACGGGAACGGATCGTCGAGAGGAGGAGAACGATCCTGTGATCCGTGAGATCCGTGTAATCCGTGGCTAGTTCAGTCCGTGTCTTCGAGCCGTGGTGACGGTCCACGCCGCAGCGCCAAACACGAGCGCGTTCGCAACAATGACGGGCGACGCGCCGATGAGGATGCCGTAAACGATCCACATCAACGCGCCGGCCATCTGGACGCCACGCAGCACGGCCGGGCGCGTGCAGAAGTACGAACCAACGAACACCGCCGTCGCGGCCCAGCCGAGATAGTCGGTGATCACGCAACCGCCTCGTTGCGCACCTGCGGCGGACCCTGGCGCACGATCACACGATCGGTTCGCGCCTTCTCCCATTCGTGCAGCGTCAGCCCGTTGGTCTCGAACAGCGATCGGATCTGGCCGGATCCCCAGCGCAGGACCTGCTCGAGAATCGGCACGACCACCGAGAACGCGTTGTCGCTGAGCACGGTGCTCCTGGCGATGCGTGCGAGCTGCTTGTTCTCGGAAACAGCAATGGTGAAGCCGTCGCGGTTGTTGACGTGCAGCATCACGTGTACGTCCGAGCTGCCGTCGCCAACATAGATGGTGCGACCCGGCGCGATGCCCAGCTGCGCTTCCAGCTCCTCGACCACCGCGACCTTCCCGTAGCCCGCAGGCACGCGGACAATCGACCGCACTTCGCCGGCCGCGTCGTACTCCAGCTCGGTGCCGAAGATCCGATCCGGTGCGACGATGCCGGCAAGCGCCGACTGGATCACCTCGCGCGGCGCCGCCGAAATCACGAAAAACGAGAACCGCGCGCCGTCGAGCCCGCGCTCGAGAAACTCAATCAGCGCCGGAATGTCGTCGCGCAGGCGCACACGACGACCCGTCTCCTCGAGATGCTCGCGTCGCACGCCGCGAAATTCCGGATCGTGACGAATGAGATACGCGAGCTCCCCGCCCTGCTGGACCAGGTTGCTCCGCGCCAGCCCGTCCACCTTATGCTGAAAATCTGACGCCCCAATCAATTCGCTCAGCACTTGCCCTGAATCATTGAAGCTCAGTGTTTGATCGAAGTCCGAAGCCACCAGGAAGTGTCTGGCCGCCGTATCAATCGACATTAGTCCCCCGCTGAAGCATGATATTGTTATATCAGCATCGCGTAACGAACATGTCAACTTTACGCTACTTCAGACAGACTTGTTATATTGTTTACGCATGACAGCCATCCACGAACCGCCATCGGCTGGACCGAAATACCGCCAGGTGTACGCAGCCTTGAGGCGCGAAATCCAGTCCGGCCAATGGAAGGGGGGCGAGCGTCTCCCTAGCGAGGCGGACCTCGTCCGCAAGTTCGGGGCATCCCGAATAACGATCGGCCGCGCCGTCCGCGACCTCCAGGCCGCGGGCCTTGTCGAGCGGCGCGCCGGCTCGGGGACGTTCGTGAAAAAGCCGGACGCGGCGCCCGGCATGTCCTTCGGTCTGCTGATCCCGGATCTGGGTGAGACCGAAATCTTCGAGCCAATCTGCCAGGGGATGATGGGCTCGCCGCTGGCGCGCGCGCACGCGCTGCTCTGGGGCAGCGTCCCCGACGACGTGGCGTCCAAGGAGGATCGCGCCTGGCAGTTGTGCCGGCAGTACATCGACCGTCGGGTTGCCGGCGTGTTCTTCGCACCCCTCGAATTGACGCCCGGCAAGGACGAAGTCAACGGGCGGATCGCGCGCGCCCTCGATGAGGCGCGAATTCCGATCGTGCTGCTCGATCGCACGGTGCTGCCCTATCCGCGGCGCGGGTCGCACGATCTCGTTGGCATCGACAACCGGCGTGCCGGTTATGTGATCACCGAGCACCTCTTAGGCCTCGGATCCCGCCGCATTGCCTTCGTCGCCATGCCGCACGCGGCCGCGACCGTGGAAGCTCGCGAAGCCGGCTATCGCGAAGCACTCTACACGTGGGATGCGCCGGTGGAGCGCGCGCTCGTGTCGCGGATCGATCCGTCAGACCAGGCGGCGGTTCACGAGATGATGACCGCGAGCCGACCCGAGGCGATCGTGTGTGCGAACGATCGCACCGCGGCGCGGCTGATGCAGACGCTGCTGCGGCTGGATTACGCGGTGCCCCGCGACGTGCGCCTGGTGGGGATTGACGATGCGGAGTACGCGAAACTATTGCCGGTGCCGCTGACGACGCTTCGTCAGCCGACGCGCGAGATTGGCGACGCGGCCCTGACGACCATGCTCGAGCGCCTCGCCCGCGCCGATCGTCCCGCCCGGGACGTGCTGCTTCACACCCAACTGATCGTGCGAGAGTCCTGCGGCGCGGGGAGCCTAACAATCGAAGGAATCGAAGGGGGAGCGAAGGATTCGAAGGAACAACACAACGGTTAAACCTTACGAGTACTCCTTCGACGGACAAGAATGCTCCTTCGACTACTAAGAGAGCTCCTTCGACTCTTCGTCTGCCCTCGATTACTTCGATTGTAAAGACTCACCGCATCGGCCAGGGTTCCATCAATTCGATGCGCGTGCCGTCGGGGTCGTAGAGATTCAACTGCCAGCGGTTGTTGCGGCCGATCTGCGGCGTCGCGCGGTGATTCTGATCATCAGGTGAGATCCGGCTCCGCACCGCGATCACCGCTTCCTGCATGTCGGGCACGACCAGCGCGACGTGATGGAGCGTGCCGAGCTGCCGCCGGTCGACGTGATCGCTGGTGACGAGCATGTACTCGAGGTACTCGGTCGCATCAGGCACCCGCATGTTGATCCAGTTCGTGATGTCCGAACTCCGGCCACCCCGCCAGATCTCGGAGAACCCCAGCGCGTCCTTGTAAAACAGGTCGGCGGCAGCCACGTCGCGAATCGTCAGTCCGGCATGCAGGATCCGTCGTGAGATCCGGCGGTCGGATTCGGTACGCGGCGCGAGCGCTTGTTGCTCGCGCTCGACGAACGTGACGCGGTGGCCATTCGGATCCATCACCTCGATCCTTCGTCCGCCCGCATCCGCATCCAGGACTGGGTCCGATGCGCGCTGACCGCGCGCCTGCAGGAATGCGCGCATCCCCTCCACGCTCGCTGTTTCGAAAGCCAGCGTGAGCAGCCGCTCGTCGCGATCCGGCGGCAGACCGTCTCGCACGATCAACCGTTGGCGGTCGTTGACGGCAAACACCGCGACATGCGCACGCCCGGCGGGCGCGGTCTCCGTATATCCGAGCAGGTCGCCGTAGAACGTGCGCGCCTTGGCGAGATCGCTCGTCTGAACCGCCACGTGCGCGATGCCGGGGATCTGCGGGCGTGTGGGCTGAACGGATGGCGGTTGTAAGCCGCCCGCAGAGAGAACCGCGGCGCCGCCGAGCACTATGGGTGCGAGCTGTCTAAACAGAGAGCACCCCCGACTGGCAGATCGAACGCAGCGGGAGCCGCACCTCAAACCTCGCACCACCGCCCTGTCGGTTCGATGCGGAAATGCTGCCGCCATAGCTCTCCACGATCTGCCGGGCAATCGCCAGGCCGAGGCCCACGTGATCGCGGCGCGCCTCGCCAGGCCGGTACGAGAAAAACCGGTCGAACACGCGTTCGAGATGGGCTTCGGGAATCCCGGGCCCACGATCTTCAATCGAGATGACGCACGAGCCATCGCGAGAGGTGACGTGGACGTCGATTGTGGTGCCTTCGGGGGCGAAGCTGACCGCGTTTGCAATCAGGTTCTCGAATATCTGTGCCAGTCGCTCGCGCGCGGCCCGCACCACGTGCGGCCCCTGGTCGGCGGTGAAGGCCGCTGTCACCCGCCGTCGGCCTGTAGCATTGACCCCCTCGACCATGCCGGCCAGGAACGGCGCGACATCGAATGGCTCCGTCGGCTCCCGTTCCATTTGCCCTTCGACGAGCGCCACCTCGCGCAAACCCGACACCAGGCGCTCGAGCCGGTCGACATCGCGCGTCATCAACTCGAGGAACCGCCGCCGCTCCTCTTCCGACGAGCTGCTGGCCATCATTTCTGCGGCCGTCCGAATCGAGGCCAGCGGATTCTTCAATTCGTGAGAGACGTCTGCGGCAAACGACTGCAGCAGTGCGATGTGATCGCTCGTGCGTCGTGTCAACTCCTCCAGCGCCCGCGCCAGGTCGCCAATCTCATCGGTCCGCCGTGCGCCGGGAAACGCCGCGGGAAGCGGACCTCGACGCTGCCCAAGCGTCGCGGCTTGCCGGCGCAGTTTCGTCAATGGCTCAACGATCGTCGTTGCGGCAAGCACCGTGAGGGCAAAGGCGGCGACGAGCGAGGCCACGACGATGGTGAACACGCGCAGCCTGACGTCGTAGAGCGCGCGCAGAATCCGGAACGTCGACTGTGAGACGACAACGGCGCCGGTGACCGCGCCGTCGCGGCGGACCGGCACGGCAACGAACATCGTGACCGAGCGCTGGCCCGCGGTGCGCCGTGTTGCCGCACCATAGCGGCCGGCGAGCGCGGCTCGAACCTCGGGAGGGACCGGGTCACGATCGGTGTTCGGCGCCGACGCGGGCTGCGGCGTTTTCCACGACACGATGCGATCCTTGACACGCCGGGGCAGCCGTCCGAGTCTCGCGCCAAGGCGATAGAGCACACGCTCCCGCACCGTCGTGCCCGCGCTCGCCGCACCATCGCTGGTCTCTTCCTCCGCCGGTGTCAGGGCGGTCACGCGGACAGAATCCTCGACGAGCGTGCCGCGCGCATCGTAGATCCGGAAGCGGGCATCGGTCCGTCGTTCCATGCGGGCGAACATGCGCTCGAGCGTCGTGCGATCCGGCGACGCGTGGTCGCCGATCGCGGCCGCAAGGACGCGCGCCTGCTGGACCATCCCGCGTTCCTGGGCATCGCGGAGATGTTTTTCGTACACGTCCAGGTAGAGCACGCCAACCACGGGCACGAACACGACGAGCAGGTTGAACGCCAGCAAGCGGCGCCCGATATGGGACAGGCGCCATCGCCGCAAGAAGTCGAGGCTCATGTCGTGGCTTCGACGTAACGGTACCCGGCGCCGTATACGCCCTCGATCCCCGCGAAGCCGCGGTCGATGTCCGCGAATTTCCGCCGGATTCGCTTCACGTGACTGTCGATCGTTCGATCGCTGACCGACACACGGTCGGGATATGCGGCGTCCATCAGCTGCTCGCGCGTTTTCACGGCGCCAGGTCGCTTCACGAGCGACTGCAGCAGGAGGAACTCGGTGACGGTCAGCGGCACCGTGCGTCCCTTCCATGTCACCCGAAGGCGCACGGGATCCATTTCGAGTTCACCCAGGGCGAGAGCGCGATCCTCCGGCTCGCGCGCACCGTCCGCGTGCGAGGACCGCCGGAGCAGCACTTTCACACGCGCCATCAGTTCACGCATCGAGAACGGCTTGCAGAGATAGTCGTCCGCGCCGATTTCCAATCCGAGCACGCGATCGAATTCCTCTTCGCGCGACGTGACGAAAATGATCGGCAGTCGCTCGGATCGCGTCCTCAGGCGACGGCACAGATCCAGGCCGTCCATGCGCGGCAGGCCGATGTCGAGAATGATCAAGTCGGGACAATCACGGTCCAGCGATTCCCACGCCGTCAACCCATCATCGAAGGCCTGCGGCTCGTACCCCTCGCGCCGGAGCGCAGTGCACACTCCTTCGCGGATCGTCTCTTCATCTTCAACGACGGCCACGCGCCGCTGGCCGGAGTTCGGCATGGCCTGACACTCTATCGCGGCTCCTGGCGGCGGCCGTTGCCTTTGTTCGCCTTAATTCGCCCTGGAAATGGTCCGTTGCCGTCATTCGCGCGCCGGCATTCACGCGTCTACTGGCGATATTCCTCAGGAGGGACTCATGCGGAACTCCGCCGTCGCGCGGCTCGTGGT
>JBKOZS010000221.1:0-32988 GCA_046726015.1 Acidobacteriota bacterium
GTCCTCGATGATGACGGCCATCGCTTCCGTTGTTCCGATGCGGTAGAACCCCCGTTCGATGTCCGCCTCGTCGGGCGCGTTCTGCGCGTTCGAGAACTGGATGTAGACCGAAATGCGACGAACGCGTCGCTGAGGCCCTTCAGCTGTGTCTGAAAGGCCGACCCGCCTGCGGGAAAGTCAGCCGACTGGGTCTCACCTGCGATATACACGCTGTCGGTGGCGTCGAGGGCGACGGCGTTCGCCATGTCGAACTTCGACCCGCCGATGCGAATTGAGAACATCAACGCCGAGCCGGACGCATTGAGCTTCAGCGCGAACGCGTCGGTTGAACTGAGGGGACCAACCGTCCCCTTTGTCGTTGTCATGGCGCCGGTCACCTGGCCGACGATCACCGCGCGTCCGGCGCCGTCGAGCGCAACGCCCATCGCGCGTTGCTCGCTGCCGGTCAGGAACGTGCTGTAAACGAGCGCGGAGCCGGTGGCGTTCAACTTCGCTGCGAACCCGGTGACGTTGCCTGCCGGATTGTCGCGATCGAGTGCCCCCGCGGTCGTGGGGAATGTCGACGAGGACGTTGATCCGACGGCAATGGCAAAGCCCGATACGTCTACAACAATGTCCTGTGGTCCCCCGCCGGTGGCGGTCTCGCCCAGGTAGGTCGAATATGAGAGCCGGTCGCCTGTCGGCGTGAGCTTCATCACGAACGCGTCGCCATCCATCCCCGACACGGACGTTTGGAACGCACCAGGCGTTACCGGAAGGTCGGCGGAACGCGTCGAGCCCAGGATGTATGCGGCACCAGTCGGGTCGACATCAATGCCGATGCCGTAGTCAATGTGGGCTCCCCCGAAGTAGGTGGAGTACACGAGCACGCCGTCGCGATTTACTTTCGTGACGAACGCATCGGACTCGCCGCGCAAGGTGGTCTGCTGCGGTCGTACAACCGGGAAATCCGTCGAGTCGGTCTGCCCGGTCACGTACGTGTTGCCGGCCGCATCGACGGCGGTGTCGTAGATCTGTTCCTGCGTGCTCCCGCCAAGGTAAGTCGAAAACGCGATCACCGGGTCGATGATCAGCTCGCGGGTTGGATCGTACGAGCCAACGTCGAACGTAATGGACCGGCCCTCCGCGCGGTAGCGGACGTCGACCGGCTGCCGGTTGCTCGCGATGTCCTGATAGGCGACGGGCTTCGACTGTCGCAGGTCGCGTCCGGCAACGGTGACGGTCAGCGTCCCGTCATTCTCGACGCGCAGCGCGTCCGCGCCGTCGAATGTAATACGTGCTGCACCGGGGTCCGCCTCGGGCGACACCACCACGTCGTACTCGAGATGCTGATCCTTGCCGTAGAACACCAGATCGATACCGTCGAACGCATGGGCGTAACGCACCCGATCGAACAACGGGATGCCGGCGTGCCAGCGTTCAGAATCTCGGCCGACGAAATAGTTCGCGCGCGCCCCAAGCGGCCGCTCTGCGGACGGCGCGGTCTTTCGTCCCTCATCAAATCGCATCGTCAGGCGCGAATCGGCGCCGTCGCCGTGTCCGATCGCCACCGCGACCCCCTCGTCCAGCATTGACACGCGGAAGCCGGCGCCTCGCGCGACGTATCGGATCGCGCCGCCGTGCTGTCCGTTGTTGCGTTCGAACGCCAGTGGGATTGAGATTGCCGGCGAGTTGCCTGCTCGCTGGTGCGCGGATCTGACTACGGGCGGCGCAGGCGCGAGCATCACAAGTTCCGCGGTCGCAAGGCCAATCATTAACGTGCGAATCAGTCCGTTCGTGTGCGACATCGTCGTCATGTCCTTGGAAGTCGACGCGGATAGATCACGGATGAGGCGTTGGCGCCGCCAGGCGCCGTGTTCGGAGGACGAACAGCCGCGGCGATGCAGCTCGCGAGTCGTCGGCCCATTGACCACGGCTCGCCGGAAGGGCAACGGGCGTACCGCGCGGATTTTGCCGTCATCCGCGAGTTTTCGCCGATGGATCGTCTCTCTTCGGATATTAGGGCTGTCGACAATCAGATAAGGAGGCGGCTCGGCAGTGCTCTTGCTTGTTAGCCAGGCGGACTCGTATGTGCACGAAGCTTGTGGTCCTCACTGGCCCACGTTGCGGGGAGGCATTGCCACTTGATGCCGCACCGATGACCATCGGCCGCGATTCGAACAGCCACCTGAGCATTCCGGACCGGCTGTTATCGCGGCGGCATTGCACGGTTGAGGCTGTCGACGGGCGTTACACGCTTCGCGATCTCGGCAGCTCCAACGGCACTTACGTCAACGGCATGCCCGTCCGCGAGCGTGTCCTGGAGCATGGCGACCGCATCCGTGCGGGTGATTCGGTGTTGTTGTTCCTGAGCGCCGAGGACGACGTTGCAGGCCACGCAACTCCCGACCTCTGCGCGACCGACGATCTGACCGCACCAATCGGCCGAACCCTGGAGCAGCCGCCGCGTGACGCGCAGTCCAGCGCGCCGGCGGCCATCGTCGCCGAGGTGCTGGCGGGCCGTTGGAAGCTCGAGGCGCATGACATGGTCGGCGAGGCTGCGCCGATGCGGGCGCTGTTCGAACGCATCCGCAAGGTCGCACCGGCCGACTGCACCGTGCTGGTCCGCGGCGAGACCGGCACCGGCAAGGAGCTGGCGGCACGCGCCATTCACGAGAACAGCCCGCGCGCCCGGCGCCCGTTCGTTGCGGTCAATTGCGCAGCGCTCATCGAATCATTGCTCGAGAGCGAATTGTTCGGTCACGAAAAAGGGGCGTTTACCGGCGCAGTGGCGCTGAAGAAGGGCAAGCTCGAGATTGCCGATGGCGGTACTGTCTTTCTCGACGAGATCGGCGAGCTTGCACCGTCCCTGCAGGCCAAGCTCCTACGTTCGCTGCAGTGCCACGAATTCGAGCGCGTAGGCGGCACGCGCACGATCAAGGTCAACGTCCGCGTCATTGCCGCCACCAACATGGATCTCGAAGCGGCCGTCGCATCCGGCCGGTTTCGGCAGGATCTCTGGTATCGCCTCAACGTCGTCAGCCTGACGATGCCGACGCTGCGGGAGAGACGCGGCGACATTCCACGGCTCGCGATGCATTTTGCCGCGAAGTATGCGCGCGGACGCGAGGTGGAGTTCTCCGCCGAGGCGATGGACGCGATGTGCGCGTACGACTGGCCCGGGAACGTGCGCGAATTGGAAAATGCGGACCAGCGTGCCGTCGTGCTCGGCTGCGACGACCGCATCGTGCCGGATGATCTGCCCGAACCACTGCTCGACGCGACGGCGAGCCTGCGAAGCGACGCCGGCGCGACCTATCACCGGAGCGTCCTCGACACGAAGCGACGCCTGATCCTCGACGCGATCGATCGGTCGGGCGGTAACTACACGGCGGCCGCGCGACTGCTCGGCATCAATCCCACGTACCTGCACCGTCTGCTCAGGAATTTGCACCTTCGAGAGCCGACGGCGAGGCGATGAGCGGTCGCCGAACGCGGGGTCGTGCGCCATGCCGCTGATCGCTGGTGCGAGGCTCGGTCCTTACGAAATCATCGCGCTGGTCGGCGCCGGTGGTATGGGAGAGGTCTACCGGGCGCGCGACACGCGGCTCGATCGGTCGGTCGCCATCAAGATCGTACGCGCCGCGACGCCACCGTTTGGCGGCAGCACCCTCGAGCAGGAGGCGCGCGCTGTCGCCGCGCTGAATCACCCGCATATCTGCGCACTGCACGACGTCGGGCGGGATCGCGACACCGCGTTCCTCGTCATGGAATACCTTTCCGGCACCACGCTGTCGGCGAAGCTCGTGGATGGCCCGCTTCCGCCGCGCGACGTCGTCCGGTACTCGATTCAAATCGCCGAGGCGCTCGATCACGCGCACCGCAACGGGATCGTTCATCGCGATCTCAAGCCATCGAACATCATGCTGACGAAGTCGGGCGTGAAGGTCCTCGACTTCGGTCTTGCCACGCTGCACGCCGCGGCCCCGGTGCAGGTGACCGCCCCGGCCGACGACGTCGCGTCCACGGTCAAGCAGCCACTGACGTCCGACGGCACGCTCGTCGGCACTGTGCATTACATGTCGCCGGAGCGTCTGGAGGGACAGGACGCGAGCGTCGCGTCGGATCTCTTTGCGTTTGGTGCGGTGATGTACGAGATGGCGACAGGGCGTCGTCCGTTCGCGAGCGGCAGCCCCGCCGGGGTGATTGCCGCAATCATCCGATCCGAGCCGCCACCGCCGTCAAGCCTGCAACCGGCCCTGCCGGCACCGATGGACTGGGTCATCCAGAAATGTCTCGCGAAGAATCCGGAGGCGCGCTGGCAGGCTGCGGGGGACGTTGTCGAAGTACTCCGGTGGATTGCGCGGACGCCAGACCACGCCGCGCCAGTGAAGGCGCGACGATCGTACCTGGTGCCGATTGGCGTCGCGCTCGCCTCGGCGGTCATCGGCGGCGCGCTGGTTGCCGGGCTGATGCGGGGCTTCCGCGCGACAGCACCGGAATCCCCGCCGCTGACCTTCTCGGTGTTCCCGCCGCCGAACGGGGGCTTCACGCCGACGCCCTCGTCCGTTCCGACGCCGCAGTTCGCGTTGTCGCCGAACGGCCGGCGCCTCGCGTACATCGCATCGGTGGCGCCGAGCGGACCGCAGATCTGGGTTCGCGCGCTTGATTCGTTGACCGCGGAGCCCCTGCCCGGCACGCAGGGCGCAGAATATCCATTCTGGTCACCCGACAGCTCGTCGCTCGGATTCTTCGCGAACGGCTCGCTCAAGCGCGTCGACCTGGCAGGCGGTCCCGCACGCGTGCTTGCGCCCGCGCCGAACGGTCGCGGCGGCGCCTGGAGCCACGACGGGGTGATCCTGTTCTCGCCTTCGACGCAAGGCGGTCTCTACCGCATACCCGCCGGCGGCGGCGACGCGACTCCACTCACTACGCTCGAGCCGTCGCGTTACGAGGCATCACATCGCTGGCCGCAGTTTCTTCCCGACGATCGGCATTTCCTCTATTTCGTGCAGAGCACGTTTCCGGGATCGCACGGAATCTTCTACGCGTCACTTGACGCGCCGGTGCCGGCGCAACAGGTCGTGGCAACCGGGCTGAATGCCGCGTACGTTCCACCCGACCATCTCTTGTACATCGTCGACGAAGCGCTGATGTCTACGCGCTTCGACTGGCAGACCGGTCACGTCCTGGGTGATGCGTTTCGCATCGTGTCGCCGGTCTCGGGATCGAGCAACTTCTTCGCAGCGTTCTCCGCGTCGGAAACGGGTGTGTTGACGTATGCCAGCACCGCTGCGACCTCCGATCTTGTCTGGCGCGATCGTGCAGGTGAACCGGTTGGATCGCCGATAGCCTCCGGGGAGTTTGTCGATTTCCGTCTGTCGCCGAACGATGAGCAACTCGCCGTCGCCGAAGTGGATCCGCAGAACCACCGCCCGGACATACGCGTCCTGGATTTGACGCGCGGCGCGAAGGTGCGTCTCACCTACGATGCCGCAACCGATGCGTCGCCGATCTGGTCGCGTGACGGACAGCGCATCGTGTATCGATCCAATCGCACCGGCCTGCACGACATTTATATAAAGGCCGCGAACGGCGCCGGACCCAACGATCTGCTGTTTCAGAGCAAAAGCGCAAAATATCCGACCGACTGGATGCCCGACGGCACCGGCATCGTGTACCACACATATCAGCGTGGAACCGGATCCGACATCTGGCTGATGAGCGCTGATGGAACGCAGTCGCGGCCACTCGTGCAAACGGCCTTCGACGAAATGCAGGGACAGATTTCGGCCGACGGACAATGGCTCGCGTACACGTCGACCGAGTCGGGCGCTGCGGAGGTGTATGTCCGCAGCCTGACGGATCCGAACACGCGATGGCAGGTCTCGGCAGGAGGAGGATCGGATCCGCGATGGCGAGGGGATTCAGGCGAACTCTTCTACGTTTCAGCCGACTTCCGCTTCGCTGCGGTGGCATTTGAAAACAGGGGTCCCTCGGCACCGCGACCGCTATTTCGCGCCCGCATTACGCCGCCTGGCGATCCCTATCTGAGCAACTACGACGTGACGATGGACGGTCAGCGTTTCCTGCTCAAGGTGCCGGTGCACGACGTCACGTCGACGCCGATTCACGTACTCACGAACTGGTTCGCGGCCGCGAAACGCGGAACTCTTTAGTTTCCCAGGCTGCTGAAAACCGCAGCCTGCGTGTCAATGACGAATGACGAATGACGAATGACGAAGCGGTCGTAGCAGAGTTCAACGATCAGTATTTGGCAACGACACTGACTGCTTCAAAGGTCTGCCAACATCCATCGAGGCGTCCATCTCACCACGGAGCGTCGCCGCGAGCCGCACCACGCCTTCTTCGATCCGCTCCGGCGACGGCGTGGAAAAGCACAGGCGCATCGTATTGGCCGCCTGGTGATCGACGAAGAAGGCTTCCCCGGCCACGTAGATGACGCCGTGCTGAACGGCGCGAGGAATCATCGCGTCCGCATCGATGTGTGCGGGCAGCGTCATCCACAGGAAAAAGCCCCCCTTGGGCGTGGGCCAGCTGACGGTATCGCCAAGCTCGCGGCGGAGCGCCCGTTCCATTACGTCGCACTTTTCCTGGTAGTGACGCCGCAGGGCGGGAAGCTGGCGCTCGAGCACGCCGCGCCGGCACGCCTCGTACACGACGCGCTGATCGAGCGACCCTGTCAACAGGTCCTCCGCCTGCTTGGCCATCTCGAACTTGGCCGCAAGCGGCGCGGGAGCCGCGATCCACGCGACGCGATAGCCGGGCGCGAGCGTCTTGGAGAAGCTGCTCAGGTAAACCACGCGCCCTTCGCGATCGTCCACCTTGATCGGCCGTACGTCTGCCTCGCTTGCGGCGCCTTCGAAGTACAAGTCGCGATACGGATCATCCTCGACGAGCAACACGTCACGACGGATGGCCCACTCGAGGAGCCGCTGGCGTTTCGGCAACCCAATCAAGAGTCCGGTGGGATTCTGGAAGTTGGGTACGACGTAGAGCATCTTCACGCGCTGCCCTTCGCGACGCAGCCGTTCGTACGTTGCGTCGAGCGCCGCGAGATCCACGCCGTCCGCTTCCTGCGCGACGCCGACGATGCGCGCCTGCACGTTCCGGAATGCCGTGAGCGCACCGGTATAACTCGGGAGTTCTACGAGCACGACATCGCCAGGGTCGAGCAGCACGCGGGCCACCAGGTCGAGTCCCTGCTGGGACCCGGTCGTCACGATGAGTTCCTCGGTGACGGTCGGTATCCCGCGGTGCGACATGATTCCGCCAATCACATCGAGCAGCGGACGATGCCCTCGAGTGGGTCCGTACTGCAGCACGCCCGGATCCTTCCCGCTCAGCAGGTCCGTGGCGATTTCGCGGAACTCGGCCCAGGGAAATGTTTCAGGCGCGGGGTACCCCGGCGCAAACGAGATGATGTCGCGCGCCGACGCGAGCACCGTGCCCATCCGGCGGATTGCAGACTCTTTCATCTGCTCCGCAGCCCGGGAAAGAAACTGTTCGTGATTGGTCATGCGAGGCGAATTCCAGGTTCCTTGGTCGCGACGAGCGGCCCCTGCCCTTCGGCGGCGCGCTGGTACCAGCGATAGTGTGACAGGTATGCGCCGAGGGCGGCCAGCGCGAGATACTCGAACACGATGCCGCGCAGCAGCCACGCGGCCAGCTGCAGCGGGAGCACGGCCAGGCCGACGAGCGGCACAAATGCGATCAGCCCGAGACCCGCGGTCGCAAGGATGGAGGCCGCCGTGGCAACGACCACGACGAGGAGCACGACGCCGAACACCGCCGCGACTTCGCGCAGGTGGCCCCACACGAATCGTACGGCCAGGCCGACGGCGGTCCTGACGGGGACGTCTTCGATCGCGACGACCATCTGCGTCATCAGGTAGAAGAAGTTGACCACCGTGATCCAGACGATGAGCGCGCTCGACGCCAGCGCCGCCGCCGCCGTCCAGCCGAGCATCAGCGCCGAGTTCGCCGCGAGCTCGTATCCGCCGAGCACGAACGCGAGATAGAGTCCCGCCGAGAGTGCATAGATGATCAGGAGACCCAGTCCGATCCGCACGTAGCGGCGCCAGAGGCGTTCGCATCCCGCCAGGAATGGATCGATGCCGACCACGGATGCGCGGCGAAGCGGGTCGAGGCGCAACGGCGGCTTCTCGATCGGGCCGGCAATCCGCTCCGCTTCCGCCAGCAGCGCGACCGTTCCGCCTTTCACGACGAACGTCAGGATCGAACCGCCGACGAGCACCAGCAGCATGGCCGTCACGAACGCGATCAATGCCGCGGGATTGGCCGTGAGCGCCGTAACGATCG
The DNA here is from genome assembly GCA_046726015.1 of Acidobacteriota bacterium. Lineage (GTDB taxonomy): Bacteria > Acidobacteriota > Vicinamibacteria > Vicinamibacterales > 2-12-FULL-66-21 > QHWT01. The sequence continues at coordinate 8,323 of JBKOZS010000221.1, forward strand.
CCGTGACGATCTCGCGCACGTCGCCGCTGAGCAGATCCGCGAGGCTGGTGTCGAGCAACAACGCGACCAGGAACGCGCCGCCGACGATCGGGACACCCAGCAGCAGCTTCAGGCTCGACTCGGCGACGAACTGCACGATCACGAGCGGCCAGTTGGCCGCGGCGAGCAGGGCGCCGCGCTTGAGTGCCGCTTTCAGTCCGGGTGTCGGCGCCGGGGCCTTCGCGCCCACCTCGGGAGAGACCTTCGGCATGTCCGCGTGGTTCCCTGTCCTACCGTGGTCGGTGTTCATGGTGTGGTCCCGCGGGACCTCGGCAAATACTCCATCATAACATCGGTTATCCTGCGATTGGTGATCCCCTCGACCGCGTCCCCGAACATCACCCGCGAACGTAAGGTGCGCGGCGGCCGACTGGTTGCCGGCGGCCTCGCCATCGCGGCGCTGGTGGCCCTCGCAGGCGCCGCATTCGAGATTCAGCGGTTCGGTACCACGAACGCCGCCGCCGCCGAGCGGGTGCGTGCGCGTGTGCGGCGCGATATCACGGAGATGACGGATCGCGTCCAGACCGTCGCGCGCGCCGTCGCGAAGGATCCATCCGTTCCCGGCAACATGACCGGGAATGCCGAGAACCGCATCCGCGTGCTGTTCGACGCCGTCGGAGCGGCGCGCCAGCGGGCGGCGGCGGCGGCGCCGCTCCTGGCGCTCACTATCTACGACACGGCCGGAGTCGCGCAGGCATGGGCGGGCCGCCCGTCTGATCTGCCGGGCGATCGCAGCAATGGACCCGCCTCGCTCTTCGTGATGCCATCGCCGCTCGGTCTGCGGCTCGTGTACATCGAGCCGATTATGGCCACGACGGCCGAGCGCGGACGTCTTGGCGTGGTCGCGGTTGAGCACGTCCTCTCGCCTTCGTCAGCGGCCTCCACCATCAACGGGCTCGGCGGCGATTACGTGTTGCCGGATCTCATGGTTCCAGTCTCATTGCGGACTCCCACCGGACCCACGGCGTCGTTCCCGGATAGCTTTGTCATTGCCGGTCCCGATGGCGTTCCGCTCGTCGAAGCGTCGATCGGCACGGCGAATCTCAAGGAAGCACGTGAGCGCCGGCGCCGCATCGTGATCGCAGCGGTCGTCGGCGTGCTCGGCGTAACACTGCTGCTGCTCGCCGGCCCGCTGCTCGATCGCCGCGTCGGTGCGGGCTCGGCCTCGCGCGAGTTTGCCTTGTCGGTGGCGCTTGCCTTGGTGGTCCTTGCAGGCATTGCCGTCCTGTGGGCGGCGTGCGCCTTCCTCGAGCGGCCGGCGTGGAATGCGCCGCTCACGCTGCTGTTCGTGGGGGCTGCCGCCGCCGCTGTGGCCGCCACGGCGGTATCCGGTGCGGTCCGTTTACGGATCGCGCTCCGGGATCGGCGTCAGTGGCCGGACAGGGAGCGTGTGCTGTTCGTGCTGGCACAACTCGCCTGCGGCTCTGCCCTCGCCGCGTTACTGGTGGGTTTCGAACGCTGGCTCGGTGCGACCGTCGACCCGTCAACTGTCGATCTGCGCCACTTCACGCTGCACCCCTGGGGCGGGCAACGGCTCGCGGTGCTGAGCGGCATCCTGTTGTGCAACGCCGCCGTCATCTGGACCGGGGCGCTGATATGTGTAAGCGCGCTGTCGCGATGGCGTCTGCCCCGACACATCTCCGGCTGGCACATTGCCGCGGCGACACTGTGGGTCGGCCCAACCGTCGTCATTGCGGCGCTCGCTGCAGGCCGTGAATGGCCGGTCGCGGGTGCGGCGATCGTGCTGGCCGCCGTCGCGTGCGCGCTGGCGGCACTCGTGGCGCCGCGCCTTGTCGTCTGGTACCGGCAGACGACCGTCGCGTCGCGCATTCTCGCGCTGTTCATGGCCTTTCTCTTGCCGGCGCTGCTGATCTATCCGTCGGTGCACTTCTTCGCGGAGCGGGCGACGCGGCACCTGATCGCGACGAAGTACGCGGTCGAGGCAATGGCGCACCCGCAGACGCTGCACGATCGGCTGAACGAGGCGCTCGCGGAGATCGATCACCTGACGGCACTGCCGCAGCTCGTCTCCGGTGGCACATTGTCGGAGGCCGGAACGCTGCGAACCGACAGCGCCTTCTACATCTGGAGCCGCACCGTGCTCGCGCGCGCGCGCCTGACGAGCGATGTCGAGTTGTACGACGCCGACGGCGCACTGGTCAGCCGTTTTGCGTTGAATTTCCCTGAATACACCGGCGCTCTACAGCGGCCGACTTCCCTGCAGGTGGGTGGTTGTCGTTGGGACGTGTTCGGTGAAGCCCAGTTGTTTGGCGCGCAGGAACGCAACATGCTGCACGCCGAGCGGAATATCTGCGACGGCGGCAGGACGGTAGGCGCCGTTGTCATCCACGTTGTTTTCGACTATCGCACCCTGCCGTTCATCAGCTCGCAGTCGCCGTACTTCGATGTCTTCCGGCCGATGGATCAGGCGAGAGGCATTGAAGGAGCGCCCACGGGAGACCTCGACTTCACCGTGTACGGCTGGGGGCTTACCTCGATTTTTAGTACCGACAAGTCCGTCTGGCCGCTCGACGATGCGACGTTTGCGCGTCTCTACCGCTCGCGCGACCCGTTCTGGACCGTGCTGCGCAAGGGGGACACGTCCTACAACGTGTATTTCTCGAACAATCGGCTGGCGATTTTTGCGCTGGGTTACCCGCGTCCGGACGTCTTCGATCACCTCGTACGCCTCGCGGAGCTGACGACACTCGCGGCTGCCGGTTACGTCGTCATTCTCGTCGGGAACGCGCTATTTACGCGCATCGCGCGCAAGCGTCCGGCGACCGGCCGCGCGTTGCTGCGGGAGATCCGTGCGAGTTTCTACCGCAAGCTCTTTCTGGCCTTCGTCCTCGCGTCGATTGTGCCGGTCCTGACGCTGGCACTGGTGATTCGAGCCTACTTCGCGGGCCTGCTGGTCGACCGGATCGAGGGAGACGCCACGCGTATCGCCGCGGCCGCTCAGCGCGTGATCGAGGAATACGATGCCCTGCTGCGCCGGGGCACCGAAGGGGCGGTGCCGTTCGGCGATGACGTGATGGTCTGGATTAGCCAGGTCATCGACCAGGACGTGAACATTTTCGATGGCGCGCAGCTCGCGGCCACGAATCAGCGCGACCTGTTCGCGTCCGGGCTGCTTCCGACGCGCACGCCGGAAGACGTTTACCGCGCGATCGTGCTCAATCGTCTTCCCAGCTACATCAGCCAGGACGTCATTGGGTCGGTGCCGTACATGCTGGCCGCCACGCCGGTGCGAAGCGGCGGACGCGATGCCGTGCTGACCGTACCGCTCGCACTGCGCCTGCAGGAAGTCGAACGCGAGATCGATGACCTCGATCGCGGCGTGCACCTGGCCGCCTTGTTCTTCATCCTGCTCGGGGCGGGGATCGGTCTCTCGATGGCGGAGCGCATCGCCGATCCCGTTCGGCAGCTGACGCGTGCCACCGGCCGCATCGCGCGCGGCGATTTCGACGCACGTATTGCCGTCCGATCGTCGGACGAACTGCGCCGCCTGATCGATGCGTTCAACAGCATGGCTGCCGAACTCAAGGGGCAGCGCGCGCAACTCGAGCGAACGCATCGCATCGAGGCATGGGCGGAGATGGCGCGGCAGGTCGCGCACGAAATCAAGAATCCGCTGACGCCGATCCAGTTGTCGGCCGAACATCTTCGCCGCGTCCACGCCGATCGTGGACAGCCGCTCGGAGCGGTGCTCGACGGCTGCGTGGATTCGATTCTCAGCCAGGTCCGTCTGCTGCGGCAGATCGCGGCGGAGTTCTCGAGCTTTGCATCAGCGCCGACCGCGCGTCCCGCGCCGGTCGACCCGGTGCAACTCGTCCGCGATGTCGTCGAGCCGTATCGCGCGGGGCTCGGAGGGCGCATCGAAGTCCAGAGCCAGGTCGGTCCTCCACTCCCCACGGTTCTGGTGGATCGGACGCTCGTGAGCCGCGCGCTCGCGAACATCGTGGAGAACGCGTTGCACGCCATGCCCGGCAGCGGGCGACTGCTGATCACGTCAGCGGTCGAACACGGGTTCGTGGCGATTCGCGTGGCAGACACTGGCGTCGGTATGGACGCCGAGGCGCTCGATCGCGTATTCGAGCCCTACTTCTCGACGAAGACGACCGGCACCGGCCTGGGCCTGCCAATCGCCAAGCGCAACATCGAGTTGAACAACGGAACCGTCTCGGTCACGAGTGAGAAGCATCGGGGCACGGTCGTAACGATCAGGCTGCCCACAATCGTGAATTCCTGATCCCTGGATCAGGGATGAGGGATTCGCGATGCCTCGATGTCTCGATGCCGGCGGAGCCGCGTGTAGGCGAGCACAACGAAGGCGGACACGACGTACGAATACGACAGGACGACGAGCGCGACGCGCGGGTGCGAGGCAATCAGGGCGAGCACCACCGCGGCGAGGAACAACGCGAAGTACGACCGCCGCCAGCCGACGTCAATCGCCTTGATGCTGCGGAAACGGATCGTGCTCACCATCAGGAACGCCGGCACGAGCACCATGGCCAGCGCCGGCGCCGCGGCGCGCGGATCCTGCAGACCCCACGGATAGAGATACACCGTTGACGCAATGACCGACGCCGCCGCAGGGCTGGGCATGCCGGCGAAGTATCGTTTGTCGGTGACGGTGCTGGTCTGGATGTTGAAGCGCGCGAGGCGCATCGCGGCGGCCGCCACGTAGATGAATCCCGCGGCCCATCCAAGGCGCCGGAGCGGCCACAGGCCCCACGTGAAGGCGAGGATCGCGGGCGCCAGGCCAAACGACACGACATCGGCCAGCGAGTCGAGCTCGACGCCGAATGCCGACGTGGATCGCGTGAGACGCGCGAAGAAGCCGTCGAGCGTGTCGAGCACCATCGCGATGCCAATCAAGACCGCCGCGGTGTCGAAGTCTCCTCGCGTTGAATACACGACGCACGCGTAGCCGCAGAACAGGTTGCCGACCGTGAACAGCGACGGGAGGATGTAGACCCCGCGCTTGAACCGCTGCGGCCGATCCTCGCTTCGCCGGCGCAAGGTCTCAAGCATGCGACGAGGCCGGGACGCCAGATTCGAGGTCCGAGGTCCGAGAGTCCGAATGCGGCTCGAGATGTGCCAGGACGGTCTCGCCGGCCACGACGTGTTCGCCGACGCGCACGCAGAGATCTGCGCTGGCCGGCAGGAAGACGTCCATGCGTGAGCCGAACTTCATCAGGCCAATCCGCTCGCCGCGCCGCAACACCTGTCCTTCGGATACGCGGCAGACGATCCGTCGCGCCAGCACGCCGACGATCTGACGGACCACGATCGTCCGGCCCTGGCGGTCGATCCAGATCTCATTGAGCTCGTTGGCGCTCGCGTCTTCCTTGTAGGCGGGCAGGAACTTGCCGGGGCGATACTCGATTTTCGTGACGCGTCCCTCGACCGGCGTGCGGTTGATGTGCACGTCCAGGGGCGAGAGAAAAATGGTGATCTGCTTCCAGTCCCCCGGCGGCGCCCAGCGTCCGTCGGTAGGACCCGCAATGACGACCCGGCCATCGGCGGGCGACACCACGATCCCCGGGCCGGACGGCACCCGTCGTTCCGGATCGCGGAAGAAATAGGCGAAGAACCCGCCAAGCGCGGCGAACGCCACAGCCCAGCCATATTGTTTGGCGAACGCAAGGCCAGCGGCCGGCGCCAGGGCGCCGGCGATGAACGGGACGCCTGCCTTGTCGACTTTCATGAGCGGTTGGGGCGCGGGGCGCAAAAAAAGGGGCCGGAAGGCAAGCCTCCGGCCCCGGAAATGTCGGCCGCTCGCAGGGTCAGCTCCGCACGTGGGTGGGCTCGACCATGCGATGGCGCAGAATGCTCTCCATCTGATCCTTCAAAAACAGTTTCTTTTTCTTGAGAGTTACTTCTTCGAGCTGTTCGGGTTGGGATAGATACGGGCGGGTCGCCAGGTTGTGAATTCTTTCGTCGAGATCGTGATGCTGCGTCGCGAGCTGTCGAAACTCGTCGTCGCTCTGCAGCAGCCTCTGCTTCAGCTCTTCGAAGTCTGTCGGCATTGCCGCCTCCTTGTGGAAGGACCTTACACGAGGGCATTCATGTGACTACCGTACTACAAATCCAGGTTGTCGCGCCACAAAATGAGTGCGTCCTCTTCCGGCTGGGAGTAGTAACGCGGACGCGTGGCGGTGACCCGAAACCCTAGTCCTTCATAGAGTTTGCGCGCTGCGACGTTCGACGCGCGCACTTCCAGCGTCGCGCGCGCCGCATGGTTGGCCGCTGCCTCAGCCATAACGTGACGGAGCAGCGCGGTGGCGAGTCCGCGGCGGCGTTCGGGCGCGGAAACCGCCAACGTATTGATGTGGAGCTCGTCGAAAATGATCCAGCAGACGCAGAACGCGCCGATTCGGTTGTCGTCGAGCCGCAGAGCGTAGATGTACGTGACGTCCGAATTATGCAGTTCCCAGGCGAGCGTCTCGCGTGACCAGGGGTTGGTGAACGATTCCGCCTCGAGCGCCACGATCGCGTCGAGATCCTGCTCGTCCGTGACGCGGTCGATTTTCACGTCACTCCCGTGGCAGTTCGAGCGCGCGGCGCCGGTCGCGCGCTAGCTCCGCGTCCGGCCGCCGGACATACAGCGGCACGATCGCGTGCGGGTGAACCGCTCGTGCGGGTTCACCGGCGGCAATCTCCGCGATCGCACCCGCCAGCGTCGGGACATCGGCCTCGATTGCCGCGCGCTCGCCGAGCGCGCGGCGGATCGCGTCGGCGTATTTCGCCGCGCCGTCACCGGTGAACCGGACATCGGGAGAAGCGGCGAGCACGTTGCTCCACGCATCGAGCGTTTGCTCCGGTGGAAGCGACGATGGCGGATGCAGGATGGTGGTGCCGTCCGGCGCGAACAGCGACGCGAAGACTTCGCCGCGATGCGCGTCAATCCACGTGGCGATTGCTCGCTCCTCGTTCCTCGCCCGCCACGCGAGTGCTTCGAATGTCGACACTGGGGCGACGAGCGCGTTCTTCGCCAGCGCAAGCCCCTGGATGGTTGCGATGCCGACGCGAAGCCCGGTGAACGAGCCCGGTCCGATCGCGACGGCAAAGCGATCGACTTGATCGAGCGTGACGCCTGCCTGGTCGAGGAGCGTCATCAGTTCCAGTGGCAGCCGTTCGCCGTGCGTGCGCGACGCATCGCCCGCGCGCTCGATCGTGACGCGGCCGTTCTCCGCAAGCGCCGCACTGCCGGCCGCCGCCGAGGTGTCCAACGCCAGGATGCGCATTGTCGTGAATGTTATACTCGCCCCTACCCATCCAGATGTCCTCTTCGGTGTCTCCTGCCGGTGCCACGCCGGCCATGCGTCAGTACTTCGAGGCGAAGCGGCAGTACCGGGACGCCATCGTGTTTTTCCGGATGGGGGACTTCTACGAGATGTTCTACGAGGACGCGCTGACCGCGGCGCGCGCCCTCGAATTGACGCTCACCTCGCGATCGAAAGACGCATCCGGCGGCGCCATCCCGATGTGCGGTGTCCCGTTCCATGCGGCGGACGGTTACATTGCACGTCTGGTGCGCAAGGGATTCCGGGTCGCCGTCTGTGAACAGGTCGAAGATCCGAAGAAAACAAAAGGACTCGTACGACGCGAGGTCGTTCGCGTCGTCTCACCTGGCACGCTGACCGACGCCGGGTATCTCGATGCACGCGAGCCGGCATTTCTCATGGCGCTGTCCCCCGCCGCTAGCGGGCCGGGTTTTGGCGTCGCGCTGCTCGACCTGTCGACCGGAGAGTTCACCGCCGCTGAGTACCTCGGGCACGATGGCCAGGCGTCGCTCTCGGATGAACTGGCGGTGCTGCGGCCGCGTGAGATCGTCGCGCCTGTCGGGTTCGATGCTGCCGCGGAGGCCATTGCATCCGCGCGGCTCGACGCGCGGATCACGACCGCGGAACCGTGGACGTTCGAGTACGAGTCGGCTCGCCGCACGGTGCTGGCCCAGATGCAGGCGCAGACGCTGCAGGGTTTCGGTCTCGAGGATCGTCACGCGGCCGTGTGCGCGGCGGGCGCGCTGGTGCAATACCTGCGCGATACCCAGAAAGCGGATCTCGCACACGTCCGCGATCTCTCGTTCCGGACCGGCGTCGACTGTCTCCTGATCGATCCCACGACCCTGCGCAATCTCGAAGTGATCGAAGCGTCGGATGGCGGCCGCGCAGGTTCGCTGCTGCACGAGATCGATCGCACCATCACGGCAATGGGTGGACGGCTGCTGCGCGCGTGGCTGCTGCGCCCGCTTGTCGCGATCGAGCGAATTCAGGACCGGCTGGACGCGGTCGAGGACTTTGCGTTTCGCAGTACCGCGCGCGTCAAGCTCCGCGAGACGCTGAAATCGGTGCACGACATCGAGCGGCTGGTCGCGCGCGCCGCGCTGGGCACGGCCGGGCCGCGCGATCTCGTCGCGCTGCGTCAATCGATAGCGGCGGTGCCGCGCGTGCGAATGGTGCTGGAGGATTTCCAGTCGCCGCTGGTGAAGAGCCTGGCCGCGGAGCTCGACGATCTCACGGACGTACGCGACGAGCTCGATCGCACCCTGATCGACGAGCCGCCGGTGGTGGCGCGCGACGGCGGCCTCGTTCGTGATGGCATCGATCCGGAACTCGACGACCTCCGCGGCATCAGCCGCTCTGGCAAGCAGCGCATCGCCGAGATGGAAGATGCCGAGCGCGCGAGGACCGGGATCGCCTCGCTGAAGATCCGCTACAACCGTGTGTTCGGCTATTACATCGAGGTCTCGAAATCGAACCTCGCGAACGTGCCGGCCGACTACCACCGCAAACAGACGATTGCCGGCGGCGAGCGGTTCATCACGCCAGGCCTCAAGGAGTACGAAGAGAAGGTGCTCGGCGCCGACGAGCGGATCGTCGAGCGCGAAGTGGAGATCTTCGAGGCAGTGCGCGCGCGAGTGGCGTCCGAGGCGCCGCGTATCCAGGACACGGCGCGCGGTCTCGCGGCGCTCGACGTGCTAGCAGCACTCGCGGAAACCGCGGCGCTTCAGAACTACACGAAGCCACTGACGCACGGCGGTGACGAGCTGATTGCCAGCGATGTTCGTCACCCTGTCGTCGAGCGTCACGTGGCCGATGCGTTCGTGCCCAACGACGTGACGCTGGATGCGGCCGAGCACCAGCTGATCATTCTTACCGGCCCGAACATGGGCGGTAAGTCGACTTACCTGCGACAGTGCGCGCTGCTCTGCCTGATGGCCCAGGCCGGCTCGTTCGTGCCCGCACGGAGCGCGAAGCTGCCGATTGTCGACCGCCTCTTCGCGCGCGTCGGCGCCTCGGACAACATCGCGCGCGGACAGTCCACGTTCATGGTCGAGATGCAGGAGACTGCGAATATCCTGCACATGGCCACCTCGCGCAGCCTGGTCATCCTCGACGAGATCGGCCGCGGCACCGCGACGTTCGATGGGCTGAGTCTCGCCTGGGCGGTGGCCGAGCATCTCGCGTCGAATCCTAAAGCACGGCCCAAGACAATTTTTGCGACGCACTATCACGAGCTGACGGATCTTGCGGATGCGCTGCCCTCGGTCGCCAACTTTCACGTCGTGGTGCGCGAATGGAAGGACGACCTGGTGCTGCTGCGCAAAGTCGTGCCGGGGCGCGCCGACCGCAGTTATGGAATCCAGGTCGCGCGGCTCGCCGGCCTGCCGCCCACTGTCGTCGCGCGCGCGCGGGACATCCTCGTCGGTCTCGAACGTGACGAGCTTTCGCGTGGTGGACGTCCTTCACTGAGTGGCGCGTCACGCGAGAACCAGCAGCAGCTCGGGCTGTTCCACGCCTCCACGCCTGCCGACGATCCACTCCGCAGACGCTTGCGAGAGCTCGATGTCAACCAACTGACGCCACTGCAGGCCCTGACGTTGCTGGCCGAACTCAAAGACGAGGCCGCTGAATAGCTGTCACGTCCGCATTGTTGACCGTGAGTACAATCAAGTCGTGCGCTTCCTGACACGCGCGGTCCCCGTTCTGTGCGCGCTGCTGCTGTTCTCTGCGGCCTGCGGCAATCACCGCCCCGAAGGCACCGCAATCATCGTCGGCATGACGAACTCTGCGGTGGATCTCGATCCCCGCGTGGCCACGGACGATGCGTCGCAGAAGGCCGACCAGCTGCTCTTCAACTCCCTCGTCAATGTCGCGCCGAATCTGCAGGTCATCCCCGAGCTGGCCGAGACGCTCGAGCATCCGGACGAACGCACCTACGTCGCGCGGCTTCGCCGTGGTGTGCTGTTCCACAACGGCCGGGAGCTGACGGCGGACGATGTCGCGTACACGTTTCGGAGCTTTCTCGATCCCAGGTTCCGCGGACGCTCGGGCGCGTATCGCATCGTGCAGAGCGTCGATATCGTCGATCGCTATACGGTGGCGTTCCGCCTGAAGGAGCCGTCCTCGTCGTTTCCCATCAACCTGGTGATGGGCATCGTGCAGGCGGGCTCAGGTGCGTCGAACTCGCGGTCCCCCATCGGCACAGAACCATACAAGCTCGTCTCGTTTAAACCGGACGATCGCATCGTACTCTCCCCCTTCGATCGACATTTCAGCGGCGCGCCAAAAAATGACGGGATCGTATTAAGGGTGGTCCCTGATGACACGATGCGCGGCCTCGAGCTGCGCAAGGGCACCGTCGATCTCATCGTCAACGATGTCTCGCCCGACATCGTGTGGCAATTGCGGCAGGAGGGAAAGCTTGGCATCGAGACCGCGCCCGGCACCGACTACGCGTACATCGGCCTGAACCTGCGCGACCCGCTGCTGCAGCGTCTCGAAGTCCGCCAGGCCATCGGCTTCGCGATCGATCGCGAGGCCATCGTCAAATATCTCCGTCGCGGCTTTGCCTCGACCGCGGTTGGCATCGTCCCGCCCATGTCGTGGGCATTCGAGCGCGAGGTGTTCGACTTCCGGCACGATGCCGCGGAAGCCAGGCGCCTGCTCGACGCGGCTGGTTTTCCCGATCCCGACGGTGATGGCCCGCTGCCGCGCTTTCACCTGACGCTGAAGACGTCGACGTCGGAGGTCTACCGGATCCAAGCGGCCGCGATTCAGCAGGATCTCGCGCGGGTCGGCATCGCGCTCGAGATTCGATCGCAGGAGTTCCAGACGCTGCTGAGCGATATGGTGCGCGGCAATTTTCAGCTCTACACCGCCCAGTTCGTCGGCGTCACCGACCCGGACATGCTGCGCCGCGTCTTTCATTCGGGGCAGGTGCCGCCGGCGGGACTGAATCGCGTCCACTACCAGAATGCGGCGGTGGATCAGCTGATCGAGCAGGCTTCGTCGGCAGGCAACGACGTGCAACGCAGGCTCTTCTACCGGCAGGCGCAGCAGGCGATCGCGCACGACGTGCCGTATATCAGCCTGTGGTACAAGACCAACGTTGCGGTGTTTCAGCCCGACATCCGCGGCGTACGACTCTCGCCGATCGCGGACTTCACGTTCCTTAAAGATGTCTATCGCCAGGCGCCCTCGTCAGCCGCGCACTGAACGGGCAGTGCTGCTGGCACTGCTGCTGGTCGTTGCCGGGGCGGTACACGCGGACGCGAACACGCGCTATGACTGGCGACTGCGGTTTCGCACCCTCAGCACGCCGCATTTCGACATCCACGCCCACCAGGCCGAAGAGGCGCTGGCGCGGCGCCTCGGCACGATCGCCGAAGACGTGCGAACGCGGCTCGCACCGGAGTTTGGTCTTCCGCGTGGTCGCGTGCAGGTGATTCTCGTCGACCAGACGGATCTCTCGAACGGCTGGGCGACGCCGTTTCCGTACGACGCCATCGAGATCACGGCTGTTCCGCCGGCCGGGGAATCGCTGATCGGCAACACCACCGACTGGCTCGAAGTCGTCTTCACGCACGAGTACACGCACATCCTGCACCTCGATCGAACCCGCGGGTGGATCGAAGGTCTGCGTCGCGTATTCGGCCGCGTGCCAGTGGTGTTTCCAAACGCGTTTCTTCCCGTGTGGCAGATCGAAGGGCTGGCGACGTTCGAGGAAAGCCGGATGACCGGCGAGGGACGTGTGCCCGCAGGAGATTTCCGCGCCATTGTCGACGTGGCCGCGGCGCACGATCGGTTCGCGCCGATGGATCGCGCGGCCGGCGGTCTCGATCTCTGGCCGGCGGGGAACGCGCCGTACGCCTATGGCGCGTACTTCCATCAATACCTCGCGGATCGTTTCGGGGCCGAGAAGATCAACAGGCTGGCGGACGCCAGCGCCGGACGCTTTCCGTATTTCGGAACGGGAGCATTCCGCGGCGTGTTCGGCGAATCGATCGGCACGCTGTGGAAGGACTTTCAGAGAAGCCGGGAGACCGCGGCAAGTGCGCGCCACGTGACGGATACCGCGGCGACACGACTGACCTCCCACGGGTTCAGGGTCAGTGCCCCTCGGTTCGCGTCCGACGGCACCCTGTATTACTCGATGGTCAACGCCGACGGTTTTCCCGCCTTGATGCGCGTCGCCCCGAACGGGAACGAGCGCGTCGCCTGGCGTTATCTTGGCAACACGACGACGATCGCCGGCGAGTGGATCGTGTTCGATCAACTCGAGCGTGCGCGCTCGGCGGCATTGCTGTCGGACCTTTACGCGGTGAACGTGTCGGGCGGCAGCGTCCGCCGACTGACGCACCAGGCGCGCGCGGCCGATCCCGACGTGTCACCCGACGGGCGTCAGCTTGCGTGCAGCATCCAGATGACGGACCGGCGCGCAATCGCGATCATGGATTTCGATGCGCCGCGCGTTTCCCCTCCGCGCATCCTCGTTTCCGCCGAAGGCGTCGATTACTCGAGGCCGCGATGGTCTCCTGACGGCAAGCACCTCGTCGCCCAGCGCCGCGTCCGTTCGGTCGGTTTCGAGATCGTGCTCATCGACGTTGCCAGCGGTCAGACGCGAACACTCGCGTCACGTGCCGACGCGCGCCTCGTCACGCCCTCCTGGAGCGGCGATGGTGCGATGGTGCTGTTTTCGGCCGACATCGGCGACGCACCATTTGACGTCTACGCGGTCGCCCTCGCCACCGGCGTCGTCTCGCGCGTCACGAACACCGCGGGTGGCGCCCAGGAGCCGACGCTTTCACCCGACGGACGGTCGCTTGTCTATGTGGGCTACACGCCGGATGGGTACGACCTCTTCCGCGTGCCGTTCGATCGGAGCGGCCTGACTGACGATGGTGATTTCCAGTCCAGTCTCGCGCCTCGCGCCCCGCACCTCGTGCGCCTCGCACCTCGCGCCTTGCTCCTCGCGACTCCGGACTCGGGACTCGCGACTCCGGACTCGGGACTCGCGACTCCGGACTCGGGACTCGCGACTCCGGACTCGGGACTCGCTCCCTATCGCGCCTGGCGCACGCTCACTCCAACGTACTGGTCCCCGATCGTCGAAACCGATAGCGACGAATTCCTCGTCGGAGCAGGCACCGCAATGAGCGACGCGCTCGGCCGTCACTCGTATGCCGTCGATGCGGCGTGGGCGGACCGCGCGCGCCCCGACTGGTCCGCGGCTTACGCGTACGATCGATGGGCGCCTACGCTGTTTGCCAGCTACTCCGATGACACGGATCCGTTTGACGGGGGCCTCGTTCGATCGCGCGAGCTGGTTACAGGCGCGGTGCTGCGCTTCCGTCACATCCGCTGGACCGAATCCGTGCTGGCCGCCTTCGAAGCCGAGAATGCCTCGATCCAATGCGACGAAGCGTGCACGCTGCCTCGCGAACAGCGGCGCCGCTCGCTGAGAGGTGGCTGGCTCCACGACAGCCGCCGCACGTTCGGCTTCTCGATCAGCACCGAAGAAGGTTTTCTGATCGAATCGGCGGCCGAAACCACGCGCGCCGCGCTGGGATCCGAAGGTGACGGTGGCGCCGCGATTGCCGACGTGCGCGCGTTTCGGCGCGTGACCGCCGGCCATGCCGTCGTTGCCGGCCGCGTGGCGTTTGCGGGTTCATGGGGTGACGTCGGCGTCCGCCGCCTGTTCTCCGCGAGTGGCTCCGGCCCGGCGGTTGCGGCATTCGACTTTGGCCGCGACACAATCGGCCTGCTTCGTGGGTTTTCTGCTGACGAGGTGGTCGGGCTTCGAGCGGCTGTCGCGAACATCGACTTTCGCGTGCCGCTGGCGCGCCCGGAGCGCGGCATCGGCAACTGGCCGATCTTCTTTCGCTCAATTCACGCCGCGGCGTTCTTCGACGCCGGGCACGCGTGGAATCGCACGTTTCGCATGAGCGATGTGCGCACATCCGTCGGTGGTGAGCTCTCGCTCGACACCGTGGTCGGTCACTATCTTCCGCTGACGTTTTCCGCCGGCGCGGCGTGGACGCGCGATCCGATCGAGGATCGGTCGCGCGCCGCGATCTTTGCCCGCGTCGGCCGCGCCTTTTAATCACGGGTGACACGGATTCCACGGACCAAGCTGCGTGACCTGCGTGATCTGTGCGTTGCTGATCGGTGCGATCCGTGACATCCGTGGCTGTGATCCGTGGCAGAATATCCGCGGATGAAAACGAAATCACGTTTTCTACGCGCGCCCGTCGAACCGTTTGCCATCGAGCCGGGGCTCGCGGCAGACGAAGTGCTCGCGCGCATGGAGCGCATTTCGTTTCAAGGCCGCAATCTCGCGACGGCGCGGCGCATCTGGGAGAAGATGCTCGGCGACGACTGCACGATCTTTCTCGGCATGGCCGGCGCGCTCAGCGCCGGCGGCCTGCGGATGATCGTCACGCACCTCATCGCCAACCGCTACATCGACTGCCTCGTCTCGACCGGCGCCAACCTGTACCACGATCTCCACGAGGCGCGCGGCCGCCGTCACTACATGGGTTCTCCCCGCGAAGACGATGCGGCGCTGCAGGCCGAACATATCGATCGGGTGTACGACACGTATGCGAAGGAAGACGAGTTCGTCGACAACGACGAATGGATTGCCGCCTTCGTGCTGACGCTCGAGCGCCGGCCCTATACGTCGCGTGAGTTCCTCTATCGCCTTGGCGAGTACTTGTGGAAGGAAACGAAGCAGGACGGAATCCTGACCGCGGCATACCGAGCCAGCGTGCCGATCTTCTGTCCCGCGATTGCCGACTCATCGATTGGGATGGGCATCTCGCAGGCGCGGCATCGTGATGCGAAGGCTGGCATCGTCGACGTCGTCGGCGACATCATCGAGTCCGCGAATCTCGTCATCCGCCGCCCGCGCACCGCGTCGATCGTGCTCGGCGGCGGTACTCCCAAGAATTTCATCAACCAGGCGAGCGTGCAGGCGGAGTTCTACGACGACCGCGTGGGCGGCCATCGCTACGCCCTGCAGATCATTACCGACGTGCCGCATTTCGGCGGAGCGTCCGGCTCGAGCCTCGAAGAGGCCCAGAGCTGGGGCAAGCTCGCGACCGACGCGGAACAGGTGACGGTGCATGCCGACGCGACGGTCGCCCTGCCGCTTCTCGTGACGGCGCTGGCGACCAGCGCGCGCGAGACGCTCGCCGGCCGGAAACCTCTGCGCTTCGATCTTTCCGGCCCGATCATGGCGGTCGACGGCCGCCCGTTTCCGGAGGCGCGCTTCGAGGCACGCACGTAATGGAGTTCCCGTTTCAGTACGACCATGGCGACCCGCTCGCCTTCGGCGGGGCCCTGCCCCATCGTCGCTCGTTCGCTGATTCGAAGGTCGTCGTCCTGCCTGTTCCGGTCGATCGCACCACGTCGTACGTCGGCGGCACGCGCAACGGTCCGCACGAGATCCTGCAGGCCTCCTCGCACATGGAATTGTGGGACGAGGAGATGCAAGTCGACATTCACGGCATCGGCCTCTTCACGCTCCCGGAAATGGAGCTGCCGTTTGGAGAGATGCAGGCGGTCGTCGACGAGATCGAACGCGTCGCGTACGAAGTGATTGGGCGCGACAAGTTCCTCGTGTCGATTGGCGGCGAGCACTCGATCACGCCGCCGCTCGTGTCAGCCGCTGCGCGCCGTTATCCGACGCTGTCGCTCCTGCAGATTGATGCGCACGCCGACATGCGCGACGCGTACATGGGGACGATTCACAACCACGCGTGCGCGATGCGCCGCTGCCTCGACTTCGCGTCGATCACGCAGGTCGGCATTCGCAGTCTCTCCACGGAGGAAGCGGAGGCGTTGCCACGGCTGGGCACGACGGTCTTCTACGATTACTCGATGCGGCGCGATCCTCAGTGGATCGATCGCGTCGTCGAGACGCTGGCCGACAAGGTTTACGTCACCATCGACGTCGACGGGATGGATCCGGCGATCATGCCGGCCACAGGCACTCCTGAGCCTGGCGGCCTCTCGTGGCCGGAGATCACCGCGCTCCTTCGAGCCACGGCCGAGCGGCGGACTGTCGTGGCGACCGACATCGTCGAGTTGAGCCCCATTCCAGGCATGGTTGCGCCCAGCTTCCTTTGCGCGAAACTGATCTACAAGCTGCTGACCTACTGTTTCGCATCCTGCCCCGAGGCTCGGCGGCTCTAATCGACCGAGCTGGCAGCCGCCCGACTTGCTTGCCGACGGGAGCTTCAGCGTAGGCGAGAAGCCCGGACCTACTGGAAGATTGTGGAAATCCTCTATCCGGCAGACTGTATACCGGGTATACTGCCGAGCACATGCCGCCGGCAGACCTTTTCGGAAAAGCAAGCGAAGCCCTCCAGAAAGGACAAGGGGCGGACGCGGCGAGCTTGCTCGTCCGGGCGATGAAACAGCCCAGCGCCAGCCGGGACGAAGCGCTCCAACTGCGCTGCGCTCTTGCCGAGGCGTGGCTCCTTCAGGATGACCTCCGCCAGGCCATCGAGGCACTGGGGCAACCGCCAGAAGAGCGGGAACGGCTCCATCCAGCCCGCTCATCTGAGCTGTGGCGGTTGCATGGACGGCTGGCGATTGCCAACGGCGAACCGTCGCGAGGCATTGCGTTCCTCGCCCGGGCGCTGAAACAGGCCGAGCGGGCGCACGACTCGCGGGCGATTGGACTCGCCCATTACGAGCTGGGACTCTGCTACCGCCAGGTCGGCGACAGCGCCATCGTTCGCGAACACATCGCCCAGGCCGCATCGGCACTGCACGCGGCTGGGGACCTCCGTCACTTAGCGCTCGTCCACTCGCTCTCCGGCGTCACGCTCGCGCAGGATGGCCGGCTCGACGAAGCCATGGGTGCGCTTCGCCATGCGGAACGCCTGGCGCTCATGGTGCAGGCGGGAGACGTCGTCGCCACCATATGCGGAAACCAGGCGAACGTGGCGATGATGCAGCACCGTCACGATCAGGCGCTCGCGCTTGCCGAGCGCAGCGTCGAGTTGCAGGAGCGGTCGGGCACGCCGCACGGGCTTGGAATCGCGCTCGCGTCGCTCGGGCAGATCACCGTCCGCCTCGGCAACCTGAAGCGGGCCGAACAGGCGCTCAACCGCGCGCTGGACGTTCGCAGCCCGCTGCAGTTCATGCGCGAAACGACAGGCGCGGTCTTCGACACGCTCGCCCAGATTCACTTAATCCGCGGCAACCACGAGGAAGCCAGCCGCTTTCTTCAGCGATCGCGCGAAGCGTACGGGGAGCCCGGGGCGCAGGCGTCGCGCTGGTACCAGTGGTCCGTGCGCGTGCTCGAAGCGCGGGTCGCGCTGCGGCGCGGCGATCCCGCGCAAGCGCTGTCGATGGCCAGCGACACGGCGCAGGCGGAAGACGCGCCGCCCGCATATGCCCTGCAGGCGGAGTTGATTGCGATCGAAGCGCTGCTCGCGAGCGGGCAGCAGGAAGCGGCGGAAGAGCGGCTGACGCTCGTCGGGTCGCGGTTGCAGCCGTCCGGCATGAGCAGCATCTGGGGAGAATTTCTCCGGCTCCGCGGCCGCGTGCACGCGCGAACAGGACGGTCGACGGAGGCGTATCACGACTTCGGGCAGAGCGTCAGCGTCTTCGATCTGCTGGGCGAGCGTTACCAGGCCGCGCTCAGTTATCTCGAACTGGGCCGTCTCGCCGGTGCCGCAGGCGCACGCTCGCGCGCGACCCGTTATCTCGTCGACGCCAGCGCCATCTTCGAATCGCTCGACGCACAGCCGGACCTGGCGGAAGCGCGCGCCGCAGTCGCGGCAATACCGGCTGTCGCGACGGGCGGTTTCGTCGGCGTCCAGATGGATGGCGACGATGCGCTGGTGCGGCGGATTGTAGATGCGGCGGTGACGCCGGCGTTGCTGGCGAAAGAAGGCACGACCGCGCTGCTCGAAGCATGCGACGCGAATGCCGCCGTGATCTTCACTCACGGGGGCGGCGGCGATATCCGGATCATCTCGGCGGCGGGATGCGACGTGCAAGGCGCGCGATCGATTGCCGCAGCTGCGACTCGCAGTTCACCGGGGAGCGGCGCTCCCCTGCTGGTCGAGGCCATCGGGCGTGAGGCCGAAGTCCCGCGCTTTGCAGTGGTCTCGGGCCTGCGGCCGTTCGGCCTGCCGCTGCTCCAGCGGTTCCGCACGTTGTGCACCGTGCTGCGGCAGGGATTCGAGTTGTGCTCGGCGCGCGAACGTCCCCTCGAACCCTCTGCGGCCGCGATGGAGCGGCAGCTCGAGCCGCTGCTTCCCGGATTCGTCTGCGCGAGTGCCGCCATGCAGCGCGTCACCGACCAGATCCAGCGACTGCAGGAAAACGACTTGACCGTGCTCATCACGGGCGAAAGCGGCACCGGCAAGGATCTCGTCGCGCGGGCGATCCACGCGGGATCGCCGCGCCGGGAAGCGATGTTCCTGCCCTACAACTGCACGAGCGCCACGCGGGAACTGGCCGACAGCCAGCTGTTCGGCCATCGCCGCGGCAGCTTCACCGGTGCGCTGGCCGATCAGCCCGGCGTGCTGCGCACCGCCGTCGGGGGCACATTGTTTCTCGACGAAGTTGGCGACCTTCCACTCGACGTGCAGCCGAAGCTGCTGCGGTTTCTCGAACAGGGGGAAGTGCTGCCGGTCGGCGAGACGCGTCCGATTCGCGTCGACGTGCGCGTCGTGGCCGCGACCAACGCGGACCTCGAACAGCGCGTGGCCGAGAATACCTTCCGCGAAGACCTGTTCTATCGCCTCAGCGTCATTCGTATCCACGTGCCGCCGTTGCGGGAACGACGCGAGGAGATTCCTCACCTGAGCACGTTCTTCCTGCGTGAGGCGAGCGAACGCCTGGCCAAGCCGGGTATCCGCCTCGGAGCGGAGGCGCTCGACCTGTTCGACGCCTTCAGCTGGCCGGGGAACGTGCGGCAGCTGCGGAACGAGGTGCAGCGCGCGGTCGCGATGGCGCCGCCCGGTGGCATCATCAGCCCCGACCTCCTCTCGCCTGTGTTTGGCGGCGCGGACCACGCCCCGGCCGCATCGCGTGGCCGCATCCGCGGTATGACCCTCGCGGCGGCCGTCGAACGGCTGGAGCGCGAGATGATCGAGGGGGCGCTTCAGCGGATGTCCGGGAATATTTCGCAGACCGCACGGTCGCTAGGTCTCACTCGCCGCGGGCTTTACCTCAAAATGGACCGCCTGGGGATCTCCAGTCGGATACCAAGTATCCAGTAAACAGGCTGATCGGATACGGAGTATCCACACTCCAGGGTACTCGCCTCATAGCCCATCGGTAGTTAAGTCCTTTCCTCCCGGGCTCTTAGTTCCAGTTGTGACCAACGTCATCAGGGCGGCCCGCGACTTGATATAGCAGTCGGCGAACTGCGTCCCGGGAGGACAAGCTACATGGAACAACGTCTTCGTCTCGTGCAGGGAGGCCAGCAGCCTCGCGTTGACAAGCGCAACTCGGAACGGCGTCCCCTTGCCGTGCCGGGGCAGATCGTCTGGAAGGATGCGCGGGGCACCACGCGGATGGCCTCGGTTGTGACGCGCGACGTCAGCGAAAACGGTGTTTCCGTCGACTGCTTGAGCGGCACCGCGATTCCGCTCTATCGGCTGGTCTACTTCCAAATCGATCGCGACGCTCGCAACCGGCCGGACCTTCCGGCGGCGTTGCGCAAATCGAATGTGTTGTCTGCCGTGTTCCGCGTCGGGCCGTATAGCCAGGCCACTGGCGCGCCGGCGGAATACGCGTTGCGCCTCCTCGTCGAACCGGCGCGCGAAGCCGATGCCGCGCCGCGCGTGACCTGGACCGAGCAGGAAAAAACGAGGACTGCGTGACCGTTCCCGGGGCTTTTCTCACCGCTGCGGGACTCGCTCGCCTGGCCTGGGTCGGCCGCTACTTTCGCACCGAACGAACACGGGAGGCCGTTAGCATGGTGCGATTGATGCGCATTGAGCGGTGGGATCCACGTCGGGACGGCGCGCTGACCGCCGCGGCGTTGCGCGAGAAGATCGAAACCCTTGGATATGCAGTATCCACCTGCGACTGGCCTGCAGGATCGGTCGCCGGCCCCGTCGCACACGCGTTCGAGCGGATCGACGCCGTTGTTTCAGGCATCGTGAAGATCACCATCGAGGAAGAGTCCGCCATCCTGACCGCGGGCGACATGGTGTTCGTCCCGCGCGGGGCTATTCGTCGTGTGGAAGTCGTCGGCACCTCGCCGGCGCAGACGTTCGACGCCGTGTATATCGGCGAATCTCGCAAATAGACAGCCGTCAGGCCGAGGCTGTTCCGCCGAAGCGCTTTTTGGCCAGCGCGGACGACGCTGGCCGCCGCGTCGCTATTACGCCCGGTCGTTAGTCCGCTCCGATCGCAAGTTCCAGCGCGGACACCGACGCGGCCGGGAATTCCCAGGCACGGTTGGCCGGCAGCGGCTTCTCCACTGTCTTCATAACATCCGCCGCGTTCAGATACGACACCTCCACCGCAGGATCCGCGCTCATCTCAAACACGCGTCCGCTCCTCGGAGCACGCCCCCCAATCTCGATCGAGGCGTGCACCGGTTTGGTGCGATGCGTGTTCGCGACGTGAAGGTACACCGTCTGGTCGCGGCGGCTCGCGACGACGTCGAGACCGTCCGGCGCGCCGACCACCGCGATCGCATGACTGCCGATGTGGTGGCGATACAGCTGCATGACGCGGGCGACGGGCTGAAGATACGCGCGGTTGTTGCCCTTCGGGGTTGGAATGATCACGGCGTTGTTCTGCCAGCGCGTTCCGCAAAAGTCAGCGGCCGTCGCAATTTTCAAAACGTCACCGTGCCGTTGGTGCGTATTGAGGATCCGCGCATAAGAGACCCCGGCGGCCCACGACGCGAGCACGTCGCCGCGATCGCGGCCCGGAATCGTGAAGTGGCATTCCGTCATGGCCAGCGGGAGTCGCCGAGCGCCCAAACTGTCGCGAACGGAGCGAATCTTGGCGTCGGCCCGCTCCCACGCCGTCATCAACTGTGCCCACGTGGCATCCGGATCGCGTCGATACGCCTCGCCGCGCAGGACCGGCTGGCGCGGAGAGTCCGGATCGAACATGTGGTGGAACGCGAGATATTGGACGTATTCGCCGGCGATGTCCGCCATGCGGGCCGCCCATCCGCTATCGCCCCACCCGATCAACTGGATGTTGGGGTCGGCCGTCCGCATCGATTTCGCGAAATCGACAGTCTTCCGCGCCGCGGTTTCGAGATCGAAACCGTTCTTGTCGTAGGAAGTCTCGTTGCCGATCTGCCAGTGGCGGACGGTGAGCGGGTCGGCATGGCCGTGCGCTTTCCGCTCGCGGTTGTCCGGATCGTTGCAGTACGCGACCCACGCGGCGGCTTCGCTCGCGTCCGCCGTCCGTACCTGGCCCCTGATGTTCATGTACTGCTTGCGCCCGTCCGACTCAAAGTTGACGCAGATGAGCGGCTCCGCCCCGACGCGCCGGCACAAGTCGACGAACTCGACGGTCCCGACCTGGTTCGATTCGATTCCACTCCACAGCAGGTTGAGCATGGACGGTCGGCGATCTCGCGGTCCGACGCCTTCTCGCCACCGATAGAAATCCGCAAAGATTCCTCCCCACCGCATCATGGTCGGGCCGAGTTCGCGTGTGATAGCGACGACATCCTCGCGCCAGTCCTCGCGCAGATGATCCCAGGCCGCTTCGACCGACCCATCGGTAGCGCCCAGCGGCTCCATGAACTGCATGAACAGGTACGGAGACAATTCGAAGCCTGGCGTCGGATCCACCGCGATGGCAGCAGCGTCCTGCGTCCGCGCATCGATCGAGGCCCGGCTAGCGCCTAACGCACGGCCGGCGACCATGGTGGCCGCCGCGTGGGTGGACGCCGTGAGGAATGTCCTTCGGTTCATGTGCGGACAATTTCACATGGCGCGGTCACGTTTCAACCGCGCCATACAGCGCCTCGTCCCAGCCGGCTTCCTTTCACAACAATCCGGCATACAATCACAGGCCACTCGCCGCGCAGAGGTCCATTCATGATTGACAGACGGGCATTCGTGCAGTCGATGGTGGCGCTCGGAGCCGCCGCCGGTCTCAGGCCGGTCACGGTGTTGTTCGGCGCCGCGCCAACCGCGGAACTGAAGGACTTGGCGGATGCGGCACTTGCGTCGGCCAAGCAGGCCGGCGCCGCCTATGCCGACATTCGCATCAATCGTTACCGGAACCAGTTTCTCTTCACCCGCGATCGCCGCGTACAGAACATCGTCAACACCGAGGACTACGGGTTCGGCGTGCGCGTGCTCGTGGACGGCACGTGGGGGTTTGCGAGCAGCAGCAACGTGACGAAGGACCAGGTGGCCGCCGTGGCGCGGGATGCGGTCGCCATCGCTCGCGCGAATCGCATCGTCAACTCGGATCCGGTGAAGCTGGCGCCCGTTGCCGCGTATCCCGACGCGACCTGGCAGACGCCGGTGAAGAAGGATCCCTTCGAGATGCCGTTGCAGCCGAAGATCGACCTGCTGCTGCAGATCAACGACGCGGCATTGAAGGTGCCCGGCGCAAGCTTCGTCTCGGCGTTCATGCTGTTCGTGAACGAGAAGAAGTTCTTCGCGTCGAGCGAGGGCTCTTACATTGATCAGTCGCTGATCCGGTCGTATCCAACTTTCAGCATCACGAGCGTCGATCGCGCGACGAACCGTTTCTACCAGCGCAACGCGCTGACAGCGCCGATGGGCATGGGATACGAGTACATCGAGAGCTATCCCCTGCTGCAGGAGGCGCGGGTAGCCGCCGAGGAGGCGGTCGCCATGCACAAGGCGAAGCCGGCGCCGGCGGGTCAAAAGACGCTGATCCTGCACCCGACCAATCTCTGGCTCACCATTCACGAGTCGGTCGGCCATCCAACCGAGCTCGATCGTGCCCTCGGCTATGAAGCGAACTTCGCGGGGACGAGCTTCCTGACGACCGACAAGCTCGGCACGTTCCAGTTTGGATCGAAGCTCGTAAACATCGTCGCGGACAAGACGCAGGCACAAGCCATGGCGACATGCGGCTACGACGACGATGGCGTGAAGACGACCGAGTTCCCGATTATCAAGGATGGCGTGTTCGTCGATTACCAGACGACCCGCGACCAGGCGCACCTGATCGGCCAGAAGGCCTCGCACGGATGCAGCTACGCGGATAACTGGTCGTCGATACCGTTCCAGCGGATGCCGAACGTGTCGCTACGGCCCGGAGAGAACGATGTCAGCGAGCAGGACATCATCGGCGCGACCGACGATGGCGTCTATGTGAAAGGCGACGCGAGCTACAGCATCGATCACCAGCGTTACAACTTCCAGTTCAGCGGCCAGACGTTCTGGGAAGTGAAGAACGGCAGGATCACGACACAGCTCAGGGATCTCGCGTATCAGTCGAACACGCCGGAATTCTGGAAGTCGCTCGACATGCTCGGCGGACAGTCGACGTACCTGCTTGGCGGCGCGTTCAGCGACGGCAAGGGTCAGCCAGTGCAGAGCAATTCGGTCAGCCACGGCTGCCCGATTGCGCGCTTTACCAAAGTGAACGTCCTGAACACGAGCAGGTAGCAGACGTCATGATCTGGAACAAGGAACAGACGAAGGCACTTACCGACAAGGCGCTGTCCTTCAGAAAGGCGGAGGAGACGCAGGTCGTGCTGCAGGGAGGCGACCGCGCGAACGTGCGGTTCGCGCGCAACAGCGTCACGACGGCAGGATCCTCGTCCGGCTACAGCCTCGTGATCACCGCGAAGTTCGGCCAGAAGGCCGGCACGGTCACGGCGTCGGAGTTCAACGATGCAAGCCTGCAGAAGGCGATGCGCAGCGCCGAGGAAATCGCGCGGCTGTCTCCCGACAATCCGGAGGCGATGCCGGTGCTCGGCTCGCAGACCTATGCACCCGTGAAGGCGTACTTCGACGATGCGGCGGGCGCGACGCCGGAGTGGCGCGCCGCGTCGGTGAAAACCGCGATCGATCTCAGCAAGGAGAAAGACGTCGTTTCGGCGGGCTTCGTCGAGACGTCGGCGCAGGTGCAAGCGGTGGCGACATCGAAGGGGTTGTTCGCATCCGACCGGTACACCGCGGCCGATTACAACCTGACCGCGCGGACGCCGGACGGCACGGGATCCGGGTGGGCCTCACGGTCCTACAGCGAACTCCGGCAGCTCGATCCGCGGAAACTGGCGTCGGCTGCAATTGAAAAGGCGGCGCGGTCCAGGAATCCGGTCGCCATCGAGCCGGGCAAATACACGGTGATCCTCGAGCCGGCCGCCCTTGCCGACATCGTCGTCAGC
>JBKOZS010000222.1:0-24052 GCA_046726015.1 Acidobacteriota bacterium
TTCGGAAGATAGCGTGTCCAGCAGCTCCGTGCGTCTCTGCGCGGCCCGCTCGGTGGTTTCTTCTCCGCGTTTCAGCAGCTCTTCGAACCGGCGGTGATCGCGCTCGAGCAGCGCGAGAGCGTCGGTGTCGCCAGGAAGCCGCTTCGTCACGACAGCTACGGCACCTGCCAGCGCGCCACGCACCGATGTCGCAGCGGACGAGACCAGCGACGGAGATTTCTTTCTCGTCTGCTTCCGCGTCGATCGCTTCGCGGTCGCGCGTGAGGCGGTCTTCCGCTTTGTCGTCTTTGGTTGCTTCGTCTCCCCACGAGCCGCCGCTCGCCTGGAGCTCGATCGCCTGGTTGTCTGACGCCGTGTCGCTGTCTTTCGCGTTGCACGTGCGCTGCTTCTCTTAGCTGACGATCGTTTCGACATGGTGAATGCTGATCGATGAGACGGCCGGGCGCGATGTGATCGGAGAAGAGGTGAAGAGGCTTACGCGAGGTTCTGTCGCCAGATTGGTTGGGCCCGTGTGCGCCGGAAAAATTCCGGAAGCCGCACGGCGCGGGTGCGACAGAACCTCGCGCGCCCTTCTCAGTCCGGTGGCGTATCCACTAATGCCTCCTGACGGAAGGCGAACGGCGCCAGCATGCACCTCGCGGACGCGCAAGTCAAGAATTACCGAAGCGTCAGCAGCGCGATCAGCACACCAAGATAGGCCGCACCGAAGTAGCCCAGTACGATCGCAATGCGGCCGGATGGACGAAGCATCCGCCACGCGAGCACTGGGTGCACTGAGACGGCGAGCGCGCGGCCGATCGAAGTCTCGACATTCATACCAGGCCGCGCGGGCAAGAATCCCGCCAGCCTGGCGTCAGCAGATTCGCGGGCTTTTGCCCTTACGCGTGCGCGTGTGGTCAACGCAGTCTGCTTTGTGGAGGGCTTTTATCCTCGGATCCACCGTCGCACGCGCGATCGGTTAGCGCGCCTAACTCAGTGCCGAATGTCTCGGGATCTCATCCGTATGACGCGGTCTTTACCCCAAAATTCGGGGAGGCGTATACTCGCCATATCCCATCGTGAGCGGACCTGCGAGCATCCCCACGGGAAGGTGCGAATGTCTGCGCCTCTGTATATCGTGCAGCGCGTCTCTTCTGGAATTGCGGTGTTCGAGCTCAGTGGACACCTGGTGTTCGACGAGGGCGATCGGATCTTCCGCGACCAGGTAAGGGCGTTTGCCGCGGCCGGCGGCCGGCGGCTGATTGTCGACCTGTCACGCGTCAGCTACGTCGACAGTGGCGGCATCGGCTCGCTCGTGGAAATGTACCTGCACCTGATGCGTCGGGGCGGCCACCTGAAATTGCTCGCTCCGAGCGCGTGCGCGCGCCGCGTGCTGCAGATCACCCAGCTCGATTCCGTGCTGGAGATTTTCGAAGAAGAAGAGCAGGCGCTCCGCAGCTTCGGCATGCGTGCGATGCGTGCTGGCTGAGTCTTGACAATCGAAGGAATCGAAGGGGAGCGAAGCGTCGAAGGAGCTTACAACAGGTCGTCGAAGGAGCTTGCGGTCTGCCTTCGATTCCTTCGATTCTTCAAATCACCGTACGTTGGCGAAGCCGCCCAGGTCACCTCGCTCAATCCACGCAGTGAGCTGCGCGACGCGCAATTGGATCTCTCGGATCCGGTGATGGAGCTCGTTCGAGTCGTGCAGCGCCTCCTCCAGCAGCATTCGCAAGGCGTATAGCTGCTCGCGCTGTTTCTCGCGATCCGCCGAGTCCCCCCTCGTCTGCATCGCGGCCTCCGCTCAGCGCGAACGATACCATAGCCACGGGATGTCTGGACCAGGGAGGGTGCAGGGCGGGCCTTTCTAGAGAGGCCCGCCTGAGCGATCGCTGAGGGCGCCGTGTCAATTACGAATGACGAATGACGAATGCCAAATGCCAATACCATGAAAGTTGGGCATTCGGCATTGGGCATTTGGCATTGACGCGCAGGCTGTTCCTTTTTATCTAGACCCGCCTATTCTGATCGAAGAGCAATGAGCGGATCGACGCGCGTGGCGCGGCGGGCCGGCAGCACGCACGCGGCGATGGCCACCAACGTCAGGATCGCCGTGATAGTCACGAAGGTGACGGGATCCGTTGGGGTTGTCTGCACCAGGATCCCGCGCAGCACGCGACTGAGACCGAATGCACCGGCGAGTCCGAGCGAGAGTCCAAGCCCGAGCTGCCACAGGCCGCGCTTGAGAATCAGCCACGACACCTGGCGACCCTCCGCGCCCAGTGCCATCCGGACACCAATCTCCATCGTCCGCTGCGTCACCGAGTACGCCATCACCGCATAGAGGCCAACCGACGACATCACGAGCGCGATGACGGCGAACAGCGCGAACAGGCTGCCGAACACCCGATACGGCCACATCGCCTGCGCCAGCATCTGCTGGATCGTTTGTACTGTGAACACCGGCTGATCCTGGTCGAGCGCCTGGACTTCCCTGCGCACGGCGTTCATCACCGAGCCCGGTTCCAGCCGGCTGCGTACGATCAGCGTCACGCCCCTTGGCGGGTCCTGTCGATAGGGCACGTAAACGGCGGCCACCGGCAGAGCGTCCTGCGGATTGCTGTGCCGGATGGTCGGCGAGACACCCACGATCGTGCGCCACGTCTGCACCGGCGTCGGCGGATTCGGCGCGGGCTGTCCGGGAGGTTGCGGTGGTTGGACGAACCGTATGCGGCGGCCGATCGGATCCTCCCCCGCGAAGAACTGTGACGCGAGACGTTCGCTGATGATGATCGTTTCGGATCCCGGCGCGCCATCCGTGTCGCGGAAGCCGCGGCCGCGGCGCAACTGCACGCCAACCGTGTCGAAGAACCCGGGGCTGATCGTGATGACCGCCACTTCGGGCGCCGGATCGTCCGGTTTGAGGATGGGACGTCCTTCGATCTCGATGCCTCGGCGACCCGACCCGAACGGCGGCACGCTCGTCGTCAAGGAGATCGAGTCCACACCCGGCAGCGCCGCGAGGCGCGGCTGGAGGCGATCGTAAAATGCGCGGCGCGTCTCCGGCGACGGATACTTGTTGTCCGGCAGCTCCATCCTCATCGTCATGAGGTTCTCGGTGCGGATACCGAGATCGAGCGTATAAATCTTCAAGAAACTGCGCACCATCAAGCCTGCGCCAACCAGCAGCACGAGCGTCAGCGCCAGCTCCATCACGACCATCGTGCTGGTCATCCAGCGGCCGCGGCGTCCGCCGGCATTGCCGCGCCCGCCTTCCTTCAAGACCTCGTTCACGTTGGTCTTTGTGACCTGCAGCGCGGGCGCAAGGCCGAAGAGCACGCCGGTCACCAGGCAGATCGCGGCGAGGAATGCGAACACAATCGGATCGAACGAGAAGGTGATCCAGTACGGCTTTCCCGTATTCGACACGGCGTTGTCGAAGAGCCGCACACCGACGACCGCGAGCGCCAGGCCGATGGCGCCACCCATGAAGCCAAGCACGACACTCTCGATCAGCAACTGGCGGACGACCCGCCAGCGCGTCGCGCCGAGCGCGATGCGGACGGCAATCTCGCGCGCGCGATGCACGGACCGCGAGAGCAGCAGGTTCGCGACGTTTGCACACGCAATGAGGAGTACGAAGCCCACTGCGCCCATCATCGAGAGGAACACGATTCGAATCTGGCCGCCGTTGAACCGCTCGTTGAACGTTTCGATGGCGACGGCGGTGAATTCCTTGTTCGTGGCGGGATACTCAGCGGCCAGCCGCGCTGCGATCGCATTCATCTCGGTCTGCGCCTTTGCTCGCGCGGTATCGCCGCGCATCCGGCCGAAGACCTGCAGGAACCTGGAGCTGCGGGCTTCCTGCTCCGGCGTCGGCACCGCGGGAACCCATAGCTCCGCGCTTGACGGAAACTGCATCCCCTCGGGCATGACCCCGATGATCGTTGCCGGCTTGCCATCCACACGGAGGGTTCGACCGATCACGCCCGGTTCGGCGTTATAGCGGGTCTTCCAGAGTGCATATCCGAGGAGGACGACGCTCTCGGCGCCTTTCTTGTCTTCGCCCGGAGCGAAGTCGCGGCCAATGAGCGGTGGCTGGCCGAGCAGCGCGAAGGTGTTGGCGGTCACCCTCACGCCGCGCGCCTGCTGCGGCGCGGTGCGGTCGTCGCTCAGGTTGAAGCTGTTCGGCGCGAACGCGCCGAGACCGACAAATGACTGCGATTGCACGCGCCAGTCCTCGAGATCGGGGATCGACACGCTCGCTCGCCCACCGGCCTGCCGCTGCAGGCCGAGCATGTACAGCTGTTCGGAATTCCTGAAGGGGAGCCCGCGAATCAATACGGCGTTCACGAGCGTGAAGACCGTCGCGTTGACGCCAATGCCGAGCGCGAGGGCGACGATGGCGACAGCCGAATACCAGCGTTCCCGGGCGATAAGGTGCAGGGCGAACCGCAGGTCTCGCAACATACTCCTGCACTTACGTTGCGGAACCACAGCGGGTTCTCGGGGTTCCCGGGCGTCTCCGGGTTCGGGTTTTCAGGCGGTTCGAGGGTGCTTCAGGTTTCGGTCACTAAGGCTTCGATGGTTCGGGCTCCGGAGTGCGCGGTGCTCGTACCGGTTCCTGCGGGCGCTCGGCGGGCTGCTGGGCGCGGTGGCGGGCGATGTCGCCGGCGGCGCGCGCGCGTTCGGTGTTGACCTGGCCGTTGAATCGGCCACCGTCTTTGAGGGCGAATTTCTTGGCAATCAGGTTGGCTTCGACCACGGCGGTGGGCCGGATGTCGACGGCGTCGGCGACGATGTGCCCTTCGAGACGGCCCAGGACCGTCACCGCGCGCGCCGACACGCGCGCTTTCACGTCCGATTGCGCGCCGGTCGTCAGGTGATGCCCTTTGAGATCGATCGCCCCTTCGAAGCTGCCCTCAATCGTCAGATCCTCTTCCGCACTGAGCTGACCCTTGATTCGCAAGTTCATGACTCAACTGTGGGGCAGATGGCGGCCTGGTGGCAAGCACGGCCGTTTGACATCCATCAGACGATCGGCGTAGGGTTACGCCTTCCTCAACTCATCTCACTGGTCCCGTCAACCTCAGTTTAGGAGGGTGCTTCGATGATCCAGCGACTTCCGGTTCGCGTGGGTTGCCTGGGATTCCTGGTCGCCACGGCGGCGGTGTTGACGTCGGCCCAAACTCCAAAGCCAGCGGCGGAGCAGTCGCAGCTGCTGCAGGCGACGCTTGTCACAGTCCAACCCGGAATGATCACCGAGTACGAGGAGTATCAGAAGAATGAGGTCATGCCCGCCCTGAAGAAAGGGGGCTCACCCGGCCGCAGCGCGTGGTCGTCCGGCGCATTCGGCGAAGCCGGTACGTACGCGTTCTTCACGGTTGTCACATCGCTGGCGCAATACGACGGCCAGAGCCCTCCGCAGAAAGCGCTCGGCGAACAAGGCGCCGCGCAGCTGCTGGCGAAGGGCGGCAAGCTGCTGACGGCGCGGCGGGTGGTGCTCATTCGGACGCGTCCCGATCTCGGGATAGCGGGCGACCCGAAGGCCGCAAGATCCCCTCTCGCGCTCGTCAGCGAGGTGCACGTTGCAGCAGGCAAGCGGATTGAATTCGAGACACTGCTGAAGCGCGAGGTCCTTCCCGTGATGCAGCAGGCAAAGGTGAAAGCATACGACGTCCTCGAAATTGTGTATGGCGAGGAGGCCGGAACGTTCTACACCAGCATTCCGTACGACAGCTACGAGGCGATCGGCAAAGGGCATCCGTTCCAGGTCGTCCTCGGCGAGGACGGGGCGAAAAAACTCGAGGCAAAGTTCACGGGGATCACGACGCGCCTCGAGCGCTTCATCGCCAGGTATCGCGACGATCTGAGCTTCAAGGGTGGATCGACGTCGACGCAGTGAATGATGTCGCGTGCAGTAGCCGGTTCGCCAACGGCGCACTGCCTACTGCACGATCTTGATCAGTTCGACGTCGAACACGAGCATGCCGCGCGGCGCGCCTGGCGCTCCCTGATACGCGAGCGACTCGGGGATCCAGAAGCGCCGCTTTTCTCCTTCGACCATCATCTGCACGCCTTCCGTCCATCCGGCGATCACCTGGTCGAGGCCAAACGTGGCGGGTGAGCCGCGCTGGACGGAACTGTCGAACATCTTCCCGTCGGTCGTCCAGCCCGTGTAATGCACCGTCACCCGCGAGTTCGGACGCGGATGGCGCGAGCCGGTCCCGGGCGTCAACACTTTGCTGGCAAGGTTGGTCGACGTGCGAATGGCGTCCGCGGGCGGCGCCGCCACATCTGGTGGAGCTGCAATTGCTGGCATGGTCGCGGTTCTCTCACATCCAATGAGTAATGTGCCGAGCAGACAGAGCAAGATACATCGGGCGCACATCTTTTAATTGTGGCATCTCGCACGCCAGACGTGCGTACGTTACTCTGTAATCAGCCCCCACGTCTGCCGCCGCGCCAGGCGGTTGGACTCATATGCCCTTCTCCCGCATTGCTGGCATGGGGCTTGTCACGCTGGCTCTGCCAGTCGCCGCCTGTGCCGCCTCTTCCGAAAGACTCGACGTCCTCGTCCGTGGCAAAACGCTGACGCTTGCGATCTATCAACCCGAGGTCCAGCCCGTGCGCGGGACCATCGTGATGGGGAGCGGCGACGTCGGCTGGGTCGGGCTCGGGCCGACGATCGCTCAGGAACTCGCGGAGCGCGGTTATCTGGTCGCCGGCGTGAACGTGAGGCAGTACCTGTCGTCATTTACGTCCGGCAAGGAACACCTGGAAACCGTCGATGTCCCGGCTGACTTCCGCGCCATCGCCGACCAGCTGAGACAGAGGGCCGTTGTCACACGTCCGGTGATTGTGTCGGGGGTGTCGGAAGGGGCAGCGCTGGCGGTGCTGGCCGCATCCGACCGGAAGAACCACGACTGGATCGACGGTGTCATCACGATGGGGCTTCCGCCGACAGCGGAACTCGCGTGGCGCTGGACGGACGCGAGCGCGTGGTTCACCAAACGTGACGCGGACGAGCCGTCGTTTGCTCCGTGCGACGTGATCGCGTCGGTGGCTCCGGTGCCGCTGTTCATGATTCAGTCTCGCACGGATGAATACGTCTCGCCGTCGGACTACGCGCGCCTGCTCACGACCGCGCACGAACCGAAGCAGCTCACGCTGATCGATGCCAGCAACCATCGCTTCACGGATCGACGGCAGGAATTGCGGGCCGCCGTTTTTGCGGGGCTCGCCTGGATCGATCAAATCGGTGCGAAGAGGGGGCCCGCGTGAGATTGGGTGTGGACGTGTTCCGCCGAGGTCCGAGGCCCGAGGTCCGAGGCCCGGGGTCCGAGGCTCAAGGTCCGAGGCCCGAGATCCGAGGCCCGAGGTCTGAGGCCCGACGTCTCTGGGAGCGCCTGTCACTCACGCGCGCGTGGGAGTGGACTGTCGCCCACGCCGCGCGTATCTGGGGTTTCGCGCTTGTCAGTCTGGTGCTCGCGCTTTCCTGGCACACGCTCCGCGGCATTCACACGCGCGAATTTCGCCTGGCGCTTCATTCGCTCGACGGTCGACAGCTGACGATCGCTGCGGCCATCACCATCGCCAACATAACCGTCATGGGGCTGTATGACGTGATTGCGTTCCGTCACACCCGCACGCGAGCGTCAGAACGGTGGCAATTCGGCGCGGTTGCTTTCTGCTGGAGCAATTTCCTGACGCTGGGTCCGCTCGCGGGTCCTGCGATTCGCCTCTGGCTGTATCGCAGCCGTGTCAACGATCTTGCCGAGCTGCACGCGGGAATCGTCTCTGTCGTGATCGCGTTTGCGTCCGGCCTCGCCGGCTGGACGCTCGCCGCTCTGTTGATGGCGCGCGTCGGTGGCGGCATCTTCGTGCTTCCGGTGACCGCACTCGTGTTGGTCATGGCCGTCGCGTGGATCGGCCGCGCGTTCGCGCAGCGTATCGAACGCGTTGCCGGCCCCGCGGCTGGATCGGCTTCAACGATCGAGCTGGCGATCGTGGGCTGGGTCGACTGGCTGTTCGCGGCCGCCGCGTTCATCGCGTGCTTTCACGGAGCCGGCAATGGCGCAGCGGTGCTGCGATCGGTTGATACGTTCTTTTATGGCCAGGTCATTGGACTCGTCAGCCTGGTTCCTGGCGGCTTCGGAAGCAGCGATGCGTTCTGGATCGCACGGTTGCCCTTCAGCCAGAGCATCACGGCCGCGGTGCTGACCGCGTATCGATTCATTTATTACATCGCGCCGTGGTTTACCGCGTCTCTTGTTCTGCTTTCGTGGGCCACGCGGCAGTCTTCGAGACGCGTGGACATTGCCCGGCGCATCATCGCGAGCCTGGTCGGCGGCGCCGGCGTGCTCATCGTGCTCAGCAGCGCGTCACCGGCGCTGCACGCCCGCCTCCTCCTGATGGAACAGTACGTGCCGCTGCCGCTCGTGGAACTCGGCCAGGTGACGGCGGCGCTCGCGGGACTCCTCCTCCTCGTGCTCGCGCGCGGCCTCGCCCGCGGCTACGATGCTGCCTACAAGGCAACGCTCGCGCTGCTGCTCCTCGCTGGTTTCGCGTCGATCCTCAAGGGTCTCGATTGGGAAGAGAGCCTCGCGCTCGGCACGGTTGGCGCCGCCGCCTGGTCGCAGGCCGGA
This sequence comes from Acidobacteriota bacterium, assembly GCA_046726015.1. Lineage (GTDB taxonomy): Bacteria > Acidobacteriota > Vicinamibacteria > Vicinamibacterales > 2-12-FULL-66-21 > QHWT01. The sequence goes on from JBKOZS010000222.1 coordinate 8,625, forward strand.
CTCTTCGATCGCGCGAGCGGCGGTGACTGGCTGGAATGGGGAGATCTTGGTCTCGGGTTCGCCGCGCTCCTGCTGTTCCTGACGTTCGGCACGTTCTCGCATCATTTGAGCCGTGCCGCACTCGAAGGCTGGAACTCTATTGGTTACCACTTCCAGGCGGCGCGCTTCATGCGCAGCGCCGCCTCGATGCTGCTTCTCGTGGCGATCGCGTCGCTGTATGCGATGCTGCGGACCCCGGTCGACTTCCAGACCCCGGACGACGCGGATATCACGCGCGCTCTCACGGCACACGCGGCGTTTGGATCCGGCACGACACCGCTGATGGTGGCCGTGGGTGACAAGTCGATTTTCTTCGATGCTGCCGGTGGGTTCTGTCTCTATCGAACGATTGGCCCGTATCTCGTCACGTTTTCCGATCCAGTCGTACGGGGGCCTTCCGAGCGCAGTGCGTTCATCGATGCGCTCTTCGCGTTTGCCGCCGACCTCGATCGGCGGCCGCTCTTCTACCAGGTGTCGGTGGACTGGATTCCGCTGTTGCACGATCGCGGGTATCACCTGTTCAAGCTCGGAGAAGAGGCGCACGTGCCACTCGATCGGGTCACGACCCAGGGACATGCCGGAAAGATGACGCGGCAGATCATCCGGCGTGCCGAGCGTGACGGCGTCGCATTCCGCATTCTCGAGACGCCGGAGGTCGAGCGCCGCATGCCGGAACTCGCGAACGTCTCGGATTCGTGGCTTGCCGCCAAGCAGCTGACGGAACGGCAGTTCTCGATCGGCTACTTCGATCCGTCATACCTCGCCCGATGCCGGTGCGCCGCCGTGGAGGAAACGCACGGGCAGCGCAGGATTCTGGCGTTTGCCAACCTGCTCGAAAGCCCGTCTCGCGACGAATTGTCGATCGACCTGATGCGCTACCGTGCGGACGCGCCCAGCGTGATGGATTTCCTGATCACGTCGCTGCTGCTTCACGGAAAGGACGCCGGGTACCAGACGTTCAACCTGGGCATGGCGCCGCTGGCATCCGTCGGCGAGCACCGCGATGCTCACGCCCGCGAGCGGCTCGCCGCGTTCTTCTTTCGCCGCGGTGAGGCTTGGTACAACTTTCAGGGGATCCGCTTTTACAAGGAAAAGTTCGACCCGGAGTGGAGCCCGCGCTACCTCGCGTATCAGCGCGCCGGCGAGTGGCCGATAGCGCTCGCAAATGTCAGTGCGCTCATCGCCGGAAGCTGGCGCCACGCGCTCCTTCCGGGGCGCGACACATCACATCAGCCCGCCGCCGCCGACGGGCAGCAGTCGCAGGCCACGGCGAGGCAGGCTGTATAGATGAGGTAGTAGATTGGCCAACTGGCCCAGTGATGACCCGGCACCACGGACGCGTTACAGCCCAATCGGCCAAGGAATTGTCCGGCGTCCGCACCTCGGAGCACCGCAAAGTCGGCGAATCTCGAACAAATCCTGCGTGGCGGCACGCTTGCTATGTCTCGCACGCATGGGCTTTATCGAACGCAGGAAACTGCAACGCCGCGCCGACTCGCGCGGCGGAAGACGGCTCGAGGACTGGGTCCCGGTGCGTCGATGTTCGTGCGAGGCAGGCGATACGACCGTCGGCGAGGGAAACCTCTTCGAGTGGCGGAAGTGCAAGGCGTGTGGCGCGGTCTGGCCTATGCTTTGCGCTTCCGCATTTGAACCTCTCGTCCCCCATCAGCAAAGCCCACTCGATCCATTAACCCATTGATCAGGAAAATGCCGCGTCCGCTCGGTTTCATCAGGTTGGCGGGATCGAGCGGGTTGGCGACGGCAGTGTGATCGAATCCGGTCCCGGGATCCCGGACCACGATCATCACCTCGTCGCCGCTCTCGTCGCACGTGACGCAGCATTGAACCTTGTTCGCGGGATCGTTTCGGCATCCGTGGCGGATGGCGTTCGCGACCGCTTCCTGCAGCGCGAGTTCGACGGCGGAGATGTCGGTCTCGGCCCAGCCCTTCCCCAACAGCATCCGTCGCACGCCATCGGTGATCGTCGGGATGGCGTGCGGATCCGCGGGAATGGTCATGTCGAACTGGCACGTTGAACAGAAGGGAATCAACGCGCTCAGCTTCTGCACGTCTTCGAGCGCGATCTGCAGCTCCGAGTTCAGCGCGGCCTGTTCCGCTTCCGCGCGATCACGCGCCGCCAGCGCCTGGCGCAGATCCATGAGGTTGCGCCGCAGTTCGAGCTGCGCTTCGGTCTGGCGCTTGAGCGCTTCGAGCGCTTCGATCTGCTCGGCGGTCAACGTCCGCTCGACGCTGTCCACGACGCATAGTGTTCCGAGCGCATGACCATCCGGCGTGACCAGGGGCGCGCCGGCATAGAAGCGGACGTGCGGTTCCCCCGTCACCATTGGATTGTCGCGCAGCCGATCGTCTTCCTGCGCGGCAGGGACGACAATCAGTCCGCGCTGCTTGATCGTATGCGCGCTGCAAAACGACATCGTCCGGTCGACTTGAGAGATTGAGAGGCCGACGCGCGCCTTGAACCACTGCCGGTCGGCGTCGATCAGGCCGATGAACGCGATTGGCGTGCCGCAGATCTGCGCGGCGATGACCACGAGGTCATCGAAGGCGCGCTCGGGTTCCGTGTCGAGGATGCGATACCGCTCGAGTGCGGCAAGGCGCGCCGTTTCGTTACCCGACTGCGCGGCCATCGGCGGGAATTATACGCCGCTTGGCGGCGTGCCGAGGTCCGAGGTCCGAGGTCCGAGATTCGAGGTCCGAGGTTAGCGTTCCTTGGGCCCGTCACGCCGGCCCGCGCTGCCGCCGGGAGCCATTTCGAACTTCGCACGTGGGTAGTCCGTCCTCTACGGATTGGAGGCGCCATGAAGATCCCGATGCTGGCCCTGGCGGCGGTACTTCTCTCGGCGGTTCCGGCCACCACCCAGTCCAAGCCATCCCCCGAGCAGGCGTTCGCGGCGGGCGGGACCGTCCGGCTGAACCTGGCGGCAGCCGCATACCGGATTCGCGGCCATGCGAACCAGCGCATCCAGGTTCGATGGAGCACCAATAAGTCCGAGATGACGGACCGGATTCACGCCAACGTGGAGATCAAGGGCACGCGCGCCGTGATCTGGACGGTCGCGCCGCATAACAGTGGCGCGCACTTCGACATCGATGTGCCGGCCCGGTCGGACCTGGAGATTGATTTGAATGCCGGCGACCTCGACGTGCGCGACGTCGAGGGCAACAAGAGCCTGTCGATGTGGGCGGGTGACGTCACGATTGACGTCGGCAAGGCCGAACTCTATCGAAGCGTCGAGGCGTCAGTGCGCGTCGGCGAGATCTCCGCACCACCGTTCAATCGCACGACTGGCGGGATCTTTCGATCGCTCTCCTGGTCGGGATCCGGCAAGTACATGTTCCGCGCGAAGCTGTTTGCGGGCGAACTGAGGCTGCGCTGAGATTTCAATCGTACAGAGAGGTTTAGGACACTCCCTCAGAGTACGTGGACATCATCGAGGCTCTTGTCGACGACTTTGAACTGCCGCGCGCTGCCCGCCGCTGGCACTTGCTTGAGGGGGAGGAGAACGCGGAACGTCGATCCTTTGCCTTCTCCGCCGCTGTCAGCCGTGACGGTGCCTCCGTGCAATTCCGTGAGATGTCGCACGATGGCGAGGCCGAGGCCGAGTCCGCCAAAGCGCCGCCGCGTCCCCGCTTCGCCCTGGCGGAATCGTTCGAACACGTAGGGCAGGAATTCTGGTGCAATCCCGGCGCCCGTGTCGCTGACCGCGATCTCGACGTGCGCCCCAACGCGCCTTGCACGAAGCTCGACCGTCCCTTCTTCCGGTGTGAACTTGATGGCGTTCGACAGCAGATTCCAGACGATCTGCTGCAGCCGTATCGGATCCGCGAGCACCGGCTCCATGTTGGGCTCGACACGCGACGCGAAGTGAATCGACTTCGCTGTGAGTGCTGGCGTCACCGTATCGACCGCCTGATCGAAAACAGCCGCCAGGTTCACGAGACGTGCTTCGATCCGCAGGGTTCCGCCGATCGCCCGTGACACGTCGAGCAGATCGTCGATCAGGCGCGTCTGCGCGACGGCGTTGCGCTCCACGGCGGCCAACGCACGCAGCTGGTGCTCGCGCGGCATCTCCTTGCTGACGAGGACGCGCACCCATCCATAGATTGCGGTAAGTGGCGTCCGCAGCTCGTGCGAGATCGTCATGAGGAACTCGTCCTTCAGATAACTCGCCGCTTCCGTCTCGTGCCGCGCTTTCTGCTCGTTCTCCAGCGCCTCTTCCAGCCGCTCGTTCGCCGCCCGCAGCCGTTCCGCCTCGGAACGCTGTACGTCAATGAGTGCCTCCTCGACCCTGACGCGCGCGTCCATCTGCCGGAACACCACCAGCAGCATGCATCCAACGGTCAGCGCCAGCGCGCTCGCGGCTAACGCCGCAAGGCGGCGCTGGTGATACCAGTCTGCGAGGATTTCGTCTCGGCTGAGCGACACGCCGACCACCAGCGGCGGCTCGCGAATAATCTTGTATGCGCTGAGAAACGCCGGACCGCCGGTTTCGACCGGCCCATCGACGCTCCCGTCGCGTCCGGCGCGCAGGGCCGTCCGCAGGATCGGATTGTTCTCGGCGGCCTGGTTGATCGGGTTCTTGTCCGATGGCTCGCGGAACAGGACGACCCCGTCCGGATGAAAGACCCACGTGATGCCCGCCTGCCCGACGTCGGCCGCGCGGAAGAAGGCGCGATAGCGCTCGGGAAGGACCGTCGCGACGACGGTGCCATCGAACTTGCCCGCGTCGTCGGTCAGCCGGCGCCCGATCGGGATCACGAACTGCTGCGGATCGACAACCGTGAGAAAGGGGCGATCGACAACGAGTTCGTCGTGTTCGAGCGAGGCGAGCCGCTTGAACACGTAGTTGTCGCGCCGTGATGCGCCGATGATCGCCGGTTGCGTCGAATGCAGGATGCGGCCGCTCCCGTCGGTGACCGTCAGCGACCCGCCGCCCGGAAGTGAGACCTTTGCCGCGGCGAGGATGGGCTCCCAGTCTTCTGTTCTCGCGCGTGGGCCGCCCACGCGTTTCGCGTGGACGATGAGTTGCCGCAGCGACGCGTCGGTCAGCGCAAACGATCCGCGCACGTACTCCGACAGGACGTTCGCGAGGTTCCCTGCGCGCAGCTCGGCCCCTTCCAGCGCCCGCCGGCGCGCGACCATCAGATAAGCGGCTTGGAGCGTCACGACAAAGGCAAGCACTGAAGCCGTGAACGCGGTGATGAGGAACCTGGGACGACGCTGAAGCAAGTTTGGGGCACCCGTGGGTCGCAAGGCGGGCATTGTAACCCACCCCGGCCGGGGCTTTACCCTTGAAGTAGCCGAAATTTCGGGCTCAGCCGGGGCCGCGGGGCGGGCCGTTCTGGCCTAGGCGCGGCGACGGGTGACCCAGACGTAAACCGGCAGGCCGCACATCAGCAGCAGGAACCCGGCAGATATGACCTCGGATCCTGCCCCCGCAATGGCGTAAATCGAGTAGGCAAATGCCAGGACGGCGATCCCCGTCGCCGCCCGCGTCATGCGCATCGTCCGCGACTGCCCCGCGAGCATGAAGCCCGCCAGAGAACAGAACGCGTAAGGGATCAGGGTGCTCAGGGTTGCCAGCAGAATGATGAACGTGAAGAGCTGAACGAGCGACCGCGTATAGTTCATCGAGATCAAGCTGCTCGCGAGGATTGCGGCGATGAGCATGCCGCGTGCTGGCGTGCCGCGCCGAGAAAGCGTGGCGAACACGCGCGGGAAAAGTCCATCGTGCGCGACGGCCATCGGCAACTGTCCGACCACGAGGATCCACCCGTTCAGTGCGCCAAAGCAGGAGATCGCGGCGCCAAGCGCGATCAAAGGAGCAGCCCACGGGCCGATCAGGACGCCTGCGGCGTCAGCATATGGAGCGGTGGACACGCTGAGCGCCGCGGGTGCGACGAGACCCATCACGCTGACGGTACTCATAATGTAGATCGCGGCGGTCAGGACGGTGCCCGTCACCGTCGCGCGCGGGATCGTCCGCTCGGGCGCGTCAATGCTCTCCGCGGGAATCGTCGCGCACTCGAGACCGAGAAACGCCCATAGCGTCAGGGTCGCCGTTGTCGACACGGTACGAACGAACTCCCCAACGCCGGTGGCGCTGATTGCGAAATGTGACGTGTCGATCGCGAACAAGCCGCCGATGCCAATTACCGTGAGCGGAAGCACCTTGAGCACCGTCGTGACCACCTGCACTCGACCTGCGACGCGAAGCCCAATTACGTTCAAAGCGGTGAGCAGCCACACGAGACCGACGGCGAGTGCGGCCGCTGATGCGGGCGTGCGCACGAGTGAGGGCACGAACGGATCCAGGTAGCCGACAAACGCGACGGCAAGCGCTGCTTCCGTGCACCACACTGAGATCCAGTATCCCCATGCAACGAGAAAGCCCGCGAGGTCGCCGAACGCATGGCGCGTATACGCATACGGTCCGCCTGCTGCCGGGTTGAATCTCGCGAGCCGCGCGAAGACCAGTGCGAGTAATACGGATCCTGCTGCGGAAACGCACCAGCCAATCAGGCTGATGCCGCCGTATGGCGCAAGCGATGCCGGAACGAGAAAAACGCCAGACCCGATCATGTTGCCCATCACCAGGGCAACCGCGGTCCAGAACCCGAGCACGCGTGATGAGGGGGACGCGACGGACGCGGCGGGCATTCTCGACGCGGGAATGCTAACACGAGCGGCGAGATGTTAAGGTCAGAGAGAGACATGAATATCTCCTTGACGCAGATGCTCGCCGCGACAGTGCCGGGAGGCAGCCGCGTCAAGGGGCGTGCGTACTTTCTCGATCAGGCCGTCACCCGTATCGAAGGCACGGCGTGGGCCGTCGAGGCAACCGTTCGCGGGTCGCGCGACTATCACGTCACCATCCGGCGCGCCGGCCGCGTGTTCTCCGGATCCTGCGAGTGTCCTTACTTCGACGATCGCTTCGTCATCTGCAAGCATATCTGGGCCGCGATGCTCGAAGCGGAGCGGCGGCAGTTGCTGCTCGGCGACGGCGACGTGCCGCGAGATGCAGTCCTGGAGGCGTTCGACGATCGCGACCAGTCGGATCCTGAATTCCGGGCGCGGCCGTTTCGGCCCCGGACGGATGGGAACCGGCACCCGGCATGGGAACGATTTCTCGAAGAGTTTTCCCGCAGCCTGACGGAAGCGGAGGCGGCAAGGCCTCCGGAGCGCTTCGCGGCCGCGCAGATCGTCTACGTGATCGATCGCGCGGCAACATTGAACGGCGGCGCGCTCGCGCTCGAAGTGCAGTCGCGGACGCGCAAGAAGAGCGGCGACTGGGCGAAGCCGAAATCGACCTCTATCTCGCTGGTCGAGGTTGCGCGTCTTCCCGAGGCGGTGGATCGCGAGATCATTCCACTGTTGCTCGGCGCCTCTGATCCCTACAACAGCTCATATCTCAGTCAGTACGGGCGCGCGTCGTTCCGGCTCGCGGGGCCGCTCGTCGATCACGTGTTGCCGCTCGTCGCGCAATCGGGACGCGCACTGTTGCGCGCCAGGCCGCAGCCGGGCGAGGAGATCATCGCGCTGTCCTGGGACGATGGGCCGCCGTGGACGTTTCATCTCGAGATCATTCACGGTTCCGGTGACGCCTCGTTCTCGATCGACGGCGCGCTTGTGCGCGGCACCGATCGGCTCGCGATTCGCGTGCCGTGGATGCTGATCGATGGCTATGTCTTCCATGGCGGCACGGTCGCACGCCTCGACGCCCGCGGCGCCTTCGCATGGCTCGCACAATTACGACGCTCCGGTCCGGCCGTCATTCCGTCGGATGCGACCGGCCGTCTCGTCGACGTGCTCGCGCGATCCGGAATCGATCCGCTCGACCTACCGGAAGAATTGCGATTCGAGATCGCATCGGAGTCCCCGGTGGCATGCGTCAGCGTGACGCCCGGAGCGCGGCGCGGGCCGATGCCGATGCTCGACGCTGACGTCACGTTCGACTACGGCGGACTGCGGGTCGCGCCGGGATCGGCGACGACCGCATTCGATGCTGAGCGCCGCCGGCTGATCCGCCGCGATTCGACATTCGAGCAGGCCGCGCTCTCACGCCTGATGCAGCTCGGGTTCACGCGGCATTGGGATTACATGCTCGCGCGGCAGCATCTGTGGATCGGCGCCGATCAGTTCTCGCGTGCGATGGGCCTGCTGATCCGCGACGGATGGCGCGTCGAGGCGGAAGGGCGCACGTTTCGGACGGCGCAGTCGATGCGATCGGAGGTTCGTTCCGGCGTCGACTGGTTCGAGCTTCACGGCGCGGTCGATTTTGGCGAGGGCAAGATCGTCCCGCTGCCACGATTACTCGCGAATCGTGCGCAGGGGGACCAGACGTTCGTACTCGACGACGGGACCGTCGGGATCGTGCCGGAAGAGTGGCTGCGCCGCTGGAGCGGGATCGCGGGCATGGGTGAAGCGACCGGCGATCACGTGCGGTTCAAGGTCTCGCAGGTCACGCTGCTGGATGCGGCGCTTGCCGCGCAACCCGCGATTCGCGTGGACGAGCAGTTCGCCCGCACGCGAGATCAGCTCGCCACGTTCAGCGGGATCGGCGCGCTCAACGAAGCGCCGTCATTCGCAGGGCAGCTGCGCGATTACCAGCGCGAAGCGCTCGGATGGTTCGCGTTCCTGCGCCAGTTCCAGGTTGGAGGGTGCCTCGCCGACGACATGGGCCTGGGCAAGACCGTCATGGTGCTGGCGTGGCTCGATCGTCTCCGCCGCGAGCGGAAGAAGACCGCGCCTTCGCTCGTGGTGGTCCCGCGATCGGTGGTCTTCAACTGGAAGGAGGAGGCGGCGCGCTTCGCGCCGAAGTTGCGCGTGCTCGACTTCAGTGGCGCGGCGCGCTCGACCGAGGATCTGCAGAAATACGATCTCGTTGTCACGACCTATGGCGCACTGCGGCGTGATGCCATCCGGTTGAAGGACACGCAGTTCGAGTACGTGATCCTCGACGAGGCGCAGGCCATCAAGAATCCGGCGACGGCCAGCGCCAAGGCTGCGCGGCTGTTGCACGCGTCGCACCGACTCGCGCTCAGCGGCACACCGGTCGAGAATCATCTTGGCGAGCTGTGGAGCCTGTTCGAGTTTCTGAATCGGGGACTCCTTGGTACTTCGTCCACGTTCGCGAAGTACAGCCTGGCCGCATCGAAGCGTGATCCGCAGGCGATGGAACTGCTCGCACGTGGCCTGCGGCCGTTCATCCTGCGGCGCACCAAGGCGCAGGTTGCGCCCGAACTGCCGGCGCGCACCGAGCTGACCCTGCACTGCGAACTGCAGGGCATGCAGCGCGAGCTGTATGACGAATTGCGGGCGCACTACCGCGCGACGCTGCTGCATCGCATCGAACGTGACGGCCTCGCGAAGTCGAAGATGCACATCCTCGAGGCGCTGTTGCGCCTCCGACAGGCCGCGTGCCACACGGCGCTCGTGGATCCTCGGCGCGCCGGTGCGCCGTCATCGAAGTTCGAGGCGCTGCTGCCGCTCCTCGGCGAGGTGCGCGAAGAGGGACACAAGTGTCTCGTCTTCTCACAGTTCACCAGCCTGCTCGCGCTGCTCCGCGCCCGCCTCGACGAGGAGGGCGCGCAGTACGAGTATCTCGATGGCCAGACGCGCGATCGCGAGGCGCGCGTCAACAGGTTTCAGAGCGATCCGGACTGCCGGCTGTTCCTTATCAGCCTGAAGGCAGGTGGGCAGGGCCTGAATCTCACCGCGGCGGAGTATGTGTTCCTGCTCGACCCGTGGTGGAACCCCGCCGTCGAGGCGCAGGCGATCGATCGCGCACACCGGATCGGCCAGACGCGTCATGTGTTCGCGTACCGCTTGATCGCCGTCGATACCGTCGAAGAAAAGATTGCGGAGCTCCAGGCCACCAAGCGCGACCTCGCCGACGCGATCCTCCAGGCCGACGCCGGGTTACTGCGCGAGTTGAAGCGGGAAGACCTCGAAGTGCTGTTGAGTTGAGGCGGGGTCAGACCCCGGACCGCCGGGAACCGGGGTCAGACCCCAGTCGTCAGGGGAACTGGGGTCAGACCCCAATGAGCCGCAGCGCGGCGATGGCGGCGAAGGCCAGCGAGATCACTTCGAACGCGCGCTGCGGGATCCGGTAAATCAGCCACCGGCCGCCGAGGACCCCCATCAACACGAACGGCACGAGTAGCACGTTCAGCAGCAGCGTTGTTGGTCCAATCAGGCCCAGCGCGACGCTGAAGGGGACCTTGAACGCATTGACAATCGCGAAGAACCATGCGCTCGTGCCGACCATCTCGAACTTTGGCAGCGATACGGCGAGGCAGTAAATCAGAATGATCGGGCCGGCCGCGTTCGCCAGCATAGTGGTCATGCCGGCCAGCAGGCCGATGCCCCAGACAAACCACCAGGTGTGCGGCACGTCGCCCAGCCAGTCCGGCCAGCGCATGCGCGCGACCTGCATCGCGGACAGGACGAGGATGATCCAGCCGATCGTCGGCTTGAACGCCTCGTTGCTGATCCATCCCATCATGGCCGCGCCGATGATGACGCCCACGAACGCCGGCGGCAGCATGCGCCACACGTACTTCCAGTTCGCGTGACGGTGATAGGCGGTGACCGCGAACGCGTCTCCAACCACCAGCATCGGCAGCGCCACGCCGGTCGAGCTCTTCGCGCCGAACAGGAACGCGAAGATGACGACGTAGACGAGCCCCATCCCGGCGAGGCCGGCCTTCGCAAGGCCAAGTGATACGCCGCCAATTGCTGCCAGAATCCATTGAGGAGCGCTCAGATGCGGCATGTGCAATGATCGAAACGTGGCCGACATCTTATCTCTCGAGCAGCGGGCAATTGATTTCGCGAAGCGGGGCGACTTCGGCATCGAGGCGAAGCACGCGAACGAAGAGCTGGCGCAGCGCGTCCCGAGCAACCAGGGAGCGTGGACGCGTCTCGCGCGCTGCTGCATGGAACTTGGACAGCTTGACGAGGCGACGGCTGCGATCGATGCAGTGCTGCAGCTCAACCCTCAGAACACCATCGCCCGCAACCTGCAGGGCGAGGTGACGCGCAGACGCGCACCCGCGGCTCTATCGGAATCGCGACGGCCGAAGGCCACCGCCCGCGCACGTTCCGCGTCGTCGCGTCAATCGTCCGCTGAGCGCCTGCCGACCGGCGGTTTCGGGCGCGCGGAATTCACCGGACTGGCCCACCTGTCGCCCGCGGGTGCGGCGGAAGCCCTGGGCCCGCGTATCGAATCGCTGTTGATGTCCATCAACGAGCGCCCCTTCGCCGCAAAGATCGTCGAGGCGCGGAATCGCGCGGGACAGTCAGGCAGCCGTCTCTTTCGGCGTAACAGCTTCTATCCCGGCAGCGCCGGTCACGTATACGCGTTCCATCACGGCGGCCGCTGGGAGCCGCAGATCAATCTCGGGTTCTTCGCGGCATCTGCCTGGAAAAGCGACTGCGTGCGTGCGGGGATCGGATTCAACCTGACGCCGGACGGGGCGGATCCGGATCGCGAAGCAGCGCACGAGCGGGCGATTGCCTACTTCGAACGCTTTCAGCAGCTCGTCTCGTCGGCATGGCGTCAACTACTGACGGACTGGATGTCTGCGAACGGCGGGTTCATTCAGCACGGAGGCAATCCTCCCGCGGTCGACTTGCTGCCGAAAGACGCGGTCTCGTGGTTGATCGACAGCCGTCACGCGCGTGGCGCTGGATGGGTGTTCTGCGGACGCTGGCTCTTCCTCGATCGCGCGGAGCACGCGGAGACGCTCGCGGATCCGGCGAAACTGGTCCGCTGGGTCGATCGAACGTTTACAGATCTGTTGCCGCTGTGGACGAGTGTGTATCGCGGGACGACGTGAGCCGTAATCGCGGTTATGAACTACGCCAGAAAGTGTTGGCACTTGCATTGCTCTGTTGGTCCGCGTGGACGACGAGCTGTGCTACCTCGATGCACATAAGGTGGAGAGTCCAGCGGGGATGCTGGCGGAACTGGAATTGTGCAGCCGGGACGATGAGAACCTGGGCACCGTGGAGGGTGTGATACTCGAGCCAGCTCGTCGCCGCGTCCGTTACTTCGTGGTCAAGGGGAGTGGGTGGTTCGGGAAGCACTACTACCTGCTCCCCGTCGAAAGCCTTGCCCGCCTGGAGCCCGACGGCGTGCTCCGCATCGAAAGCCCGGCGGCTGACCTGCCACGAAAAACCGTCGATTTACGGGAAATCCGGCCGTTTTCCGCCGAAGACGTCGTCACCGCGATGTTCGCCGAGACCGCCGCCTGAAATTTTCTGCAAACCTCCGGGCCCCTTCTTCCGTCTCAGGATAGGAACGAGAAACGGAGACTCGATGTCTATCCTGCAAAAGCTCTTTTCCCGGAAGCCCGAACCCCCGCGTCAGCGGATTCGTGTCTGTGTCGAGTGCGGCATGCCAATCGCCGAGCACAAGGACTGGTGCAGCATTCTGCGTGGTCAGAAAGAGCTCGAAGCGAAGGCCGCCGCTCGGCAGAGCGCCTGAACGCCGGGCCTGAAGACCCGGCCTGCACCGAGCACTATGGCTGGGGCTCAGTATCCGGCGTCAGATTGAGGTGCGGCGCGACGCGTATTAGCGTCTCCATCATCGCCTGCACCATCCTCGGCACGCGCGCCGTCTGCAAGTACACCCAGCCCGTTGTGCGCACGAGTGGCGGCCCCGCAACGCGCGCGTAACGAAGCGTGCCCGCGGCGGCCTCGCGGGCAATGGCCTGGAACGGCACCAGGCTGATTCCCAGTCCCGCTCCCACCATTGCCTTTGCAATCTCGACGTTTTCGGTCTCGGCAACGACGCGCGGAGCGATCTCTTCGCGGACGAAGAACTCGTCGATCACGCGACGCGTGTTCGAGCCACTCTCGAACGTGATGAACGATTGGCCGTGCAGCTGCGCAGCGGTGATGGGCCCGGTCTCCTTCGCGAGCGGATGCGCGGGGTGCAGCACGAGCAGCATCTCTTCGCGCATTACTGGATCGGTGCGGAGAACGGTGTCCGTGATCGGCAGTGTCAGCAGCGCGAGGTCGACCGTCCCGGCGCGCAACTGGCGAAGCATGCGCGCGGAGCCGGACGTGACGACCTTGATTTCCACCGCCGGGTGCAGGCGGCTGAACTCTTTGAGGAGTGCGGGGAACACATACATGCCGACCGTCATCCCGCCGCCGATCGTCAGCGTCCCCGTCAGCGTCTGCTGATGATCGAGGATCTGCGAGGCGGTATCGCGAATGTCGGCGAAGACGCGGTGGCTCAACTGAAGAAGCGCTTCGCCGGTTGGCGTCATCTGCACGCGCCCGACGGACCGGATGAACAGCGGCTCGGCGAATTCCTCCTCCAGCAGCAGGATTTGCCGGCTGATCGCCGACTGCGAGACGTGAAGCCTGGCACCTGCCTTCGTGAAGGAGCCGGTTTCGGCTATCGCCCGCAGGATCTCGAGTTGGCGCAAATCCACGGGGACATTTTACGACCTACCTGAGGATTCGAGGATTCACCGGCGTTGGCGGCGTCGTGAGCGGTCCCGTGAGTTTGAAGATGACCCCACGCGAGTAGCCGACGAGATACAGCTCGCCATCCGCATCCACGCCAAACGAGCTGATGTTCCCGAGCTGCGACGTGCCACCGAGCTCCGCGGTGTGCTCGATCAGCCCCGTCGCTCGAGCCTCGGCCGTGTTTGGATCGACGATCAGCGCGACCGACCAGACGCGTCCGCGGACGAAGTCGGCGTAAAAGTAGCGGCCGCGAAAGTCAGGCCCAAGACCCGCCCCGCGGTAGATGAATCCCCCGGTGATAGACGCACCAACCGTGTGATCGTACTCAAGGATTGGATCGATGAGCGGAGTGAAGGCCGGAGGACGCGAGGTCACGTTGTCGTGCGCCGCTTCCCGATTGCGCCAGCCGTAATTGCGACCGCCGCGTCCGCGCGGCTCGTAATCCACCTCCTCGAACTGGTTCTGTCCCACGTCGCCGATGACCATCGCGCCGGTGCCGCCTCGCGATGGGTCGTCGAACGTGTAGCGCCACGGATTTCGCAAGCCGAACGCCCAGATCTCCCGCCGCGTGGCGGGATTGTTGAGGAACGGGTTGTCGCGCGGGACGTCGTATCCCGTTGGATGCGAGTCGGCGACATTGACGTCGATGCGCAGCATCTTGCCGAGCAGCTCCTCAGGGTCTTGCGCGCGATGCTCGGGATCGTTCGCGCCGCCGCCGTCACCGAGACCGACATACAGGTAGCCATCGGGTCCGAAAGCGAGATACCCGCCGTTGTGATTCGTAAACGGCTGATTGATGAAGGCCACGCCGCCGCCCCAGCGCAGATCGAATCGCGAGAGCGGATCAGCTACCACTGGATTCGACGATCGGCGGAAGCGCGCGACGACGGTGTTGCCGGAGCGATCGGTGAAATTGACGAAGAACCGTGGGCTCGAGGCATCCGGCGGAAATGCCAGGCCGAGAAGCCCCTGTTCTCCGCCGGAGACGACCGCGTTACGAAGGTCGAGGAAATCGGTGTCGAGGACCGTGCCGTTCCGCACGACACGGATTCGCCCGGCCTGCTCGACGACGAACTGCACGTTGCGATCGGAGGGATCTTGAACGAACGCCACCGGGTTCGTGAGGCCGGAGGCGTAGACGCGCAGCCGCAGTGTCGTCTGCGCGATCAGCGTTACCGCGCACGCGATCGACATCGCGAGAGCCATCGCTCGACCGACCTTCACGAGCCGATTATAGTGAAAGGGCTCAGTGCGTATGACTCAGCGAACCAGGATCGCTCACGCGGTGTTGTCGTGCTTGTTGGTGTCGGCATGCGGCGGCTCAACCAATGCGCCTCCCGGCTCCGGCAATGGCGAAACCGTGACCGGCGCCGAACGCTTTGGATGGGATCAGCCGGCGACAGATGCAGGCGAATTGGCAACGTTTCATTACGCGATGTATGTCGACGACAGGCGAACCGACGCGATTGACGTCACGTGTGGATCGACGGCGACGGGCGGACGCTTCGCGTGCAGTTGCCAGCTGCCGGTACTGGCCTCCGGATCCCACACGTTGCAGGTTGCGGCCTTTGTCGTTGACGGGAGCGAGACGCGAGAAAGCGCGCGTTCGGCTGCGGTGCGGGTTGTGAAACAATAGTCGGGCGCTTCGACGCAGAGCAAGAAGCTACAAAGAGGCCGAGCTACGGGTTTGTAATCAGCTGTGACCCATCAAGCCACCAGCGAGTGAGAACTTTGTTCCAATCGTCCTCCGGTAATTGTCCAAACTCATAATCAACTCGGAACGCCCTTTGCTGAACTGCGGGGGGGCGGCGGGGAATCGGCCGGAAATGAACACCCACGGGGCAGAAAACGTGCTGAAAGTAGACTTTCATCTCCATAC
>JBKOZS010000223.1:0-18122 GCA_046726015.1 Acidobacteriota bacterium
GACCAGGCCAGCCTCGTTGCAGGACAGGCTGCTCGTCAGAGTGGGCCGACCATTCTTCTTTAGAATGGCGCCCCGACCTCCATTCATCTCAGTGATCTCCCATTGGCAGCCCTCCCACCAGACATGCGCCCGGCTAAGCGCGTTGAACACGTCCTGAGTGTTCAAATCTTCGCCGCGCTTATTTCACGACACTTAACCCGACGTCGATCTTCGTCACTTCCCCGCTCACCGGATCTGGTGCCGACGTGTACGGCATCGTCTGACCGTCGCGCAGCAGGATGGAGAAACTCGATTTGAAGTTTCGGAACGACGGAACATTCGGGAGGACCGGCGACTGGGCGGGTGGGCTTTGCGTTGGGTTCAGCTCGACGGATGAATCATCAACGGTGAGCGAGAGACGATACAGCCCGTTACCCACGCTCTCCGCCGAGCAATCGATATTCGTGCCGATCGTGCGGTAGCTGTAACTGCTCTGCGGCGTGGCTGCCTTGTCGCCCGACGGTGCGGCCGGGAAGACCGTTGACACGACGGGGACATCGGTGCCGACACGGAGGCTGGTCTTGCCTGCGTTCGGCACCACACCCAGGACGAATGGCAGACTGCTGATTTTCTTGGTGCCCTGCAATCGTGTGAGTACGACGTCCACTTTCAGCCCTACTTGCGCAGCGTCTCGAACCTGAGCGGCCGTGCCTCCCTGAATCCGCTTCGGAGCAGGCTCGGCTGACGGCTCCTGCGCGGAGACAGCAGTCAGAGCGGACGTCGCGACCAGCGCGGCGACAATGAATCGGTACCTCATGTGTGCGCTCCTTCAGCGACGACCTGGTCCTGTGTCAGGTCCGCCGCTGACTTCAACGTTGCTGATGACAATCGGCTCGACGGTCAGCGGCGGTATCATCAGGTCTACCGGCTCGCCGCGGAAGAGATCCGGTCGCGGTAATCGCGCCGGATCGAGCGTACCGTCTTCAACCAACTCCACAAGCCGCGCGATCGCGCGCCGCTGATTCGGCGGCACCAGCACCGGCGAAACAACCGCGCCGTCTCCATGCACGACAAGCGCTTCGGCGCGACGGGTTGGCACCTCTCGTCTGGCGGCGCGATGCGGATGCGTTCCTGGCATCCACTCGGGTGCGACCGGTTTCACCGGAGCGGCAAGGCGGATGTCGGCCGACGCTCCGGAAATCGCCGAGTGTGATTGCGGCGAGACTCTGATGCGTTCCCAAAGCGCGCCGAGCGTCGCGACGAGCAACAGCGCCGCAGCAGCGGCCGAGGCACTCCACCAGATCGTGTGGGATGCCGCCGCGCGACTCCGCTCAATCCGTTCGCGTACTCCGCGCTGGAATTCGATCGACGGCGCGATCGCGAGCACGTCTCGGATCGTTGCGTCGATGTCGCGCGCCTGTTGCGCATGGCGATCGAACGTGCGACGGCACTCGGAGCAGGCGGCAAGATGCTCGGCGGCGTGCCGCGACAGCGGTGCGCCGTAGGCATCGTCAACGATCGCGTCCAGGAACTTCAGGCAAGACATCGAAGACTCCGCGCCAGCGCTTTGCGCGCAAGAAACAGGCGTGACTTGACCGTCCCGTCCGGTATTCCGAGCAATCCCGCGACCGCCGTGACATCGTGCCCTTCGATCCCGTAGAGGACGATGACGAGGCGGAGCTTGGGTGGCAGCTCGTCAATGGCCCGCCAGAGGCGGTCCGCACGTTCGTTCGCAGCGACCAAGTCGTCGACGGGAGGAGGTGCAGCCGCCTGTGCCACGACCGCGAATTCGCGGACGCGGCGACGCCGATTGGCGCGCCAACGGTCGATCGCCAGCCGCCATGTCGTTCGAACCAGCCACGCCCGGAACTGATCGGCCTCGCGCAGGCGCGCGAATCGCCGGTAGGCCCGCGCAAACGCTTCCTGCGCAACGTCTTCCGCGTCATGACGCTGTCGAAGCACGCTGTACGCAACACGCACCGCCAGGGCCGAGGACTCGCGAATCCGGTCTTCGAATTCGCGCTCGAGCGTATCTTCCAAGGTCACCAGACTAGCGACGTGCAGGCCGGCCGATTCGTGCATGACCAACTATCAGCAAAACGGCGCGATGGGCAATGCGGTTCAGTGCCCAATATAGGGTGAAACAGCGGGTGGCTTGGTCCAGGAGACGGCGTCCTGGCGGCGGGCCGCCCGGGTCGCGATCGGTTCCGACCGTCAAGACGCCAGGCGGCTCGGTGTGTTTACCTGAAGTGCGCGCTCCGCGGACTGACGGGTGGGCTGTTCATCGTGCGCGGATGGAGGGCGTGCGACTCGCCGGGCCAGCCGGCGACGACTGGTCGCGCACCCCAATGATGATGATGCCGAGGACGACACCCGCGAGCGCGGACGCGAGGAGCAGCCACCACGCGCCCGGCATGACAAGCGTAACCAGGGAACCGAGTATCACGAGCCCGAGGCCGCCAACCGCTGAAACGGGACTGGCGCTCAGGTTCACGGGATGAAATCGAAGATTCATCCGCCGCGAGCGTTCCAGCGCGTCGGCGGGCTGAAGCTCCACGAGCCGCAGAGGGCGGATCTCGACACCTTGCGCGAACAAGGCGGTCGCAATGGCGGCCAGCACCTGCGACCAGAACCAGACGCTCGACTGACGCCGCTCGAATTCTTCGAGAAGATCACCAGCCAGCGGGTCGCTGTCGGGAACGAGGCGCTCGAGCAGCGCGAGCGCAAGGCGCAGAGCCTGGCGGCACGTCATGTGAGTCTCTCCTTCAATTGCGGCACGTCGCGCCACAAGGCGACGAGCGCCTGTTGCGTTTCCCTGAGTGACCGCACGCCGCGCGCCGTCACTCGAAAGTAGCGCTTCGCACGCCCGCCACGTTCGGGCGTGGGGCTGCCGATCCTCGAAGACACGAGTCCGTTTCGCTCGAGACGATCGAGGGCGGCGTAGGCTGCGCCCAAGAGGACGCGCCGGCCGCCGGTCGATTCGATTTCTCTGGCGATCTGCACGCCGTACGCCTCCTCGCCCACGCGAAGAATGGCCAGTAGAATCATCAACTCGAAATCTGTCAACAATCGGTGCGCCATATATTCACAAATTATGAATTTATAAAGCCGACATGTCAACGGCCCGGAGAGGATGAGTTGCCAATCGCGTGAGCGCATAACCCACAGTTGACCTTGAAGCCCCAGAGCATCAGTGATTTATACTGCGCGCCTGCGAACTGGGAGGGTTTTATGAAGAGATTGTTAGCAGCGTTTGCAACCGCGGGCATGCTCGCCGGCGCGTTGATTGTGGCAAGGCCCAGCCCTGTTGCCGCTCAGAACCCCACGACGGCTTGCCAGGCGTGCCGCGTGGCGTTTACATCCTGTATGCAGAACGCGCGAACACCGACGGCCGCTGCCGCGTGCCGCGCGACCGCGCGGGCTTGTATAGCCGCGTGCACGTCCTAGTTGACCTCACCGTTGAACAACTGCGGCCGGATGCGCCCAGGAATCCCCGGCCGTCGGCGCCAACGCTAATGGACCGCCGCGGCCGGGCTCGGACTGGATTGCGCGGAAGCAGCTGACGCGCAGACCGCAACGCCGGCCACGAAGAGCACACCGAGCGCCACTGCTACGGTAATCAACACCTTCGACGTCGCGCTCATCTTCTTGACGCTGGCCTTCTTGATCTTCGCGATGTCCGCAATCGGGATCGTCTCCGTCACGACGGTGTTGCCCTGCTGGCGCAAGACGGTGACCGCGTCCGGCGTGATCTCCTGGATGACCACGTCTATTTTCTCGCCGTCCTGCCGCTCGATTGTCGCGGTGCTGCCGCGATGCATCTCGCCGAGAGCCTTCGTCACCGCGGCGCGCTGCTTCTCCCGCTTCTGCTGATCCCGGTCCTGGCTGGCCCAGGTGGTCGCGTCAATCCCGATCATCATCGTGGTGAGCGTGGCGATGAGGGCAACCGCGAGCACGCGTCTCATGACATCTCCCCGATCATCGAACGCTCCGCCCACTGCCTGAGCGGCGCGAGGCGTGATTGCTCCAGGCCATCCCGATAAAAGAGATTGTAGGTGTCGAACGGAATCAGCCGCCCGTCCGGGTGAACGATATGGACGCACGTCTTCTTCACCGACCGCACGTCGAAGGAGTAGGCATCGATGAACTGCATGATGAGGACGCGAAAGATATTGCGGTAGCCGATCTCTCCGGGGGCGTCGAGCCGCGGCAGGCAGCACAACAGGTCGCGGAGGCTCCGGGCGCTCGATTCGGAGGAGTGGTTCGTTGCAAACAACTTGAACACCCCTTCGCGAACGGCGTCGTCTCCCTCGTAGACGATGGTGTTACGCCCTCCCTCAATGAGCACCTTCGGATCGATGAGGCCGGTCAACGGGACCAGCTTGCCGCCGATCTTGAGCGCGTACGCCATCGCGAGGCTGTCGGGATGGCACGGCACAGGAATCAGATCTTCCGGCCTGAACAGCGCCGTCTGCTCGAGGATTCTTCGGCGGACTTCGGTGAGCGTCAGACGATCGGTCGCGGGGTCGAACTGTTCGAGTCGGCCGGCGGCCTGGATTGGCTGGAACGTCACGCCGCGCACCGACGGCTGCGTCACCGCGAAGTCGATGATCCTGCCGATCTCACCGTCGTTCAGGCCTTTCTTCAGCGTGACCACCAGCGTCGTCGAGATGCCCAGCCGGTTGAGGCGCTCCAGCGCACGCGCATGGACGTCGCGGAGATCCGCGCCGCGAAGCGCGACCAGCGGCCCCGGCTCGAGCGAGTCGAATTGCAGGTAGATCTCGAAGTCCGGCATGTAGCCCGCCAGCCGCTTCGTGAACTCCTCGTCGTGCGCGATGCGCAGCCCATTCGTGTTCACCATCAAATGCCGAATCGGCGCCGCCTTCGCGCGATCGAGAATTGCAAAGAAATCGGCATGCACGGTCGGCTCACCGCCGGAGATCTGCACGACATCGGGCTGCCCTTCGTTGCGCACCACGGCGTCGATGAGGCGTTGCACGTGATCGAGCGTCCGGTACTGCTGGCGTGACGGACCGCTGCCGGCGTAGCAGATGGGACACTCCAGGTTGCAGCGATCGGTGATTTCCACGAGCGAGAGGCACGAGTGCTGCTGATGATCGGCGCACAGCCCGCAGTCGTACGGACAACCCCAGCGCACCGGCGTGTTGAACGCAAGGGGCATCTCGGGCGGTTTGATGAAGACCTCACGGCATCGCCGGTAGTACTCGATGTCGTCGGCCATCAGCACCCGCTCGGCGCCGTGAACAGGACACCGCTTGAGCATGAACACGGAGCCGTTCTCGAACACGATCTTCCCCTCGACCTTCCGATAGCAGGTCGAGCAGATCGAGACCGCGACGTCGTAGAAGAGATACGGGCGCACGCGATCAGCCACGGCGCACCTCCATCAGGAGCCTCGGCACATGCGGAGCGTAGTACGCAATGATGGCCAGGCACACCCACTGGATCGTGGAGAGGCCTCCGACGCGCACGGCTGGCTTGATGAAATCGATCAGGAGCCGGAAACCGAGATAGCCGACCATGAACAGCTTGAAGCGATCCCCGACGGTTATGGGCGTTCGCGCGACGAGCGGCAGCAGGGCTCCCAGACCGGCGAGCAGGACCACTTCGTACAGCTGCGTTGGGTGGCGTGCGATCCCGTCGCCGAAATCCACCCCCCACGGCAGCCGCGTCGCGATCCCGTAGGACTCGTCTTCGACGCCCGACAGAAAGCAACCGATCCGTCCGATCGCGATGCCGAGCACGAGCGGCAGCGCGAGGAGATCTCCCGTTGCGACGTGGATGCCGCGCAGGCGCTTGACCGACTCGACGGCGATCAACCCGCCGACGAGGCCACCAACGATCGTCTTTCCGCCGAGGAGGAGATGCGGCTCGGTCCAGTGGCCCGCCAGGAAGACGGGGTCCTCGAAGGCCGACAGGACGCGACTTCCTGCGAATCCGCCGATGATCGCCGCTCCAATCACCCACCAGCGCGCGCGCGAATCGATGACATCTCCGCGGCGCCGGCGCAGGCGTCGATAGAGGTAAAAGCCGGCGGTGTATGCGAGGCTCTCGAAGATCCAGTGAGGATGGAGGACGAACGACCCCAGACGCAGGTACGCAGGGAAGCTCATGTTTCGCCGCCCAAACGCAGAGCCGTCACGGCGCGGAGTCTACCACGCCATGATGAGCACACCGCACGATCCGACAATGGACTGTTTTGGACTGAAGCCCCAATCGAGAACGGTGCCGGCCTGCGGCAGATAGCGGAAGTACCACAGAAAGACGTTGACGTGATGCGAGCCATATCGGATGCGAATCATGAGCGAAGGGTGGCTTGTCGACCGAAGCGATGCTGGATTTGGGACGGGCCCACCTTACGAGTATCTGCCGGCTTCAGTACTTCGGTTACACGATAGTTACATTCGCGTTCGAACACTCAACAGGTGTTCCTCGGCAACTGGCGCGTGTCGTGCATTCCTGGCGACCCGCAGCATTCAGCTGACCCGAATGTCATGCCTGATGTCACTCTTCGCACCAGGGCCATCCTCATTGGGAGTACGGTGAGCCTGTACCTGATGCTCGCCTTTACCATGGCGCTGACCAAACGTCCCTGGTGCGACGAAGCGTGGTTCGCAACTCCGGCCCTGAGTTTGATCACGACGGGGCATCTATCTACGACCAACCTGGAAACAGCGGGAACGTGGCTGCAGGGCATCGACAAGTACACCTACTGGATGATGCCGCTCGACCTCCTCGCACAGGCGGCCTGGTACCGTGTGGTTGGCTTCGGCTTGTTGTCGATGCGCACGTTGTCGATCCTCTGGGGACTGGTCGCCCTCGGGTCGTGGTTCATCGTCGTCCACCGCCTGACTGGCCGTCCGATGGTCGCGCTCCTCACGCTCCTCTTTACTGCCACCGACTTCATCTTCGTACGCGGCGCCGGCGATGGCCGCATGGACATGATGAACGCCGCGCTGGGATTTGCGGCACTCGCCGCATATCTGCACTGGCGCGAGGGGCGGCTTGTGCTGGCGATCGCCATCAGCCACACACTCGCCGCCGCCAGCATGCTCACTCACCCGAACGGCCTGCTGCCGTGGGCCGGTCTTGTGGGACTCGCGTGCTATCTGGATGGCCGGCGTCTCCG
Source organism: Acidobacteriota bacterium (assembly GCA_046726015.1). GTDB lineage: Bacteria > Acidobacteriota > Vicinamibacteria > Vicinamibacterales > 2-12-FULL-66-21 > QHWT01. Next base: position 7,130 of record JBKOZS010000223.1, read on the forward strand.
CGTGTGGCACGCGGGGGTCGCGGCCGTGCCATACATCGTTGGCTTTGCCGCCTGGGGCATCTACATCAGCCACGACCCGGCGATGTTCCTGCAACAGTTTGGTGGCAATGCCAAGGGACGCTGGCACGGCGTGACGGGTTGGATCTCCCATACGATCCAAACCTATGCCGCCGCCTTTGGCTTGAAGACGACCTGGGCGGGAGCCTTGGTGCGCCTCAAGCTGCTGACGCTCCTCGCCTACCTCGCCGGCATCGCCGGTGTTCTGCTGACACCATCTCTACGGCGAGCGCGAGGAGTACGGGCATTGCTCCTCATCACAACGATCTACTTCGCAGTGATGTCGCTGTTCCAGAGCGCCAACTCGCACGACTACCTAATTCACATTGTTCCGATGTACGCCGCCCTGCTCTCGATGTGGCTGGACTGGAGCTGGGCGGCCGGCAGGATTCCGCGGACGATCCTGGTGGCCGCGGCCGGGGGTCTCGTGCTGCTCCAGCTCGGTGGAATAGCTCAGCGCGCCCGTCTCGATCCGTACCGCAAGATGTACATGCCCGTGATCGAGTATCTCCAACAGCACCGCTCACCAGGCACGCTCGTGATGGGCAGCGCGGAGCTCGGCTTTCACCTCGGCTTCACGCCGTCGCTTATTGACGATGTGCGGCTCGGGTACTACAGCAGCCGACGTCCGGACTTCATCGTCGTTGACGAGCGCTACCGCGAATGGTTCCGCGCCTTTGCTGCGACCTCTCCCACCATCAGCCGGCACGTTCAGACGACGCTGGCGAATGAATTCGTGAAGGTCTACGACCACGAGCCATATCGGATTTACGCCCGGAGAGAAGCACCCCCGGAAAGTTCCGGCGGCCGATAGCCGCTCGGCGCGCTGGCGATCGTGGTTCGCGCGGGGCATGGCACCCCGCGAGCCGGTAAATCGCGCTTCCCGCTGTTCACCTCACGGCTTCGGTAGCGGTCACGCCAACGGCTGGATCGGGCGACTGCACGGCCCTCTTCATGAATTCAGTCCAGATGGGAAGCGCCGCCTGTGCGCCAGTCAGGCCTAGCGGGCGATTGTCGTCGCGGCCAACCCACACGACAGCCAGCAGCCGCGGCGTAAAGCCGGCGAACCAGGCGTCGCGCAAATCGTTGGTCGTTCCTGTCTTACCGGCTGCGTCGATCGTCAGGCCTGCCGCGCGTGCCCCACGTGCCGTGCCTTCATCGATGACGGCACGCATCATGTCAGTCAGTTCTGCGATCGACTCCGCGCTCGCGACCCGGCGGCCGCGCGGCGTGGCTGCAACCGACGATGCATGCCCGTCAGAGACGACGGTCGTAACGGTCTTGAGCGGTATGGCAAAGCCGTCGTTCGCGAAGATCTCGTATGCGCGCGCAACTTGAGCGGGCGTGGCTTCGATCGCGCCGAGTGCCAGGGCGGGCGGAAGGTCGTTGAGTTGTTGTCCTGATGCCGCTTCCCACAATCGGGCTACGTGATCAAGGCCTGCCAGCGCCGCGACCTTGACAGCCGCGACATTGCGCGATTCTGCGAGCGCCCGTCGCCAGGTCACCGCACCGGCGTAGTTATGGCTGTAGTTCTCCGGCTTCCACGGGCGCCTTCCCGGAAAGTTGAAGACGGTCGGAACGTCCATCACGATCGTGTCCGGCGACAGATTGGTGAGTTCCTCAGCCCGTGCATGTTCCAGCGCGGCGAGGTAGTCGAAGGGTTTCATGATCGAGCCCACCTGCCGAGCGGCACTGACGCTGCGGTTGAACTGCGAGTCGTCGTACGATCGGCCGCCGACCATGGCCAGCACGTCGCCGCTGCGTGGATCGATCGCGATGAGCGCGCCCTGCAGTTGCGGCGTGGTCCTGCGCCCCGTTCGCTGCTCGAGCGCAACGAGACCATCGGCGACCGTATCGGTGGCGATGCGCTGCAGGCGCGCGTCAAGCGTGACGTAGACGCGCCCCCGCGCGACGTGCGGCATCGACGCGGCGGCGTAGTCGAGAAAATGACGGCTCGTCCTCTGCAGATCGTCCCCGTCGACGATCGGGGACGTGAACGTGACACTTTCGTCCTCCAGTTGCGCGACGAGTGACTCCGGATAGCGGTCCGGGAAATTCCTGTGCATCAGGCGGAGCACGCGGTTGCGCTGCTTTCGCAGCCGCGAGTCGTCTCCGCTCTGGAGATCGTCGAGATACCGCGACGGCTGATTCAGCAGCGCGACGAGCGTGGCTGCCTGCACCGGGCGGAGCGTTCGCACGTCGTCGACGTCGAAGAACTCGTGTGCCGCGGCGCCAAACCCATGCAGCGGCCGGCCGCGCCCCGCGCCGAGGTCCACGGTATTGACGTAGGCCGCCATGATGGCGTCCTTCGAATACAGTCGCTCGAGGACCATCGCGGTCCCGATTTCGTTCAGCTTGCGCGCAATCGTGCGACTGCGATCCTCGAGCACGCTGATCCGCGCGACCTGCATCGTGATCGTCGACGCACCGCCGCCGACGAACGGAACCAGCACGAGTCGTCCGAAGTCGATGCCGTGATGCGTGGGGAACCATCTGTCCTCGCTGGCAACGATCGCATCGAGGAGCGGCGTGCCGGCGAGGGCGCTGACAGGAAGCGGCTGGTTGCGGGCGCGGCTGAAGGATCCCGTGGGATCGTTCGTCAGGGTCAGCAGAGTGTCGGGCTCCACCACGGCTTCGTTGATCGCGTCCCCGGCGGGCGTCGCGATCCACGAAATCATGCCGTCGTACCAGCCGATCATCACGTCGGGGATCTCGGGGAACCGCGACCAGATCGTGAGCGAACGATCGTCATCGGCGGCATAGCAGCCGCGGGCCTTGCAGCCCGCATAGTAGCCAATGCGCTGCAGATGAGCCTCGATCGTCTCCTTCGAGACGTGATCCCCGACGCCGAGGCGCATGGGACGCGCGAGGATTCGCACGTCGCGTTCTCCAAGGCACGATTGGGACCTGACCCTGCCGGCGCCGCGGGCGTAGATGCCGGCGATGGACAGGTTAGCGGCGGCCGACACCACGAGAAAGAGCGTCGTGCCGGCGACGATCGTGCGATGCGGATGTCGCGTCATGCCGCCTGCCGTCGCGTGGGAGCACGGGACAGATCGAAGAGCACCACGCCTTGCGTCCTCGGTGGAGTGCGTCGCGGTGCCGGCGGAGGCACTGGCGCAGGTTCAGCGGACTGCGCTGACGGTTTTGCCATCATCCATTCCGCGGACGGCGCTGGATCGCGGATTGCCTCGCGCCCCACGATCGTCCGCGGCGACGAGATCGCTGCCGCGAGGAGCTGGAGCATCGCCACCAGGATCGACGTCGCAGCAAAGGCGAGCGGCACACTGTAGGGTAGAGGCAGTCCGAGCCCGAGGTCTTCGGCGAGCAAGATGCCGAACGAGCCGAGTGAAATGATTGAACACAGCATCCAGACGATGAGCACGCGCTTCATTGAACACCTTCGACTACGGAAAGGACCAGCGGCTCACCATTGAGCTGTGGCAGGAGCGGAATGTTTTCATCGACGGCCTCGCCGCGCACGTTCGAGATGCGACTGACCTGATAGACCCCCAGGACGTCGGTGAGCGTGCGAACTGCCTCTTCGAGCAGCGGCGAGCAGTCCGTCAGCGTGTACTCCGACTGCAGCGCGACGCGGACGATGCCGCGCACCTGCAGCGGCTCGATCAGGATCGGCAGCGGCGTGGCGGCGCGGCGGCCGTTAACGGCGTCGAGAATCGCGTCGGTCTGAAGCCGCCAGTGCAGGACGCGCGTCGCGAGCGGAATCTTGCGACCGCCACGCCACAGCGCGAGCAGCGGAAGGGCTTCCACCCACAGCGAGGCAGCCCACGCCGTCATCGCACGCCACGATCGCTTCTTCGTATCCTCGGCGAGGACGCTCTGGAGATCCAACGTGGGGAGATTGGGCGGTTCGTAGGTCGGCAGCGATGGAGGACCGGGCAGCACGACGAGCGCGGTCGCATGCACGTCGGCCAATTCCCGAAACACGCGATCGATCTGGGTCTGCGCCTCGGGCGCCTGCGACGGCAGATCGCGCGTGAGTCGCGGGACCGTCGGAAGCCGCCGCTCGAGCTCACGCGTCGCCGCCAGCTTGCGCTGGAGCGCGCGGAGCGCGTCCGGTGCCGGCAGTTCGCCGTCGCGACGTGCGGCGAACTGTCTGCGGCGCTCGGCCTCGATCTCGGTCTGGATTGCATCGGCCTGACGGCGCACCCCGCTGGTCAACAGCAACACGTACTGCGAAACCCTTTCCGACTCCGCGGTCCAATGCGCCCGCCTGGCCCCTTCGAGATCCTGTTGTGCGACTTCAGGGGCAATCCACGAGAAGGTGGCGAGCGTTCCCAGCGCGGTTGCGAGCAGGAAGAACGGGAGCCAGCAGAAGATCAATGCGGCGAGACTTTGTTTCGGCCTGATGGCATTCAGCCGTTCGACGAGCAGCCGGTCGAGCATGAACGTTCCGCCCGCGACGCCGCAGCCGAGCGCCAGCATCAACAGCTCGCCCTGACCCCTCAGGAGCCGCGCACCGGTCATCACGGTGATCGCACTCACCCCTGTCAGCAGCAGGGCGGGAATATCGGACCAGGTCACTCGCGGAATCATGGCGGTACCCTCGACTCGGAACCTCCGCACGTGGTCAGCCGGTTGCCGGCCAGGACACAGACCAACGCAGGGCAGAATGCCCGGCGTTCCCAGCGGCCAGCTCCCGATCGCGACAACCGGTTGACTGCCTCGTCTACCTCCTCGAGGCGAGCTCCACGATGCTCGACCCCGGCGACACTCCCAGCTCCGTCGCGATGTTCACGCCCCCGGTTCGAATCACTGCCGGCGCACGTGTCGGCAGCGCGGAGCCACGTGTCCGAGGGGTCATAGATCCGGCTCACTATCCTGCGCAGGCGGCAACGCGGGCGGAAGGTCTGATTCGGCTGCCACGTCCGACCCCTCCTCGCCCCATTTGTCGCGAGAGAGTTCCTGCACTTCCTGCTTCACCGACTCGTTGCCCAGCCATTCTTCCTGTGCTTTGCGCGCGAGCGCTTTGAAGAGCACGAACGCCGACTTTCCGTGGACCATGAGCAGGCTGTCGATCACAAACATGGCGTGACCTCAGGCCGCCGTCCTGTTCACGGGCTGCGGCGCATGCCCGCGCTTGCTCGAAGTCAGCGTAGTTTCGAACATCTTCATTCGCCGGGCGCCGAGGTCGCGCAGCCACGTCGCCAGTTCGGGAACTGGAATCAGCGTGGTGATCGACACGCCGCCCATACGGTCTCGCGAGATGCGAAACGACTGGGACGTGGCGCGGGTCGCCAGCACCACGCACAACTTTGCGTCCACAAGCAGGACAGCGCCAGGCAGCGACTGTACGATTGCCTGACACGATGAGCGTTCGAAGAGGCTGCCAATGGGCAACCGCTCGATAGAAAAGCAGCGACAATCGTTTACTCCTCAGTTCGACGCTCGATTGTTCTTCTGTTGTACGTTCGCGATGGGCGCGAGCACTGCAATATCGCGTCCACGCGCGCAGTCAATGGCAGCGCGCGAAATGCGCTGCACGAATCACGATCGGTGTAGCGAGATCACGATGTACCGTTCTGTAATCTGATCGCGAACCGCCGGCATCGCGGCATCGCGCATCGCTTTTTCCAGATCGGCGCCGCTCAATTCCCTCGTGCGTCGCGCGATCTCGATTGAGATCGACATCTTCGATCGGCCGTCCGCGGCGGTGTATACGCAGCATGGCAAGCCGCGCGGCTTCGTCGGGCGACCGATTTCAATGATGTGATCGAACCGTCCGGCGTGGAGCAGCGCCGGGTCGAACATGTCGACACGATTGGTCGCCGAGCAGGACGAAGCTGTATGGCGGCCACGGACCGCTGAAATCATTGAGCGAGGGGTTCGGGATCGCTGAACACGCGATCGCGCAGCTCACGGAGCTCACCGCTGCCGCGGACAAGACAGTCGAAGATGTTGTCGACGTTCCATCGGAGCTTGATCGTCATCTCGTATTTGTCGAAATCGCCGACACGGGGGTCGGCATTTCGGAGGCCGACCTGCGGCTGGTCTTCCGTCCGCTCTTCTCGACGATGCCGCGCGGAACCGGCCTGGATTGTCATTCTGCCGCCAGGCCGTCGAAGAACATGGCGGTGAAATCCGTCTCGCGAGCCGTGGCCGTGATCGCGGCACGATCGCCACCGTCTCGCTGCTCCTCGCGGAACACTTTCCTTGGATGAAATTGGAACACTCGCGGTCGGGACGCAGTGCAACCTGCTGACGCTCTTCGAACGGCAGAATTTCCTGCCGCTGGGGGCGCGCCACGTCGAACCCACTCATCTCGATGTCCGTTTCATCAGCGCGGCCAACGTTCCTCTGGCGCACGCAGTTGAGGAAGGCGCCTTCCGCGCCGACTTGTGTCATCGGCTGAACGGGATCACCCTGGAGCTGCCGCCGCTCCGCGATCGGGGAGACGACATCGCCTTGCTCTCGCGGCACTTCGTTGGCGACTACAAAGCCGCACCAACATCAGTCGTCAGGACTTAGCGCGGATACTGGGCGTGGACGCAAAGACGCTGCGGTCCCGGTTGAAAGAGATTTCGTCCGAGGATTCGAAGATCAGACCGGCGACTTAACATTGCAACGGTGCGAGCGGCCACTGGTTGACGCCGCGCGTCACTGGCGTCCGACCGGTGTCGGTAGTTCCTCGTTCGTCCAGGGACGCCTGCCCCCCGCCGTTTGGGCGCGAATCGGTGGACCAGGATGACGATTGGGATCGGATCACATCTTTGTCTCGGTCGCACGTCGCGCGGGAGCCGAACTCGGCTCGCGCCCCACGCGATAGAAGAACTGCTCTGTGAAGAGGAAGGTCTCGGGGTCACCAGCGCAGCGATCGCGCGAACATGACCGGGGACGGCCCGGCAAACCTCCTTCCCCGGTTCAAATCTGGGCGGTGACTCGCCGCTCAAACAAGCGGGCGAAGTAGGTAGTTCAGAATCCGTGCAGTCCGACGCGCATCGGCAATGGCGCGGTGGCTCGGCATGACGACGCCATCGGGAGCCAGCTCGCGTGCGGCCTCCGCGAAGCTCTTTGTCCCGACGATGCGCGCAGTGAGCTTCTTGACGTCGAGGAAAGGGATAGTGAGCTTAGGGAGGCCGTGAGCCTCCAGATCTAGATCGAGCTGCCACAAGTCGTACCGACTCCAGGTCGCCAGGACGACTCGCTCCAACGGTTGCGACCACTCCAGGAACAGCCGCAGGGCTTCCGGGAAGGTGGGAGCGGCATCAATATTCTCCTGGGTAATGCCGGTAAGCTCGCGACAGAAGCTGGAAAGGTGAGGAAGTCGCCGCGGTCGGACGAACGTCTGAAACTCGGGCCACCCGGATTCGACCCGATCGAGCAGCAACAGCACGGCACCGATTTCGATGGTCTCCTTGTTCCGGCTGAACACCCCCTTTTTCCAGCAGGTCGCCTCGACGTCGACGACGACGATGCGACGCTCGCCGGCGACGACCGCCCGCACCACATCATCCATGGAAAGGTCGCAAGTTGGGGTCCGGGCCCCGTCTATCAGGTGCCGTCACGATCGCGGTGCGTCATCATCGAGCGGAAGTTTCATCAGATCAGCAGGACAAGGTATAACTCGGTAAATGAAAATCGAGCACACGGCCTATCAAGTTGCGGATCCGGCGAGCGTCGCGCGGTGGTACGTCACGCATCTTGGCATGACGCTGAAGCGGTCGCAGTCCGAGTCTCCCTTCATCCATTTCGTTGCCGATGAGGGAGACACGGTGATGCTGGAGTTCTACAACAATCCCGCCGTCGCGGTGCCCAACTATCGCGAACTGCATCCGTTCGTCTTCCATCTCGCGTTTACGGCCACCGACGTCGCCGGGACCCGCGCGCGCCTGCTCGCGGCCGGGGCTACGCCCGAAGGAGAGATCACCATCACGCCGGCCGGTGACGAGCTCACCATGCTTCGGGATCCGTGGGGACTGCCGCTGCAGATCCTGAAGCGCAAGGTAGCAATGATTTGATGTTCCACTGGAGCGGTCGGTTGCGGGAGTCGTTCTTCGCAGTCCGTTCGTCACTCATTCGTTAGGTGCTGCGCACCGGCGACGCATCCGGGTACCTGGCAGAACCGGATCGTACATCACAAGGTGGTTGCGAAAGTTTGCTCGCGCCTGTGAAAGCGAATACGAGCTGTTACGGCCGTCCCACACCTCGTTCGCATGCGGATCATCCTGGCCGTCGTCCTCCCAATTGCACAGTCGACAGATCGCGTAGCCTCCCCGCTCCGAGAGCATGGGATACGCGCAGCAAGGACACCGTCGCACCCTGGCGCTGCGTCGCTAAGGATGTGTCGATCGAAAAATCGGCGGCTGGACGGCAGGTAGCACACCGCTCTGACGCTGCGATTGATCGGCCGGTCGCGTTCAGGGAGCCTTGCAGGTGAAATTGCCGGCCTCGTCGGGCGTTCCGGTTCCAGTGTAGACCGCCATCTGCGGATACGGGCACAGCGGGCGAGTGCGCGTCACCTTTCCGTCGTGTATATAGGACACCACGATGCGCTCCGGCCCATTGCCCCGCTCGACCCATTGCTCCAGCGCGCCGAGCATATCGATTGAGATTGGACCGGCTGCTGACGGCGGCTGGTGGTCCATGCCGGGCACCATGAACACTCGCATGAATCCCCGCGTCTTATCGACGCCCATCGTGTTCAGGACCTTCTGGTAGTACTCAATCGTGCTGAGGGGCGTGATCAGCTGATCGGTCCAGCCGTGATACACGAGCAGCTTGCCGCCGTGTGCTGCGAACCTCCGCAGATCGGGGTCTGTCGCGTCCAGTATGGGACGGGCGATCGCGTCTGAGACGCTGATGTCGCGGTCGAAGTTCATCGTGCGGAAGTCCCATTCGGGGTTCTTGAACACGACGTACTTGAAGTAATCGTCCGGGATCTGGAAAGGCCTTTCTCCGCCCGCCGCGGGTGCCCATCCCAGCTCGCTTCCTGGAAGCAGTCCCGGAGAGATAAGGGCTCGCGTGCGCGGGTTGATGACGGGACCATAGATCTTCTGCACCGCCTCGATCTGAGGCGCGGTCAAGCACTCGGCCTGCTCCCCAGAGCTGCACAACAGCACGGTTGGATCGAATTTGCAGTGAGCTGGATCCGAGAGCAGGTCATCCCGCAGTCCATCGTGAGAGTCACACGCTTCGAGCACGGCGCGATGGAGGATCGGGTACTGTTTCGGAGGGATGAATCCGGCGGGGTCGTCGTGCGTTGCACGTGCAAGCCATATCAGGTGCGGCATCACTCTGGACCAGTAATTTACCGGGGCGACGGCGACGATGCCGTCGTAGTCATCGGGGTAGCGCTGCGCTTCGGTCAGGCCCTGCTTGCCTCCCGTGGAACCGCCCATCCAGTACGACCATCGTGGCTTGGCGCCATAGAACGCATTCACGAGGGCCTTGGCCATCGTTGTCATGTCGTGAACCGCACGGTAGCCGAAGTCTACGAGCTTCTCCGGGTGTCCGAGCGCGAACCGCCCGTCGCCTCCACCTCCGGCATGGCCCGTGTCCGTGGAGGCCACCGCATAGCCGCGCCGCAAGGGATCGCTCATCTGCCCATATGAGATGGAGCCGGCCCACCCGCCATTTCCGACGCCCATGAACTTGCCGTTCCATCCTGAGACCGGCATCCAGAGCTCCATGCGGATATCCGAGTCTGTGGATGGCTTCAGCGTGGCCGCGACCCGGCAGAATGGCGGTAGGTTGCGGATGGCAACGCGCGAAGGAAGCCCGGCGTTGTCTCCGGGCGCTGGCGGGAACTCGCCGCCGCCAACGGCCTGCACGAGCGTGATGGTCGTCCCGGGAAGCATGGTCTGCGCAAGGCTCTCGCACGTGGTTGGTGGCGCGTTGGCATTCTTCGTGGCGAGCAGAACCAGCAGAAACAGGGCGCTCGGGACGAACTTCATCACGATCCTCTGTGTTTGGCGGCCCGTTCCATCACTCGGCGCGCTGGACCGTTTGCATTCGGCCGAGGACAGGTCAAGGGTACTAGGACGGGCTTGACCTCGCTGTCCCTCGCGAACGGCTTGCATCATATACGGGCGGAAACTCGCTTGCGTCACCCTGTCGAGATTCTTTCGATCAACTCGCGATGGTGATCGCAGCCATCGGCTGAGCAGCAGTACATGGCTGGGCCAGCTCGGCCTTTCCCGACACGACCGTAACGGCGCGATTCGCCGCGAGACCCTACCCCAGGACAGAATCCTCGGCCGTTCAGATGGCGCTCGACTTGCAGTCCCACCGCCGGCGCCCGCCGGCACCTCGGCCGCGCACTCAAACATTTCCAACCGCTTCCCTGGAGCCCCCATGGTCAGGCGTCCTCGTCGCAGACTGTTTCTCACCTTCGCGTATCCCGCGCTGATTGCCGCCGTCGTGCTCTCGCAGACCGCGGGCGTGCCAACGCAGACACCGGCGCCGACGCAGTACGGCGTGCAGGGTTTCGGGCCCGATGGCGTCCCGTCGGCAGCGGCGGAGGTCTCGGAGTTCGGCAGCCCCATCGTTGGTCACGTGCGCAGCAGCGGCGGCGCCCGACGCGCCGCGTTCCTGTCCTACGACCGGTATGTCCAGCTCGGCACCCTCGGGGGCGCGGAGAGCGAAGCGATCGGCGGCTACTTCTCGGTAGTCGTCGGCCGGGCCCAGAACGCGTCGGGTCAGTTCCACGCCTTCCGAGCGGAGATCGGTGGCCTCGCGACGCCCCAGCTGGTCGACCTCGGCACCCTCGGCGGGCTGGCCAGCGTTGCGAACGCGGCTGAGTACCCCAACGTCGTCGTGGGGACTGCCCAGACCAGCAGCGGCCGTTGGCAGGCCTTCATTTCGACCAATGGCGCGACGATGAGCGAGCTGCCCGTCGGCACGCAGGGCGACAGCAGTGCTAACGACGTCTTCGGTGGCCAGGTCGTCGGCTTCACATGCTCGACAGGGAACGCCT
>JBKOZS010000224.1:0-15786 GCA_046726015.1 Acidobacteriota bacterium
CGGCATCACGAATCCCCTGGTGATCAGCTGCGCCCCCGCGCGATACATCACCGTCATCAGCGCACGGCCCGCGTCGTCGACGTGGCACACATCGCTGAGATCCACTCGTATGAGCCTCGCCGCGGTGCACTCGGTTGCCGCACTCCAGCACACATTGAGTTCGGAGACTCCGAGGCCCCTCAGGGAGCCTTCGACCTTCAACAGGATTTCGTCACCGTAAATAAGTGATGTGATGCGGAACATGAGCCTTTCTGGTGCCGTCATGAAAGCTATGGGCGTGCCGGTCATGCTTTGGGAACCGCAATGGGTCATAACACTTGCGGTGTCTGCTACTTACGTTGCGATGGCTCGGCTGCTGACGCTCGCGGTGCCAACGAAAGTGACGCCCATCGGCTGGCGCCGTGCCAGCCGGTTGGCACCAATCGATCGGGAGTCGCGTCTTACGTTGAGACGGACACAGGAGGGGTATGTCGGTGGTCGCTAGCGCAGAAGTCGAAGAGCTCTTGGTTACGCTCCAACGCGAGCGCGATCAACTCGAGCTGCTGCTCGACGTCACAAACGCCGTCGTCACCCAGCTGGATACGCGCACGCTCTTCGCCGCAGTGGCTCCCGCGCTGCGGCGCTTCTGCAGTGCAGATGTCGCCGCGCTTGCATTGTTCGACCGGGAAACGGGCGTGTTACGCCATTACGCGTGTGACGCGCCGGAAGACTTTTGTCCGGAGCCGGAGGAGCGGCCGAAGAGCATAGATCGGTCGCTCGAGGGATCGGCGTCTGGCATCGTGTTCACAACGGGCAAGCCGCGGATTTTCACGCTGTCTGAGCTCGAGGCGCTTCCTGGAAGTGCATTCATTCGTGAGCGCGGTATCCAATCTGTGTGCTCGATACCGCTCAGGACCGCGCAAGGAATTCTCGGCACCCTCGATCTGGGAGCGTTTGCACGGGATGTGTTTTCCGTCGACCAGTTCCCGTTGCTGACACGGGTTGCCGGACAGATTGCGATTGCCGTTCGAAACGCGTTCTCCTACGAACGCATCGAGGAACTGAACGCACAGCTCGCGCGCGAGAAGCTGTACCTCCAGGACGAAATTCGCAGCGATCATCAGTTCGAGGAGATCATCGGCCGCAGCCGCACGCTCGGCCGCGTGCTCCGCGAGATCCAGACCGTTGCACCGACCGATTCAACGGTGCTGATTTCGGGCGAGACCGGGTCAGGCAAGGAGCTCGTTGCTCGCGCGATCCACCAGTTGAGCGCGCGCCGCGACAGCGCGTTCGTCAAGCTGAATTGCGCGGCCATCCCGACCGGACTTCTCGAGAGCGAGTTGTTCGGTCACGAAAAGGGGGCCTTCACCGGGGCCATCAACCAGCGCATCGGCCGGTTCGAGCTCGCCAACCGTGGGACGGTGTTCCTCGACGAAGTCGGCGAGATTCCGCTGGAGTTGCAGCCGAAGCTGCTTCGGGTACTGCAGGAACGCGAGTTCGAGCGGCTGGGCAGCACGCGCACGCTGCGGACGGACGCGCGCCTCATCGCGGCCACCAATCGCGACCTGGCGGCGCTCGTCGACGACCAGAAGTTCCGCGAGGACCTCTTTTACCGGCTGAACGTCTTCCCGATTCACGTGCCGCCGCTCCGCGAACGCCGGGAGGACATCCCGATGCTCGTCCGGCACTTCGCGCAGCAGTTCTCGAGACGCATGAAGAAGAGCATCGAGACGATTCCGGCCGAAACGATGGATACGCTGACGCGGTACGACTGGCCGGGGAATATCCGTGAGCTGCAGAACCTGATCGAGCGCGCCGTCATCCTGACAGCGGGTCAGACCCTCGAAGTGCCGGTCGCGGCGTTGAACGGCCGTCGCAATGGATCGACGCACCACGAACCAGAGATGCCGACGCTCGAGCAGGCGGAGCGGCGTCACATCATTGGCGCGCTCGAAGGCACGAACTGGGTCATTGGCGGTCCCAACGGCGCGGCGGCCCGACTCGGGATGAAGCGGTCGACGCTGCAGTTCCGCATGCGCAAGCTGGGGATCGTCAGACCGTTGCAGCAACACTAGGGCACTCTATCTAATCGCCTTCGCCCGACTTTCTTCCGAAGCTTTGTCGGCGAGTCCGCCGACGCAGTCGCGCCGGCGGCCGTGCGCCGACAGGTTTGCGTTTCACGTACGAATCTTGTCGGCGCACCCGATCCCCGCGTGGTGTGCGCAGACGCGACATCACACGACGTTCGCGTAATTCACCTGCTGGCACGCTCGTTGGTAAACCCGACGAGTCCAACCAACCAGACAGGTGACTTCGTGACCCCACACAACTCCTGCATTCGATCGATTGCCCGCGTTCTTCTGTTCACGATGCTCGTGCCGCTGCCGGCAATCCACGCGGCGACGTCAACGCGTAGGGAAGGAGCCGCGGTAAAGCCGCCGGCCGGACCGCGACCGACGACCCGCACGCGACTGCCACTGCGTTTCGAACGCGCGCCGGGGGACCCATCTGGCAACCGGTTTGTCGCGCGCGGCGCTGGATACGTAGTTGGAGTGACAGGGCGCGAGGCGACCGTTGGTCTGAAGGCTTCCGGATCGAAAGGTGCGGCAGTCACCATGCGCCTCGTTGGCAGCCAGCAGGCATCCGCGGCGACAGCGCGGAAGCCGCTGCCGGGTGTCACGAATCATCTGCTCGGCAACAAACCAGGACAGTGGCAGCTTGGTGTTCGTGGCCATGCCGAAGTCGAGTACCGCGACGTGTACCCGGGCGTGGCGATCGTCTATTACGGCAACGAAGGCCAGCTCGAATATGACTTCGTGGTTGCGCCGGGCGCATCACACGCACCCATTGCGCTCGCGTTCGATGGCGCGAAGGGCGTACGAATCGATGGCGACGGGCAGCTGGTGATCGCCACCCACGCCGGGGATCTGATTCAGAAGACGCCGGTTATTTACCAGGAGATTGGCGCTGAGCGCCGCGTGGTCGAAGGCGGTTACGTCATCGGCGACGGCGGGACCATCGGCTTCAAGGTTGGCAAATACGATCCGGAACATCCGCTCGTCATCGATCCTGTGCTGAGTTACTCGACGTACCTTGGCGGCTCTGCACAGGAGCGCGCCAACGGCGTAGTGGTCGATGCCGAAGGCAATATCGTGATCGTCGGCGAGACATACTCGTCGGATTTCCCAACCGTCAGCGCGATCCAGGGTCAAGCCGGTCTGGGCGACGTGTTCATCGCGAAGCTCACCCCCTCCGGCGACTCACTGGTCTATGCCACGTATTTCGGCGGCGGCTCGAGCGACGTCGCGACCGGCGTTGACGTCGACGCTGCGGGCAATGCGTTCGTTGTCGGCTTCACCTGGTCGTGGGACTTCCCGACGCTCAACGCGGTACAGTCGACACTTCGTGGCCAGAGCGACAGCTTCGTCGCGAAACTGGACCCGGCCGGCGTTCTCGTCTATTCCACTCTGGTCGGTGGCCTCCTGGAAGATAACGCGAATGGAATCGCCGTGGACGCTCAGGGACGTGCCCACATCGTCGGCTCTACGATCTCGGGCAATTTTCCAACAGTGAATCCGACGCAGCCAATGTTGGGCGGCAATCCCGCGTCCCGTACGCTCGATGGCGGCCAAACGTGGACGGGAATGAAAAACGGTCTGAGCACGACTGGCGTGTTGTCGTTTGCATTCGATCCAGCGCAGCCATCGACGATGTACGCAGGCACACGATTCGAGGGTGTGTATAGAAGCGAAGATGGCGGAACCACGTGGACTGCAACGAGCGAGAGCGGACCACCTCCATCCGTCTATGCCCTGGCGGTCAGCGGCAGTTCTTCCGGAACGCTGTATGCCGCGACCGACTATGGCGTGTATCGAAGCGCCGATCGCGGCGAGACGTGGACGGACTTGGGCCTTCCGCTTCGGGTCACGTCAATGGTGCTCGCGGCCGACGGAACGCTGTACGCGGGCACGTCCTTTTCTGTATCGCCGGGAGTGCTCAAGAGCACCGACGGCGGTGATACGTGGGTCGAGACTGGCGTGTCCGGCGATGTGCAGGCTCTCGCCGTAAGCGGATCGACCGTTTACGCCACGACCGGTCAGAGCGTGTTCAGGAGCAGAAACGGCCAGGACTGGATCCCCGTCTCCGGCACTGATGCCATTTCCCACGCGCGTGTTCGTGCGGTGGATCCCGTCGATCCATTCGTGGCGTACGCGTGCGGGGTCAACGGACTTTTCAAAACCACAACGGGCGGGACAGAGTGGTTTCCAGTGTTCCAGGGTTTGCAGACTGCGGCTGTAGCGATCGCCCCATCGGATCCGCTAACGATCTACCTCACGACCTGGTTCGGGGACGTCGGCGTCAGCAACGACGGGGGTTCCACATGGAGACCGACCGGAACGCTCCCGTCACTTTCCGAAACGCTTTCCATCCACCCGCAACAGTCGAACACGTTGTTCGTGGGCGGTGAGCTTTCGTGGGATGCCTTCGTGACCGTCATCAGCGCAGACGGACAGGCGATCGAGTTCTCAACGTATCTCGGTGGATCGAGCGTCGAGGAAGGAACCGGCATTGCCGTTGATGCGACCGGCAACACGTTCGTTACCGGGAACACGCAATCCGATGACTTGCCGATCGCGAATCCGATTCAAGCGACGCGCGGCGGACTTTCCGACGTGTTCGTCGCCAAGCTCTCTGCGACTGGCGCGCTGAACTACGTGACGTACCTCGGCGGGTCGGGTTCGGAATACCACGCGCGGATCGGGGTTGACGCGGCTGGACACGCACACGTCTCGGGTCTGACCTGGTCGATGTTCAACTTCCCCGTGGCGAATGCCTATCAGTCGACCGCCGGCGGCGGCTTCTCTGATGTGTTCGTTTCGGTGTTGAATGCCGCAGGCAACGGATTCGTGTACTCGACATACCTGGGCGGCAGCGATATGGAAAACGACTCGACCCAGAGTCTCGGACCCGTTCTCACCGTGACGCCGTCGGGCGAGACCTACATCGCGGGAACCACGAAGTCCGCAGATTTTCCGACGACAGCCGATGCGCTTCAAAGCGCTCGTGCGGGCGTGAACGACGGATTCGTCGCGCGGTTTGATGCAGCGGGACAGCTGCGGTTCTCTACGTTCCTTGGAGGAACCGGCGAGGACAACCCGCGCGCCATCACCGCCGATGCGGAAGGTGTCGTCGTGACCGGCTATACGAGCTCGTCGGACTGGCCGACGGTGAGCCCGCTCCAGCCGGCACTGGCGGGAACGGATGACGCATTCATCGCGAGGATCCTGGATCGTGCGGCAGACACAATTGCTCCGGAGACGAGCGTCGCCATCAGCGGTACCGCGGGACTTGGCGGCTGGTATCGGTCTCCGGTCCAGGTGACGCTCTCGGCAGCAGACAACCCGGGCGGCTCTGGCGTCAGCACGATCGAGTTCGGCCTTGATGCCGGAGCAGTGCAGCCCTACTCGGCGCCATTCACGATCGCCAGCAATGGCGTCACGGTCGTGACGGCGCGTGCGACCGACAATGCAGGCAATATCGAGAACCCGGCGAAGTCCATCTCGGTGCACATTGATGCGGCGCCGCCCGTTGTCGCGCTCACGTCTCTCCAGGCGCGCGATTACCTGCACAGCGACATCGTCACACTCGCGGTGTCGACGAGTGACGTCGCGTCGGGGGTCGCGCCAGGGAGCGCAGTAGTGAGCCTCGACGGCGGGTATCGAACCGTGGGCGAAGCCATCAACTTGCGTAACCTGTCGCTCGGTACTCACACGGTGAGCGCATCGGCATCAGATGTCGCCGGCAACCCGGCGCAGCAGACCATGGCGTTCCGCATCATCGCCACGATCGGCAGCGTGAGCGCTCTGGTCAACGTGTTTGCTGACGAGGGTCTGATGGAAGATGGTGCCCGCAGGACGCTGCTCGACAAGCTGGCCGAGGCGCAGCGGGCGCTCGATCGAGGCTGCGCGGGCGAGGCACGCGAGGATTTGGGCAACGTGATCGAGTACCTGACCGAGAAGCGAGGCAAGAAGGTTGCTGCCGAAGCGGCCGACACGCTCCTGACGGACACTCGCTACGTGCGCAGTGCGATGTAGCGGGCGTCAGGCGGGCCGGCTGCCGAACCGCGTCCGCAAGCACTCGAAGAACCGGTCCATCATCATCCGCGCGGCTCCCTGAAGGAGCCGCTGGCCGACGCGGGCGACGGCACCGCCGACGTCCGCATCGGCCGTCACCATCACCTGCGTGCGTTCCTGTTCGGAGGTCAGCGTCACGACTGCCCGTCCGCGCACGAAGCCCGGACGTCCGGTCGCCTGCACAACGAGCGTGTAGGCGTTTGGTGGCCGCTTGTCTTCGAGCGCGATCGTGGCTTCGAACTGTCCGGTGATCGCAGCCACCGGGACGGACAGCTCGGCGCGGTAGCGATCGTCGCCGAGGGGACGAAACTCGCGACAGCCGGGCACACAGCCCGCGATTGCGGACGTGTCCATCAGCAACGCCCACACGGTGTCTATCGGACCGTCGAATGTGTAGGTGCCGTTGATTTCCATCCTTGACCGGGGGACTGTCCCCCGGACCCCCTCACGCCGTCGCTCGCGGGGACCTGGCCGATCGGACACCAACCAGGTGCGATGCCAGCTGGTCCAGGCTCGCGAGGTTGTGGGCCGGCAGGAACTCGTCGACGTGATCGAGCGCGGCGACCATGCCGCGCGTAAGCGGCTCGTACGACGCCGACCCGAGCAGCGGATTCAACCAGATCAGCCGGTGCGAGCGGCGACGAAGACGCGCCATTTCGCGAGCCAGCATGTCCGGATCGCCGCGGTCCCAGCCGTCGGACACGATCAGCACGATCGGCCCGTTGCGCATGACGCGGCGCGCCCAGCGCACGTTGAAGGCGCGGAGCGCCTCGCCGATGCGCGTCCCGCCGCCCCAGTCCTGGACGGTGCGTGCGAGAGCGGATAAGTTGCGGCGCACGCGACCCGCATTGACGTGCCACGTGACGCGGGTCAGCCGCGTCGCAAACAGGAAGCTCTCGACTCGCGCGGTTCCACGCGCGAGTCCGCACACGAACTGCAGCAGCATGCGGCTGTATTGCTCCATCGACCCGCTGACGTCGCAAAGCGCGACGATCGGCCTGGGTTTCTCGACGCGTTGCCGGCGTGGAAGCTCGATTGGCTGGCCGCCGTACTTCAGACTCCGACGAGCGACCCGGCGGACGTCGATGCTGCCGACGCGGCTCCGTGTCCAGCGCCGCGTGCGGCGCGTGCCCATGCGCCATCCCATGTCGGCGAGCAATGCTTCGGCACGCCGGATCTCTTCATCGGTGAGCGTTGCGAAATCTTTCGTCCGCAGGACCTCGGTCTGACTATAGATCCCCGCGCCAAGCCGCGGCAGCTGATCGTCCGTGCTCGAGGTGACGTCGTGGATCTCGAGGCCCACGTCAGATGCCGCGACACGCTTCGCTACAACTCGCGGACGCTCGCCGAGCGCGAAAAGCGGCAAGCCGCCTTCGCTTACATCCTGCGCCCGCCAGAACCGGTCGAACGCCTGGTCGAACAGCGGCACATCATCGCGACGGTGCACGAGCAGCGTGCACAGCGTCGCGCGAACGTCCTCGCGCGAGCGGACGCCGACATCCTCAATCGCGGTTAACGCATCGAGCATGCGGCCGGGGTGCACGTCGAGGCCGGCTCCTCGGAGCACGCGACCGAAGAGCAGAACGTTTGCAGCGAGCGCACCACTCATGGTGTGCCCGCGGACGAGGTCCCGCGCATGAGCGCACGCGACAGGAGCGCCTGCAGGCGCTCGCCGCGCACGGCCTGGATATCCTCCTGGTTCTTGAGCAGGATGCCGAGTGTCTGATCGATCGTGTCCGCGTCGAGCGTCTCGCGATCGAGCGCGGCAAGCGCGGCGGCCCAGTCGAGCGTTTCCGACACGCCGGCCGCTTTGTACAGGTCGACGGTCCGCAGCTCCTGTACGAAGGCGGTCACCTGTTCGGCAAGTCGCGCGGACACGCCCGGTACTTTCGCCGAGACGATGCGCAGCTCCTTGTCGAAGTCGGGGTACTCAATCCAGCAGTACAGGCACCGCCGCTTCAAGGCGTCGTGAACGTCGCGCGTGCGGTTGGACGTAATGACGACAACCGGCGGCTGGACCGCGCGGATCGTGCCGAGCTCCGGAATCGTCACCTGGAAGTCGGACAGGAGCTCCAGCAGGTACCCCTCGAACTCTTCGTCGGCGCGATCGATCTCGTCGATCAGCAGCACGGGCGGACGCCCGCCGGCGGTTTCCAGTGCGCGAAGCAGCGGCCGCTTGATCAGGAACGGTTCACTGAACAGGTGCCGCGAGGTCCCGGACCGATCCAGTTCGTGTGACGCCTCAAGCAACCTGATCTCGAGAAGCTGGCGTGCGTAGTTCCATTCGTAGACCGCGTGGCTGACGTCGAGCCCCTCGTAGCACTGGAGCCGAATGAGTTCGGTGTCGAGCGTGGCCGCGAGCGTCTTTGCCACCTCGGTCTTGCCGACGCCCGCTTCACCCTCGAGAAAGAGCGGACGCTTGAGCCGCAGCGCCAGATAGATCGAGACGGCCAGTCCGCGATCGGCAACGTACTGCCGGCCGGCAAGCGCCGCCTGCAGGTCGTCGACCGATCGCGGGACCGGCAGGGACTCGGTAGACACGCTGTTCACGTTAGCAGGTTGACCCTTCTGCACGCCTGCCACGCTACCGGGCGCCCGCGCGCGCGGCCGCCGCGAGCAGCGCACGTTTCACGTAGACCGGAGCCACCGCGGCCCGGTACTCCGCCGAGGCGAAGATGTCGCCGCTGACGTCACGGCCGAGATCCGTTGCGACACCGTCAACGGCTTTCGCGACCGCCGATTCAGACGGCGCCTGGCCGTTGAGCGCCCGCTCGACCGATGGCAGGCGACGGGCGTTCGGCACGAGTCCTCCAATCGCGACGCTGACGTCGCCGCACGTGCCGCCAGTGACTTTCATTGCGGCCGCGGCGCCAATCACCGCATAGCGTGACGCCGGGTGCGCGAACTTCACGTATGCCGAGCCCTGCTCGCGTCCCGCGGCAGGCACCTCGATCGTTGTCACGATTTCGTTCGTGTTCAACGCCGTCGACATCAGGCCGGTGAAGAACTGTGCGGCTTCGATCGTGCGCTGTCCGTTGGCGCCCGTCGCATGAATTCGCGCGCCAAGCGCGACGAGGACCGTCGGAAAATCCGACGCGGGATCGGCGTGCGCGATGTTGCCGCCGATAGTGCCGCGATTGCGGACCGCGGGATCGCCGACAATGTTCGCAGCCTCGGCCAACGCCGGCGCCAGGCGGCGCAGGTCGTCAGACGCCGCGAGCTCGGCATGTGTCGTGAGCGCGCCGATGCGAACCGTCGTCCCGGTCACGGTGATGCCGCGCAGCTCGGCAACGCGCCCGATATCGATGATCGCCTCCGGCGACGCCAGTCGCAACTTCATCAGTGGAATCAGGCTGTGACCGCCAGCCAGCAACGAGGCGCCCGGGTGATCGACCAGCAGCTTCTGCGCGTCTGCCAGCGAACGGGCGCGATAGTAGTCGAAATCAACCGAGTACATATCAGGCCCCTTTCTGCTGGTGAATTGCCCGCCACACGCGCTCGGGTGTGAGCGGCATGCGAATCGATTGCACCTTGAAGGGCGCGAGCGCGTCGAGCACCGCGTTGTACACGGTGCACGTGGACGCAATCGTGCCCGCCTCGCCAATGCCCTTGACGCCGAGCGGATGGTGCGGCGAGGGCGTCACCGTCGACAGCACCTCGATCTCCGGCAAGACGTCGGCCCGCGGAATGGCGTAGTCCGCGAGCGAGCCTGTCAGCAATTGACCGGTATCGTCGTAGACGGCCTCTTCCCACAGCGCCTGTCCGATTCCCTGCACGACACCTCCGTGCACCTGGCCTTCGACGATCACCGGGTTGATCTGCGGTCCGCAATCGTCGACGGCGACGTACCGTTTCAACGTGACGTGCCCGGTTTCGGGGTCGATCTCGACGACCGCCACGTGCGCGCCGAACGGATAGGTGAAGTTCGGCGGATCGTAGAAGGAGCTGGCTTCAAGTCCTGCTTCCATGCCCTGCGGCAGGTTCCACGCCACGTTCGCCATCAACGCGATGTCCTGGATCGTCTTGGCGCGATCGGGCACGCCGCGGACGAAGAAGCGCCCGCCGGAGTACTCGATGTCCTCGACCGCGGCCTCGAGGAGATGCCCGGCAAGAAGTTTTGCCTTCTCCTTGATCTTGCGCGTGGCCACCGCGAGCGCCGCTCCCCCGACCGCCGTCGTGCGGCTGCCGTAGGTGCCCCATCCCATTGGCGTCGCGTCGGTGTCGCCGTGCACCACTTTGACGTCGGTCACCGCGACGCCGAGTTCATCAGCAACGATCTGCGCGAACGTGGTCTCCTCTCCTTGCCCGTGCGGTGATGCGCCGATGAACACGTTGACCTTGCCACTCGGGTGGAAGCGGACGATCGCGCTCTCCCACAGGCCGCCCTGGAAGCCAATCGCCCCCGCAACCTGCGACGGACCAAGACCGCAGATCTCCACGTAGGTCGAGACGCCGATGCCGAGATAGCGTCCCTTCGCTCGCGCGGCGGCCTGTTCTGCGCGCAACGCGTCGTAGCCGACGCGATCCAGTGCCTTGGCAAGCGCACCTTCGTAATTGCCGCTGTCGTACTTAAGTCCAGTGATCACGTCGTGGCCGTCCTTGAACGGCTTAATGAGGTTGGCTCGTCTGACGTCGACGGGGTCCATGCCGATTTCTGCCGCGAGTCGATCCATCATGCGTTCGAGCATGAAGGTCGCTTCGGGCCGGCCGGCGCCTCGATACGCTTCGACCGGCGTCGTGTTCGTGTAGACGCCGTAAACCTCTTCCTTCACGGCCGGCATCGTGTAGGGCCCCGACAGCATCAATCCGTGCAGGATCGTCGGAATGCCAGGCGCCGCGGTGGAGAGATAGGCCCCCATGCCGGCCCAAACGGTGCAGCGCAGGCCCGTTACGCGCCCGTCGCGCGTCGCCGCGAGCTCGACGTCCTGCACGTGATCGCGACCGTGGGTCGTCGACTGGTAGTTCTCCGAACGCGTTTCCGTCCACTTCACCGGACGTCCGAGCTTCATCGAGCAGAACACGGTGATGAAGTCGCCGGGAATCTGCGGAATCTTGCTGCCGAAGCCGCCGCCCACCTCCGGCGCGATCACCCGCAGACGATCTTCAGGAATTCCCGTCACCAGCGACATCACGAAGCGGACGATGTGCGGGTTTTGCGTGGTGTTCCACAACGTCAGCTCGCCGGTCGCCGGCACGAACTGCGCGACGGCGCCGCGCGTCTCCATGGCATTCGGGATCAGCCGCTGCTGGATGATGCGGTCCCGAACGACCACTTCGGCGGATTTGAAGGCCGCGTCGATATCGCCACCCGCCACCGTCCAGTGAAAAGCAATGTTGTCCGGCGCCTCGGCGTGCAGGGTTGGCGCGCCTTTTTGTGCCGCTTTCTCCGGATCGACGACGGTCGGCAACAGCTCGTATTCGACGTCAATCAGCTCCAGCGCGTCCTGCGCCTGATACGGGGATTCAGCCACGACGACCGCGACCGGATCGCCGACATAATGCACGGCCTCTTTCGCAAGCGCATGGTACGGCGTGGTCTTCAGGTTCGAACCGGGGAGCAGCCAGCAGCATGGAATCGGGTTGAGCACGCCGACCGCGTCTGCCGCCGTAAACACGGCAAGCACGCCCGGCGCTGCCTTCGCGCGGGCGGTGTCGATGCGCATGATCAGCGCGTGCGCGTGGGGGCTGCGCACAATCGCGGCGTGCACCATGCCCGGAAGCACGATGTCGTCGGTGTAGCGGGCGGTGCCGGTGAGCAGCCGGGGATCCTCACGCCGCCGGATCCCCGAACCAAAGACACGTGCCGGTTCGGCGATAACGGTCATGGACGTCCTCCGATCGTGCGTGCCGCCTCTTGCACGGAGCGGACGATGTTCTGGTAGCCGGTGCAGCGACAGAGATTGCCTTCGAGCGCATGCCGGATCTGCTCCGGCGTCGGCTGCGACGTCGAATCGAGCAGCGCATGCGTGGCGAGCACCATCCCCGGCGTGCAGAAGCCGCACTGGAGACCGTGCTTGGCCCAGAACGCTTCCTGGATCGGTCCGAGCTGGCCTTCCGCGGCGATGCCTTCGATGGTGATGACGCGTGCGCCGTCGGCCTGCGCCGCCAGGCAGGTGCACGCCTTGACCGCGATACCGTCCAGCAGCACCGTGCACGCGCCGCACTGGCTGGTGTCGCAGCCGATCTTGGTGCCGGTCAGGCCGGCGATGTCGCGCAGGAAATGCACCAGCAGGAGCCGCGGCTCGATCTCACGCTGATACGCGCGACCGTTGATGGTTATGGTGACGGGGAGCTTCATTGACGCCTCCGAGCTACGGGTTGCGAGAGGGAAGCGCTGCCGGAGTGCGCATCTTAGGACCGGCCGCGTGGCGGAGTCAACGTGCGCCGCCTTGTGTGTTGCGTGTTCCTTCGCTCATGCGTCGCGAGTCCGCGGCTGCGAGTGGCCGGCAGGTCCGGCATCGGCGGCTGGCGACGGATCGTGTACAATGTACATATGAAGAAATACACGGTGGGGATGGTACGTGAGCGGCTCTCGGAGGCGCTCGATCAGGCCGAACGCGGCGAGCCCGTGCTCATCGTGCGGGGGAGCGTGACCTATCGGCTGAGCGTCGAGCAACCGTCGACTTCCAGGAAATCGCGCTCGCCGCGGATCGAGATCCTCGATCGCGCCGTCGAGGCGGGGCAGTGGACGTGGGACTGGTCCGATGGCCAGCTCCAGTTCCGGGCGCGGACGCGGAAGCGGTGATGCTTCTCGATACCAACGCGGTGATCTGGTTCGATCGGAATCATGCGCGAGCCCGCAAACTGCGCGGCGCGCCGCGGCTCTTCGTCTCTCCTGCAACAGTCCTGGAGCTGCAGTTGCTCGAGGAGATCGGACGGCTTCGTCTTCGCTCCGGCACGCGCGGCATCATCGAGAGCGACGCCTGGGAGATCGACGAGCCATCCGCGATCGACTGGTTCGCCCGCGCGGCCGAGGAATCGTGGACCCGGGATCCGTTCGACCGACTCATCGTCGCGCACGCCCGCTTGCGACGCTTTCGCCTCGCGACCGGGGACAGTGGCGTGCTCGAACATCTGCGCCCGTCGGAGCGCGTCGAGCTCTGAGCCGCTGGTCGCCTGCTTTCCCGCCTGCTCGATCACTCCTCTTGACAAACTAGATGAGCGGCGTATGCTGCACTTATCTAGTTTGCCTAGAGGAGCTTTCAGATGCCGACCGACCTGGTCCAGGGCACGCTGCTCATGCTGATCCTGAAAACGCTGGCACTCGAGCCGATGCACGGCTACGGCATCGGCGTTCGCCTCGAACAGATCAGTAAAGGCGGATTCCTGGTCCAGGCAGGATCGCTGTTTCCCGCATTGCGGCGCCTGGAGCGCGACGGCCTGATTGACGGCGAGTGGCAGGTCACTGAGAACAACCGCCGCGCGAAATATTACACGCTGACCCCGCAAGGACGGGCCAAGCTCAAACGCGAGACGCGTGACTGGGAGGTGCAGGCGAAGGCGATTGCCAGGATTCTCGAGGCATCACTGGGAGAGCTTTGATGTCGCTCTTCACACGCGTGGCTCGCGGCTTCAGGGCGATGTTTCGGAAAACGCGCGCTGAAGCCGAGCTCGACGCCGAGCTGCAGGACTTTCTTGCGGCAGCCGTGGCGGAGAAGCAGCGCGCCGGTATGAGCGAGCGCGACGCGCGCCGGGCGGCGGGCCTGGAACTGGGCAGCATCGACGCCGTAAAAGATCGCGTTCGCGATGTCGGGTGGGAATCCGTCGTCGAGAGCCTCTGGCGCGACCTGCGCTACGCGATTCGGCTGTCGTTCAGATCTCCCGGCTTCACCATTGCGGCGGTGGCGTCATTGGCCATCGGCATAGGCGTCAACACCGCCATCTTTCAACTCGCTGATGCAGTCCGTCTCAGGCCGTTGCCCGTGGAGCATCCCGAGCAACTGGCCGAGATACGCATGGCGGATCCCACGCGCGGCCGAATGGGAACCTTCGCCGGCCGCCGACCTCTTTTCACGAATGCGCTGTGGGAGGAACTTCGCCGGCGCCAGCACGCGTTCTCGGGCGTCGTGGCCTGGGGGGCGTACCCGGTAAACCTGGCCACGCGCGGCGAGGCTCGGTATGTGCAGGGTCTGTGGGTGACCGGTGACTTCTTCAATGTGCTTGGCGTCACCCCACATCTCGGACGGCTGCTGACGTCGCAGGATGACCAGCCCGGTTGCGGGTCGCCAGCCGCCGTACTGAGTTATTCGTTCTGGCAGCGACAGTATGGCGGAGAGGCATCGGTCATCGGAAAGGCCATCGTGCTCGATGGCCATTCCTTCGAGGTGGTTGGCATTGCACGTCGTGGATTCGTCGCGCTCGAGGTGGGGCGAACGTTCGACGTGGCAACACCGCTTTGCGCTGAACCGATTCTCAACCACGAACACAGTGCACTGACGGATCGAAGCTGGTGGTGGCTGACGGTCATCGGCCGGCTTGCACCCGGATGGTCGTTGGACCGCGCGTCGAACCACCTCGCCAGCATCTCGGCCGGGATATTTCAGGACACGATGCCGGTCGGACTGCCGCCGGAGCTGACGCAAGCCTACCTTGGTTCCGTCCTCAAGGCGTTTCCAGCAGCCACGGGTGTGTCGGGGACCGTGCGTGAGGAGTACGAGACACCGCTGTGGGTGTTGTTGGGAGCCGCCGGGATCGTCTTGATCATCGCCTCGGCGAATATCGCAACGCTGTTGCTCGCTCGCGCCAGCGCGCGCGAACGGGAGCTGGTCGTCCGGCTGGCAATCGGTGCGTCGCGCGGCCGCCTGATTACTCAGTTGCTCACCGAGAGCGTGCTGATGGCGGTCGCTGGCGCCATAGCCGGAATGTTGTTGGCACAGAGCCTGAGTGAAGGCCTGATTGGGCTGTTGCAGACCAGTGGCTTTCAGTTTTTTGCCGTCACGTTCGACCTCGATCGCAACTGGCGCGTGTTGCTCTTCGGAACCGCCGTGGCATGCGTGACATGCCTGTTGTTCGGACTCGCGCCGGCCATCATGGCCACGCGACCGTCAGCCGGATCGCTTCTCCGAGGCACAGGTCGAACAGCCACCGAATCCCGGCCGCGCATTGGCGCCCGAAGTGCTCTTGTGGTTGCGCAGGTTGCGCTCTCTCTCGTGCTCGTCGTGACCGCCCTCCTCTTCGCGCGGACCCTGCACAACCTGACCACGGGTCCTGTCGGTTTCAAACCGGACGGCATCGCGATGGTCGTCGTTGATTACCAGCGCGCCAACGTGCCAGCCGGGGCACGTCCGGCGCTGCACGATCGGCTGCTCGACGCGATTCGCGCGGTGCCCGGTGTGCAGTCGGCCGCGTCTGTCCGGATGATTCCGCTGACGGGCGAGTCCTGGACAGGACACGTCGTCGTTGATGGTGTGCAGCAGCAGAAACAGGCCTACTTCAATCGGGTCAGTCCGACGTTCTTTCAGACGATGGGAACGTCACTTGTCGCGGGGCGGGATTTCACAACGGAGGATTCCGCGGGTGCCCGCCTGGTCGCGATCGTGAATGAGTCATTCGCACACGAGTTCCTCGGCACGCCAAACCCGATAGGCTCGAGATTTCAGATGCCGCCGCTTCCAGGCACGAGACAGCCCACGTTCGAGATCATCGGACTGGTAAACGACACCAAGTACACGGC
>JBKOZS010000225.1:0-10337 GCA_046726015.1 Acidobacteriota bacterium
GTGCTGCAGTTCCCGGCGAATCCGAACGAGATGCTCCTTTCGGGGACGCTGGCGGGAGGGCAGGCGCTGGCGAACCGCGCCCAGCTGGTCGACGTCCGGCTCGGCGAGGGGCATGTCGTATCGTTTGCGATCCGGCCGTTCTGGCGGTGGCAGACGCAGGGGACGTATTTCCTGGCGTTCAATGCCATCCTCAATTGGAACGACCTGGATGCGGGGAAGGGGGCGCCGGCGCAGCGCACCACGACGACCGCGCAAGGCCGCTAAAGCGATGCCAAGCTATAGGTTACAGATAACCTTTGCATTGCAAAGTAAATTTACGCTAGACTTGTAGTCCGAGTGTTGATGGCAGTTTCACCCGTAGAGGTCACGCTCGAACTCACGCCACGCGCGCGGTTCGACATCATTGATGTTCGCGAGCGGCTGCGCCAGACACACGGCAGCCTCGTCGACGCCTACCCGCACCACCTCTATCACTCGTTTCACACGACGGCGGGATATCTCGAGCAGAGCCTGGCCGCGCGTCTGACGCGTCAGAAGGAGACGGTCGCGCCGTACGTGGAAGTGTTCCGCGCGATGTTTCCCGAGGGTGCGGGGTACGAACACGATCAACTGCACCGCCGAGCGGATCTCACGTCAGAGGAACGCGCCGTCGAGCCGCGCAACGCGGACTCGCATCTGGCGTTCATGGCGGCGGGCCTGAGCACCTGCGTCAGCTACGTCAATCGGCCGCAGCAGCCGGTGTGCTTTGTCGATCTCGATGGCATCAACGACGGCCGTCCCCGTCGTCGTCTCACGAGCATCGTCGGCTTCCATCGCGAGCGGGAAGTCGCGCAGGTGAAACTGGCGGTCCCGGTGTCGGACCATCCGATCGATTCCATCAACCTGAAAAGTCCGAAGCTGGGGATCTACGACGAGATCGTCGCGCTGGTGAAGCAGCACGGCGTGTCGAGCGGGCGCGTGCGGCTCGAGCTCGCGCGCGGCGAGCGGCAGGCGGGACTCACCGTCAATGAGTACGAGACGCTGCTGATGCGTCACGATCTTGCCGACGTCCTGCGGAACCCGTTCCGCTTCGCGGCGGAGAAGGGGCGTCACATCCTGACGCACCCGCGATCGATCCCGCAGAAGGCGCTCGACTACGCCAAGTACGACATGGTGCGGGCGTTGAACCAGGTGCTCGATATCACCGGCCTGCACGCGGGCATGCTCGAGCGAGTGTTCGCCCGCGCGATTGCGGTCCCCGCGGGCCGCTTCCTGCGCATGAAGCGCTCCGTCAACCTGCGGATCCGCGAGAGCGACGGCAAAGGGGTCATTGCGGACGGGCGCTACCAGAGTCCGATTCTCGTCCAGTGGAACCGTGCGGACCAGCGCGTCCGCCGCGTCGACGTCACCCTGACCAGCTTCGAATAACCCGAACGGGGACACTCACACTTCGTCCCGCGTGCAACACACCCAAAAAGGGGACAGCCCCCTTTTTTCGCAAATAAAGGGGACAGCCCCCTTTTTTTCAAAATAAAGGGGACAGCCGGTCCTCGTCTGCGGCGGCATCATTCTTGTGATCCCGCCAATATGCCTCGACAACGCCGCATTGCGCCCGACGGTTTCATTCACCACGTCATGAACCGCGGGGATCACAAAGAAACGATTTTTCACAAGCCCGCCGATTTCCGTGCGTTTCTAGCACTTATGGTGCAAGCGACACGGCGCGTCACGATGCGGATCCTGGCCTACTGCATCATGCGAAATCACTTTCATTTGGTGCTGTGGCCGCACAAGGGCGTGGACCTTTCTGCGTACATGCAGGTCTTAATGAACTTGCATATTCAGCGATACCTACTCCACTACCCGCCCTCCAGTCCCGGACACATCTACCAGGGGCGGTTCACCAATTCGCTCGTCCAGGACGGTGACTCCTACCTGACGGTGATGCGATACGTGGAGGCGAACGCCTTGAGCGCAGGCCTGGTGTCGCGCGCTGAACATTACATGTGGTCGAGCGCCTCGCCGCACGCCCTCGACCCGGACCGTCCCCTGCTTGCCGACGGTCCGATCCCGAAACCAGTCGACTGGGTCGACTTCATCAACGAGCCCATGTCGGAAGAATTGATGAAAAAGATTCAGCGGGCGGCACGACGGGGCGCGCCGATCGGAGACGACGCCTGGACGAATCAGATGGTGACGGCGTATGGCCTCGAACATACGATCCGCGATCGTGGCCGTCCTCGGACGTACGAGATCGAACTCGCCGAGCTCTGATGTCGCCCCCTCGCGCTGGCGCGCAACAAAGGCTGTCCCCTTTTTTCGCAAAAAAAGGGGGCTGTCCCCTTTTTTTGTGGCAGCTGTGAATAAGATCGGCGTGTGAGGCCTTCGGTCGTGGTCGTGGGTGCGGGTGTTATCGGCACTGCCGTCGCTCGCCAGCTGACGGCGAGGGGTGTGACCTGCACCCTCGTGGACGACCGTGAACCCGGCGGCGGCGCCACCCAGGCGTCTGCCGGCATGCTCGCGCCGTACGTGGAAGGACACGAGAGCGGACCGCTGCTCGACCTCGGGGTGCGGAGCCTCGCGCTCTACGACGAGTGGGTCGCGGGCCTCACGCGTGACACGGGACTCGACGTCGAGTATCGGCGCGTGGGCACGCTCGAGATCGCGCTTGACGAGCACCACGCGGCCGAACTCCGCGCGGCCAGCGCGCATGACGGCGGCGTCGCGCGAACATGGCTGGACCCGGACCAGGCGCGAAAGCGCCATCCCGCGCTGGGCACCATCGCGGGTGCCCTCTTCACCGCAACCCACGGGTACGTGTCCGCGCGCCACCTCACCGCTGCGCAGGCCGCGGCCGCCGGGAAGGCCGGCGCGACGTTCGTGCGCGCGCGGGTGACACGCATCGAGCGCGACCACGACATGCTTCGCGTCGTCACATCCGCGGACACGCTGACCGCGAAAGCCGTGGTGCTTGCGGCCGGCGCATGGACCAACGACCTGGAGATCGCCGGCACCACGGCGCCGCCGATGCGACCCGTGCGCGGTCAGTTGCTCCACCTTGGCTGGCGCGGGCATCCGATTGAGACGATCGTGTGGGGACCCGAGTGCTACATCGTCCCGCGGATTGACGGCTCGCTGTTTGTGGGCGCGACCGTGGAAGACGTGGGATTCGATGAGCGCGCAACCGCCGCCGGCGTCCGGGATCTGCTCGATGCGGCGTGCGATCTGCTGCCTGGAGGATGGGGAGCAACGTTCTTGAACGTTCACGTCGGCTTGCGCCCGGCGACACCGGACGACCTGCCTGTGCTCGGGCCGGATGATCGCGTACCCGGCCTGGTGCACGCATCAGGACACTACCGCAACGGCGTGCTCCTCGCGCCGCTGACGGCGCATGTCATTGCGGACTGGATCGTCGATGGAACGCCCGACCCGGCGTTCCGTGTTCTGAGGCCGGGTCGTTTCTAACTTCCTTCGGTGAGGTCCTTGCCACCGTGCCGCCGCGAAGCCCGAACCGTGACCGTCACCGTTCGGAAAGTGTGACAGTCACCCTTTCAGGCGCGCGTGTGTGCGGTCGTGGAACGAACTGTGAGTGTCCCCGTTTCTGGCGCGCGACTGTCCGGATGCGGGACGAAGTGTGAGTGTCCCCGTTTCGCGTCCCTCTCAAACACGCTTCGTTACTGCCCGCCAGGACCCGTGCCGGTCGGCACGGCACCTGACGACACCCCAGTCGCCGCTGTCGCCGCGCCTGTCGGCACAGTGATCACCGGCACGTTCGGCGCCCCCGCCGTATTCGCGGTCGTCGCAAACGCGGCCGCGGCGCCGCCCACACGCTGCACGGTCTGGAACGCGATCAACGCCAGCTGGTAGTCGAGCTGCGCTCGCAGCTCGCTGTTGCGCGCGATAGCGAGATCCCGCTGCGCCTGGATGACATTGAAATTGGTCGACATCCCAACTTCGTAGCGCTTCTGCTCCGCATCGAGCCGCTGCTCGGACAGCTCGCGCGCGGCGCGCGTGGTCTCGATCCGCTGCAGGTTCTGATCAATCTGGAATGCCGCCTGGCGGATCTCCCGCACCGCTTTGAACTCAGAGCTGCGAAGTTCAGCGGCAGACTGCTCGCGTTCGAGTTGCGTGCGCGCGAGATTCGCCTGCTCCTGGCTTCGGCCGAGCGGATAACTGAGCGTGAACCCAAAGGTCCACGTCGGATAGTCGGCCGCAAAGACCTGCCGCAGCACGTCACCAAACGCGGTGAACTGCTGGCCGACGATCGTTCCAGGGAAACCGCCGGTGCGCACCAGCTCGGTCCCGCCAAGGCCATTCGTCAAATACGTCGCCTGCGCGCGGAGGTCCGGCAGCACGTCGTTCTTCGCGAGCGAGACCGCGGTCTCCGTGTTCTGGATCTGCTTGCGCGCGCGAACGAGATCGGTGCGTTCCTGCAGTGCGAACCGGACGGCGGCGTCGACGTCCGGCGGAGGCGCGATTGGCGGCACGATGTCCACTGGCGAAATGCGCACCGCCCAGAAATCGGGGCGCTTCGGATCCATGATCAGGATTCGAAGCTGATCTTCCGCCTGCCGGACGAGCGTCCGCGCGACGATGAGGTCCTCGCGGCGTTGTGCGACTTCGGCGCGTGCTGACACCAGGTCGAGCGGCGGCGACTGGCCGACGTCCACACGTGCCTGGTTGTTTCGCTCGAGTTCAAGCGACAGGTCGAGCGATCGCTGCTGCACTGCGACGGCCGCGTTTGCCAGCACCAGGGCCCAGTAGGCCCGTTCGGCGTTCGCCATCGTCACGATCGCCGTTTCCTGCAGCGAGACGTCGGCGATCTCCTGGTTGCGTTGCGACGTGGTGACCTGCGCACGCAACGGATCGATCTTGAACCCGCGCAGCAGCGGCTGCGACACGGACGCCACCAGCTGCGCGGTGACCGCCGGGTTGAAGTTCGAGAGCGAGCTGCTCGCGTCCGTGCGGTTCGACGTCCAGCCGAGAGTGTAATTGCCGCCGCCCCACGGCAACTGCTGACCGACCCCGACGTTGCCCGACCAGACGTCGGTGCGCACGCCATTCGTGCCGAAGAACACGCTGGTTGGAGGCGCCTGCTGCATGTTGCGATTGATGCCCGACAGCAGCGTGGGCAGGAACACGGCGCGCGCCTGCGCGGTCTGCTCGGCACTGATGCGCGGGTTGTAGCCGGCGGCCGCGAGGTCGGGATTGTTTTCCCTTGCCATGCGCACGACGTCCTCTGCCGTGAGCTTCAGCACCTCGCCGGACGCCTGGATTGCCGCACTGGGCGTTGCCGTCTGCGCACTGGCTGGAGTGGCAAACAGCGCAACCAGAAGCGCCGTTCCAGTTGCCGCAGCTGCTGCGGCGCGTCGCATCCGCCCCCACGAAAACAGCCTGATCTTCGCAACGTCGTCGAACAGCGAGTACGCCACCGGCGTCGCCACCAGTGAAAGCACCAGCACGAGCGACTGGCCGCCGATGATGACGAACCCGAGCGCGCGGTTCGTTCCCGAGCCGATGCCGCTCGAGAAGACGAGCGGGATCATGCCCGCGACGAACGCGAAGGTGGTCATGAGAATGGGCCGCAGGCGATCGCGGCTCGCCTGGAGAATTGCTGAATCACGTTCCATGCCTCGCTCCCTGAGCTGATTGGCGTGGTCAATCTGGAGAATGGAATTCTTCTTCACCACGCCGAACAGCACCAGCAGTCCGAGCGCCGAGAAGATGTTCAGCGACTGCCCCGTCACGATGATCGAGATCAATGCGAAGGGCAGCGTCAGCGGCAGCGAGAGCAAGATCGTGATCGGATGCAGCCACGACTCGAACTGCGCCGCGAGGATCAGATACATGAATACCAGCGAGAGGACGAACGCGATCACGAAGTTTTGCGCTGCGCGCCCGAGCTCGCGCGAGCGGCCCGCAAACCGCGTGCTGTAGCCGGGGCCCATGTTGAGCGCCTCGGCCGTGCGAGTCATCGCGTCCATTGCCGGTGTCTGTGAGACACCGGGCTGGAGACCGGCAAAGACGGTCACCTGCCGCTGCCGGTTCAGCCGATCGATAGCGCTCGGCGCCGTTCCACGCGTGAGACCCGCGATGTTCTCGAGCGGCACGCTGCCGATGCGGCTCGACGGCACCGTCAATTGCCCGATGCTGCTTGCCGAGTCGCGCTCGGTCTGCCGTGCGCGCACGTGCACTTCGTACTGCTCGCCACCTTCATTGTATGTGGTGACCTGGTCGCCGCCGACCAGGAGTCGCAGCGCTTCCGCCGCGTCGGCAACCTCGACGCCGAGATCGGATGCTTTCAGTCGATCGAGGTGAACGGAGAGTTCAGGCTTGCCAGTGTTCAGGGACGTGTCGACGTCGACGACACCAGGCTGCGTGCGTGCGGCCTGAGCCACCGCGGTCGCATAACGCTCGAGATTGCCAAGATCCGGCCCGTTCAATGTGAACTGGATGTCGGCGTTCTGATTTCCGCCCCCACCAATCGTCGCAACCGGGCGCACGCCGGTGCGCAGGTGTGCCGCGGCGAACTGGGGCAGCACCTTTCTCCGCACGTCGTCCATGACCGCGAACTGGTCGCGCATCCGCTGGTTCAGGGCCTTGAGACGCACGTAGATCGTTGCCGAGTTCTGCGTCTGCGCCGGATCGTCCGCGGCCGTCACGAGCGTGTAATCGACTTCGGGCAGTTGACGGACCTGGGTAGCAATCCGGTTTGCGATCAGCTCGGTCGCATCGACACTCGTGCCCTCAGGCGCCCGCATGCCGACTTCGAACTCCGACTGGTCATCGGTCGGCAAAAAGTTCTTCTTCGCGACCATGAACAGTGGCACGCTGCTCAACAGGACGAGCACGGCCACGCCCGCCACGATCGCACGATGCGTGAGAGCCCACGACAATACACGTGAGTAGCCCTGGTCGATCGCCCGGAAGAACCGGCTTTCTTTCGAGCCGTGGTCCTGGAGCTCGTGTCCCTCCCTATCCTCGCGTCGAGGACGCATCTTGATCCATCGGGCCGACAGCATTGGCGTCAGCGTGAAGCTGACGAGCAGCGACACCATGATCGCGAACGCCATGGTCAGGCCGAAGCTCTTCATGAAACGGCCGACGATGCCACCCATGAAACCGACCGGGACGAAGATCGCCACCAGCGACAGCGTGGTCGCGAGCACGGCAAGGCCGATCTCGCGCGTCGCCTCGATGGCCGCCTGGAAGGGAGGACGTCCCTTCTCCTCGACGAAGCGGTAGATGTTCTCGAGCACGACGATCGCATCGTCGATGACGATGCCGACCGCGAGCGTCAGGGCGAGCATCGTCATGGAGTTGAGCGTGAAGCCCTCGTACCAAATCAACCCGAACGTCGCGATGATGGATGTCGGGATCGCAATTGCGGCGATGACGGTCGATCGCCAGTTCCATAGGAACACCAGGACTACGAGCGCCGCGAGCATCGAACCCAGGACGAGATGTTCCTCGACGGTGTCGATCGACGCCTTGATGAACTCGGACTGGTCGCGAACGACGCGGACGTCGTAGCCCGCGGGCATGACGGCTTTCAGGTCCGCAAGCCGTTCCTTGACCGCGTCGACCACTTGCACTGTGTTCGTTCCGGACTGTCGGCGAATCGTCAGCAGCACGGTTGGCGCGCCACTTACGTTGGCCTTCGTCGTGGCCTCGGCCATCCCGTCTTCGATCGTGGCCACGTCGCGCAACAGGATGGGGTGCCCGTCTCGCTGCTTGACGACTACGTCGCCAAACTCCTGGACGGACTGCACGCGTCCGCGCGTGCGCAGAGTCATGGCCTGCGGCCCCGCTTCAACGCGTCCGCCAGGAATCTCGGCGTTCTGCGCCTGCAGCGCACGCGAGACGTCCGTGACGGTCAGGTTGTAAGCCTGGAGGCGCGCGGCATCGAGCCACACGTTGACCTGGCGCTGCCGGCCGCCCACCACAACGACCTGCCCGACACCATTGACGCTCTCGAGCTGACGCCGCAGCGTCTTGTCCGCATATTCCGTGATGTCGCGGATTGGCTTCGACGCCGACACGGCCAGCGTCAGCACCGGTGCCGCGTCCGGATCGAATTTCTCAACCGTCGGCTGATCGACCGTCTTCGGCAGGAGCGGAATCACGCGGTTGACGCGATCGCGGACTTCCTGCGCGGCGATGTCGGCATCCTTCTCGAGCAGGAACGAGATGATGACGGTAGAGACGCCCTCGGAGGATGTCGATCGCAGCTCGTCGATGCCGCTGATCGTATTGACGGCTTCTTCGATCTTGTCGGAGATCTCCGTTTCAACTTCTTCGGGCGCCGCGCCGGGAAGCCGTGTCGTGACGACGACGGTGGGGAAGTCAACCTTCGGAAATCGATCGAGGCCGAGACGCGTAAACGCAAAAGCGCCGATCACTGTGAGCGTCAGGATGAGGACGCTCGCGAAGACGGGGCGCTTAACGGATATTGATGCTAGCCACTGCATGAACGTTACCTGTTAATGCTCGATCTGAATGCGGGCGCCGTCGGTCAGCTTCCCGCGTGGATTCACGGCAACGGATTCCCCGGCCATGACGCCGGTCGTAATCTCGACGCGATCGCCAAGCTTTTCACCGGTGGTCACGATGCGCTCTTCCGCCTTGTCGCCCTTGATCACGTACACGCGGCTGGTGCCGGCGATGGTCTCGACGGCGGTCGCGTTCACGAGCAGCGCTGGCGCTGCCGCAGGCTTCTGGAGGAACGCGGTTGCGAAGAGTCCGGGCTTCAGCCGGCCGTCGCGATTGGGCGCGATCGCTTCAACCGTCAGCGCGCGCTGATCGGTTTTGAGTGCAGGGGACACGAAGCGCACCCTGGCCGGGAACGTTTCGCCGGCATAGGCATCCACCGTCAGCTTGACCGGTTGGCCTTCGGTCACTTGCGAGAGGTACTGCTCGGGGACGGTGAGCTCTACGCGCAGCGGATCGATCCGGACGATCGTCGCGACCTTCGTGCCGCGCGTGACGTAGTCCCCCGTGCTGACGACGCGCTCGGCGACGAGGCCGGCGAACGGCGCTTTCACGACCGTATCCGCGGCCGCCTTGCGGGCGAGATCGACGCGTGCCCGCGCGGCTTGAAGGGACCGGTATGACTGCTGTGCCGCGTTCTGCGCCGTCTTGTACTGCTGCATGGCGGCGTTCATCTGCGTCTGCTTCTGATCGAACTCACTTTGCGAGACGACCTTCTGATCGAGCAGCGCCTTGATGCGGTTGAAGTCCGCTTCCGCCCAGTCGAGCGACGCCTTTGCGTTCAGCACTTCGGGAACGCGCGCGGGATCGAACGGTTCGCCGGCTGAGAGGCCAAGTCGTGCTTCAATCTGCGCGGCATTGGCTTCCGCTTCGCGAAGCGACGCGTCCGCTTCCGTGCCGGAGATGCGCACCAGGACGGTCCCGGCAGCGACGCGCGTGCCGCGCTCGACCGGCGTGGCGATCACGCGACCGCCGGTTTCAGCCGCGACTTCCGCCTGCTCGTCTGCCGCGAGCGAACCGGTGACGCGCAGGAAGCGATCGATGGCCTGCGACTGCGCCGCGGCAACCTTGACGGCCACCGCGACGGGTGCGACGGGTTCGGCGGCGCTCGTCGGCTGAGCCGAGCATCCCGTCGAGAGCAGCGCGGCAAGGGCAGCACTGCCGATGAACACGGGAGTAAACAACTTACGAATCATGACGGTCGGTCCTCGTTTCGCTATCAACACACTCAGACAAATGGCAATTGACGGCGGATCCCGCGCGCAGGCCCAGGAGAGCCGCGTCGAGCACCGCGCCCGCGAGCACGTCGGCGTCCTCGCCGCGCTCCATGCGATCGCACAGGCGCAGCGTCGCCGCGCCGTGCAGCGTCGTCAGCAGGATGCGGAATACGGCGTGCGGCTCGGTCCCGGCGGGAAACGCGCCGCTGTCGATGGCCTGCTGGATGCGCTCGTGGACCTGCGTCTTCATCGCGGCCACGAACGCGAAGCCGTGCCAGTCGCGCGTGATGCGCGGCACGGTGCGGTCGAGGAACATCAGCGCGAAGTACTCGGGGTGCGTTTTGCTGAAGACGTAGTAGTGCCAGAACGTCGAGCGGATGTCGTCGACCGGATCGCCGGCCGCAATCGGTTGGGTATTCGTCGAACCGAGCAGCCGGAAGCCTTCCTCCGCGAGCGCGAAAAAGAGGTCGTCCTTGCTCGGGAAGTAGCTGTAGATGGCCGCGGGGCTGTACTCGATGCGCTCCGCGATTTTGCGGATCGACACGTTGTGGTAGCCGTGGTTGACAAAGAGGTCGCGCGCCGCATCCAGAATGGCGCGGGCGACCGCCTCGCGCTCACGTTCCTGTCGTTCCTTGACGCCCAAATTCTTGT
>JBKOZS010000226.1:0-20038 GCA_046726015.1 Acidobacteriota bacterium
CGCTGCAACTGTTCGGCGGAGACGTTGCGCGCGCCGCCGACAATCATTCGGCGATCATCGAGCTTCTCGTCGACGATGTCGACGCCGAGTATCGCAAACTGACGGACGTGATCAAGAACGCCTTGGTCCAGGAACCGACAACGATGCCCTGGGGCAACCGCTCTCTCCTCTTTCGAGACCCGGATGGGAACCTCGTAAACTTCTTCACGCCGGTCACTCCGGAGGCCCTCAAGAAGTTCAAGAAGTGAACGTAACCTGTACGCGTCCGTGAGCGTCTGCCGAAAGCGTTCAGCGAAACTGTGTCAGAACTGTGTCACATGCCCCCCGAAACCCTGGGTCAATATCGCCAGTTACGGGGACACGCGCCTGCACATCGTTGTTGTGTGAAGTCGTTGATCGGGAATGCCTGTGGTGAGATTCAGTGTGCGTCAGCACGTACGGCGAGAGTCAATTTTCAAGCGTGCTCCTTAAACGACAGCAGTGTGGCTGCCGGAACATCCATTCATCGTGACGTCGCCTAACAACGGCATAAGGGTTTGAAGCCAACGACTCCGCGCGAGCAACCAGCGGCGACGGCCGAACGTACAAAATCTCGAACGATTTCGCCAAGACGGATCGTTTGAAGCGCCGGGCACTCGGTTCGAGACGGCGGATTTTGCGATTTTTACCGAGTGAACAAGCGGACTGAACTCGGCAGATTTCCTGAGGATTTTTTGAGAATTGGTCGGGGCGAGAGGATTCGAACCTCCGACCCCTCGGTCCCGAACCGAGTGCTCTACCAGACTGAGCCACGCCCCGACAGGCGAAGTGTGCGGCTGGATATCGGCGGCCGGGAACCGCCGAAGACGCGAATCCCTATTCTAACTCAACTCTGGATCCCTGCCTAACGCGGCGGGAACAAGGCCCGGAAATCCGAGCGCGACTGGAGCGAGGCAAACGCCGGGTCACCGGCCAGCTCCGCCGGACGGAAGCGCGCCGGGATGGTCGCGAGCCAGGCGACAGCGGCGTCGGCGTCTCCCTTCTGCGCGCAGGCGCGAGCGGCGGGCACCCCGAGATCCCGCGGGCCAAGCCCCTTCCCTTTCAGTTTCTCGAACTCCGCGCAGGCGGCGGCATATTGCGCGTCGCCGAGCAGCGCTTCGCCGTACGCGAGGCGCAGCCGCGGATCGTCGGGACGCGAGGCCACGATCTCTGCATACGTCGACGCGGCCTGGCGGAAGTTGCCGGTCAGCACGTGACCCGCGGCCATCGCTTCGGGGACACCGCGCCGCAGCGCCGCCTGATACGACGCGCCCGTCGCGCGCTTGACGAACTCCAGCGTCCGCTCGATCACGTCCCGCGTCACCTCGTCATCGTTGAAGATCTCAAAGGCATGGTAGCCGGCCGCATGGTTCAGCAGCGTGACCGGTGCATTCTGCGAGATCGCCAGCGACACGAGTGAGTCGATGTCCTTGTTCACCGCGGGACGATCGAGGCCGGCGCGGACATAGAGGACGGGCAGGTCGCGTCGGAACTCGGTGATGCGCGCCGAGCCGTAGTACATCGCGGCTGCCTTGATCGCCGTCTGCTTCGGGTCTTCAACCGCGGGGAACGCGGTGGATACGTTGCCGGACGCGGCGTAAACCGCGATTGCGTCGCGATCGATCCCAAGATCCCCGGCGTGAATGGTGAGGTGGCGAACCAGGAGGTCGAAGTCCTGCGCCTCGCTCCCGTCCCGCAAATCAGGCAGGATGGCGATGATGCCCCGCGACGCAGCGGTTTGTGCCCACCCGGCCCAGAATGCGCCGCTGCGACTGGCGCCGGTGGCGCGGTTAAAGAAGATCAGCACCGGGCCGCGCGTGCCGGGCGCACTCGGACGATAGACGTCCATGCGGAGGCTGGTCGTCCCCGACGTGCCGTACTCGAGATCCCTGGAGACGCTGATGTCCGGCGATGGCGGCGGGGACGCCAACCGTTGCTGTTGCGCCGGCGCGCAGAGCGGAGTCAGCGTGACGACCCCTGCGACGATCAGAAATCGCTTCATGCCGGCGATTGTTGCGGTCCGCGCTTTCTGGATCTATAGCGGCGTGACGAGCGACAGCGGACGAGGGACGAATGCCCTCCGCCGGCGCACGAGACCAGGAGCTACTTTTTGACGGGTGCTTCAGAATCGAGCGGCAGGCTCTCGAGCGCTGACAGCGCCGCGTAGTCCGTCAGATCCGGCTGCAGCGGCGTGACCGAGACGAAGCCGTCGCGAACGGCCTGGTAGTCGGATCGATCGTGCGGCTCCCAGTCGTTCTGTCCTTCCTCGATCCAGTAGTAGTTCTTGCCGCGCGGATCGCAGCGCTCGTCAACGATGGTGATGTGATTGCGCTTGGCCTGCACGGTCCAGCGCGACCCCCGTGGCTGGCCGGAGGGGACGTTGATGTTGAGGAACGTCCGCGCGGGCAGACGGTTGCGGAGCACCAACGCGGCGGTCGCGGCGGCGGCGGCAGCCGATGGACCGAAGTCGTAGGTGTCGCGGCTACGCTCCAGCGACACCGCGATGCTCGGAATCCCCAGCAGCGCACCTTCCATGGCACCCGCAACGGTTCCCGAGTAGGTGATGTCGTCGCCGAGGTTGTAGCCTTTATTGATCCCTGAAACGACGAGATCCGGTAGCCCGGTGTAGAGCTTGGTGACGGCGATGTTGACGCAGTCGCTTGGCGTGCCATCGACTTCGTACACGCCCTCGCTGACGGTCTCGATGCGCAGCGGACGCCGGAGTGTCAACGCATGGCCGATTGCGCTGGCTTCCACGTGGGGCGCGACAACAATGACCTCGCCGAGAGGTCCGAGAGCGTCCGCCAGAGCGTAGATCCCTTCGGAGCGTACGCCATCATCGTTCGTGACCAGAATCTTTGGCATCAGGGAATGCTAAGTATAACAGGACGCTGGCGATAAGCGCGAGCGAGGCGCCCGTCAGGAACGCCGCGCGCGGCGAGACGCGCGTCCAGACAGCGCCAAACAGCAAGCTTGCCCCAAGCCCCCCGAAGCCGATCGCGGCGCTGTAGATGCCAAACGCGCTGCCCCGCGCGTCCGCCGGGGCCATGTCGGCCACCCACGCCTTCTCCACCCCTTCCGTGAGGCCGAAATACAGCCCGTACGCCAGAAAGATCGCAATCACGATCGCGACCTGGGTGAAGTAGCCGAAAGCCGCGTAAATCGCCGCGTACCACAGCCACCCGAGCGCGATCATCGCCCGGCGTCCGAGCCGATCGCTGAGCGCGCCACCGATCACCGACGAGATCATCTTGACGACATGCAGCGCCGACCAGAGGAGCGGGATCCAGACGCTCGCAACGCCCAGGTCACCGAGACGCAGCAGCAGAAACGCGTCGCTGGCGTTGCCCAGCGAGAAGACCAGGATCACCGCGATTGCAAGGTAGAAACGGCGTGCCAGGCGCGCGCGGGGTGCGACGGGTGCGTAAGGTGCGCGGGGTGCGGAAGGTGCTCCGGGTGCAGAAGGTGCGCTGGGTGCAGAAGGTACGCTGGGTGCTGAGGGGGCGACAGGTGCTCGGACAGTCTCGCGGCGCTGCTCGGGAACGCGCAACAGAATCAGGATGACGATGATCCCGGGGACGAGCGTCCATGCGAACAGCGATCGATACGCCTCGGGATGAAAGTACAGATAGGCGGAGGCCGCCAGCGGGCCGGCCACTGCGCCGGCGTGATCCATCGCGCGATGAAAACCGTAGACGCGGCCGCGCCGGTCGGACGGCGCCAGGCGCGCGAGCATGGCATCTCGCGGCGAGGTGCGGATGCCTTTGCCGAGGCGATCCACGAAGCGCAACATGAGCACCTGCGGCCACGTCGTCACGATCGCGATGAGCGGGCGGACGAGGGACGAGAGGCCATAGCCGGCGAGCACGAGCCGCTTGGGGGTCCCCGATCGATCCGCGAGCCAACCCGAGACGATCTTGAGCACGCTGTTCGCCGCTTCCGCCACTCCCTCGATGACGCCAAGCGACATCGCACCCGCGCCAAGCACCCGGGTCAGAAACAGTGGCATCAGCGGATACACCATCTCGCTGGCCGTGTCGGTGAAAAAACTCACCCAGCCGAGCAGCCAGACGGGCCGCGACAGGCCGAAACGATCGAGGGGATTGCCGGACGGGTCGACGCCGTACGGCGCGGTCATCGAGGCTCGCGCCATCCACGGAAGGGTACAAGTCCGTATAATCCAGGGTCAAACGACCACGGATTCACGCGGATTCACACGGACCAGAATGGCGAAACCTCCCTTTGACGCGGTACTTCTCATTGCCTTCGGAGGCCCGCAGGGCCCTGGCGATATCCGTCCGTTTCTCGCGAACGTGTTGCGAGGACGCCGGGTGTCGCCGGAACGGGTTGAGGAAGTCGCGCACCATTACGAGATGTTCGGCGGCGTCTCGCCGCTCACGGAATTGACGATGGCGCAGGCGCGAGCGCTGGAGGAACGGCTGCGCGAGCGTGGCGTGGCGCTGCCCGTGCGCGTCGGCATGCGCAACTGGCATCCGTACCTGGCCGACACGATGACGGCGATGTCGCAGCGCGGCGAGCGGCGCGCGATTGGCGTGCTCGCGGCCGCGCAGCGAAGCTACTCGGGCTGCCTGCAATACAAAGAGAACGTCCGCGACGCACGGCAAGCCGTGGCGACCGCGGGTCATGCGCCAGTGGACGTCGTGTACGTCGGCGACTGGCACGAGGACCCCGGGTTCGTCGCTGCGAACGCCGACCACATTCGTCGCGCGCTCGAGACGCTTCCTGCCGATGTGCGATCGCGCGCCCGGCTCGTGTTCACCGCCCACAGCATTCCGGTCCCCATGGCGGCGCGCTATCCCTACGAGGCCAACCTGCGCGCGTCGGCAGCGCTCATTGCGCGCGCTGCGGGGTTCGACGACTGGACGCTCGTCTATCAGAGCCGCAGCGGACGCCCCGAGGATCCGTGGCTCGAGC
Organism: Acidobacteriota bacterium; assembly: GCA_046726015.1. Classification (GTDB taxonomy): domain Bacteria; phylum Acidobacteriota; class Vicinamibacteria; order Vicinamibacterales; family 2-12-FULL-66-21; genus QHWT01. The sequence goes on from JBKOZS010000226.1 coordinate 4,954, forward strand.
CCGACGTGTGTGACTACCTTCGTGCCGAGAAGGAGAACGGGCTCGACGCGGCGGTGCTCTGCCCGATTGGGTTTCTCTGCGATCACATAGAGGTGTTGTTCGATCTCGATGTCGAAGCGGCTTCGGTGTGCCGCGAGATAGGCCTCCCCATGGCACGTGCGTCCACGGTCAACGTGCATCCGCGATTCATCGATACGCTCGCGGAAGCGGTGCTGACGGTCTGGCGCAGGTACGCCGGGGCGAGTCCGTTGCCGATCCTTCCCGCAGAGGCGCGGAGCGTCTAGAGAGAGCGGCGCCCCGGGCGATCGCTGAGGGCGCCGTGTCAATTACCAATGACGAATGCGAAATGCCAATACCTTGAAGGTTGGGCATTCGGTTTTGGGCATTTGGCATTGACGCGCAGGCCGTCCCTTTGGGTCCGCCAGGCAAGGATTGTTAAGAACGTTAAATCTTTGTCGCGTTCAACTCCTTTTCGCTCGAGTTCGTCCAAAATGGCATCTATGTCACGCCTTCTCATTGCCGCGCTCTGTGCTTCGTGTTTGTGCATCCCCACGTCACGAGTGGCTGCCCAGGACGTCCGGCAGCAGATTCAAATCCAGACCTCCGGGCCGGGCGAGATGCCCATGTTCATGGGGCCGAATCGCCAGCCGAAGACCGGCACCGGGATCGTTCGCGGCCGCGTCACGGCATCCGACACCGGATCGCCGATTCGTCGCGCGCAGGTGCGCATCATGAGCCCCGACATCGGCGCGAAGACCGCGCTGACGGATGCGCAGGGACGCTTCGAATTCAAGGAACTCCCCGCGAGCCGCTTCACGGTGAGCGTCAGCAAGTCCGGCTTCGTCACGATGCAGTACGGGCAGAACCGGCCGTTCGAGCCGGGTCGTCCGATCGAGCTGGCCGAGTCGCAGTTGATGGAAAAGACAGATGTGGCCTTGCCTCGTGGCAGTGTCCTTGCCGGCCGCGTCGTCGACGAGTTCGGCGAGCCGGTCGCGGACGCGAACGTGAGCGCCATGCGCATGCAGTTCACCAACGGAAAACGCCGTCTCGTCCCATCCGGCCGCAACAGCCAGACGAACGACCTGGGCCAGTTCCGGATCTACGGATTGCCGCCCGGCGACTACTACGTCAGCGCGACGCTGCGGTCGGTAGAGACGTTCATGATGGATCTGATGAGCGGCCCGGGCGGGCCGACCGGCTCGAACCAGAACGCGGGGTATGCGCCGACCTATTACCCGGGCTCGCCAAGCCCGGCGGAAGCGCAGCGTGTGTCCGTCGCCGTCGGACAGGAGCTCGCGAGCGTCGACATCGCGCTGCAGCCGGTGCGGCTCGCGAAGATCAGCGGCACCGCGATTGGCACCGACGGGAAGCCGATGGGCGGCGCGATGCTGATGCTGATCCCGTCGATGCGCGAAGCCATGATCTTCGGACCGGGCGGCACGTCGCGGACCAACAAGGACGGCCAGTTCACCATCAGCGGTGTCACGCCGGGCGACTACACGCTGCAGCTTCGTTCGATCGGCACGATGATGACGGAGGTCGCCGGCGCGGGTGCGATGGTGTTCGCGACCGCTGCCGGTCCGGGCGCGCCCCCCGCTGGTGCGCAGCCCGAACCTGAATTTGCGATGCTTCCCGTGAGTGTGGCCGGCGACGACATCAACAACCTCATCGTCGTCGGCAGCCACGGCGCGAAAGCCACCGGGCGCTTCACGTTCGACGGCGGCATCAAGCCCGAAGGCATTGCGTCGATGCGCGTGACCGCGCCACCGGCCGACCAGGAGGGCGGACCGATGATCGGCGTCGGCGGGGCGGCGGTGAAGGAGAACGGCAGTTTCGAAGTCAGCGGCCTCACCGGCATTCGCCTGTTCCGCCCCGCGAACCTGCCCAAGGGCTGGTCCCTCAAGAGCGTGCGCTACGACGGCAACGACGTCACCGACACGGGCGTTCAATTCAAGCCCGGCGAGGATCTGGAGGGCATCGAAATCGAGCTCACGAGCAAGAGCACGAGCCTGTCGGGCAGTGTCACCGACGACCGCGGCCAGGCAGCAAAGGACTACACGGTCGTTGTCTTTCCGGATGATCCGCAGAAATGGGTGTTGCCGATGAACCGCTGGACGGCGTCAGCGCGCCCGGACCAGGACGGCCGCTTCAAGGTCACCAGCCTACCGCCCGGCGCCTACTACGCCATTGCCGTGGACTACGCGCCGCAGGGCGAGTGGAACGATCCCGACTGGCTCGAGCGCGCACGCGCGAAGGCGTCACGCTTCACCCTCGACGAAGGGGGAACGAAGTCGCTCGATCTGAAACTGGCGGGCATGTAAGAAGCCGTTGGCAGTTCGCAGTCGGCGGTTCGCGGTCGGCGGTTAACGGCAAACTGCAGACTGAAGACTGCAAACGGAAGATGCTACGGACTTCGGTCTTCCTCTTCCTGGCGCCGCTGAATGAGTTCTGCTGCCTCGTCGTCGTACGTCGGGGCCGGGCCCACCCTTCGCGCGTACACGTAGGAAATCGCGAAGATCACCACGATTATCCCGAACGAGAGCCACTTGCTGATTTCGAAGTGGATCCAGCCTTCGACGCGCAGGTATTCGATCAGCAGCTTCACGCCGACCCACGCGATGATGATGAAGGCGCCGTCAACGAGCGCGGGGTACTTGCGGACCATCACCAGCAACTGACCGATTACCATTCGCATGGTCACGATGCCGAGGAGGCCGCCGGTGATGACGACCCAGGTCTTTGGGGACATTGCCACCGCGACCAGAATCGAGTCCACGGCAAAGACGACGTCGGTCAGTTCGACCTTTGCGACCGTCGCCCAGAACGCCGACAGCCCGAGCCATGGCGTCGCGGGTTTGATCTCGCGGCGCGCCTCCGCTCCCCCGCTGCCGAAGAAATGTTTGTAGGAGAGATAGAGCAGGTAGATCGCGCCAATCAGCTTTACGAAACCGACCTGGATCAGGTGCACCGCGAGCAGCACCGCAAGGATGCGGAATCCGAATGCTCCCACAATCCCGTAGCGGAGCGCTTTGCGCTGGTCGCGACGCGGCAGGCCGAGCACGAGAACGGCAAGTACGAGCGCGTTGTCAGCGCTCAGCAGTCCTTCGAGCAGGACCAGTAGACCGATGGTGATGAAATCAGATGCCTGAACGTCCATGCGGTCGACGGGCCGTGCCTTGACACACCGCGTATCAAGGCCTATGTTTGGATCGACGCAAGGTTGAGGAACTCAGGCATGCGCGCCGAACACGATCTCTACTTTATCAGCATGGCTGCGCGCCTGCTCGACATGCATCCGCAAACGCTGCGGAAATACGAGCGGCTCGGCCTCGTCCGTCCGACACGTACGATCGGCAGCATGCGTGTCTATTCGCGCGATCAGCTTGACCGCCTGAAGCTCATCAAACATCTCGTGGAAGACGAAGGGGTGAATCTCGCCGGCGTGCAGCGCTTGCTGACGATTGCGGAAGCGGTCCAGCGTCTGCGTCCGCTGATGAACGACGCCTCGAGCCGCGACGCACGCCGCCGGTTGATCCAGGAGATCGAACGCATCAGCGAGCTGGTGGGATTGTAAGCCGCGGAGGCCGCCTTGATGCTCGGCGGCGAAGCGGGATTCGGCGACGGATATGGAATTCAAGGATTACTACGCCACGCTCGGCGTGAGCAAGACCGCGACCGACAAGGAGCTGAAGCAGGCCTACCGCAAGCTGGCGCGCAAGCATCACCCCGACGTCAACCCGGGCGACAAAGCGGCGGAAGCCAAGTTCAAGGAGATCAACGAAGCATACGAGGTGCTCGGCGATCCAGACAAACGCCGCAAGTACGACGAGCTCGGGGCGAACTGGCGCATGTACGAACAGGCGCAGCAGCAGGGTCAGCCGTGGCCCGGCGGTGCGCCGTTCGGCGGCGGGTTTGGCGGCGCCCCCGGGGCTGAAGGGGGTGCGTGGACGATCAACATGGGCGGTCCGGGCGGCTACCGCACCATGACCGAAGAAGAGATGCGCGAGATGTTCGGGAACGAAGATCCGTTCTCGGATTTCTTCAAAACGTTCTTCGGTGGCGGTGGCGCCGAACCGCGCGGTCGCGCTGGCCGCGCGCCGCGCAGCCAGCGGGGCCGCGACATCGAGCACGACGTCGAGCTCACGCTCGAAGAGGCGTACCACGGCGCGATGCGCCGCATCTCGATCAAGCATGGCGGTCACGCGCGCAGCGTCGACGTTCGCATCCCCCCAGGGGTGAAGGACGGCTCGCGGGTGCGCGTCGCGGGTGAAGGCGAGTCCGGCGCCAACGGCGGCCCGTCCGGCGACCTGTTCCTGCGGGTCCACATCCGCCCGCACCCGGTGTTCGAGCGCAAAGGGGACGACCTCTACACGAAAGTGCAGCTGCCGGTCACGACTGCGGTGCTCGGCGGCGAAGCGCAGGTCCCGACCATCACCGGCAGCGTCCGCTTGAAGGTGCCGGAGACGACTCAGCCCGGGCAGGTATTCCGGCTGAAAGGGCACGGCATGCCGATTGTTGGCAAGCCAGACGCGAAGGGAGATCTCTACGCGACGATCGACGCGCAACTTCCCCGCTCGCTCACAAAGGAACAGCGGCAACACTGGGAAACGTTGCGTCATCTGGAGAGTAAATAGGACCAGCAGGCCCGACGTCTAGGTGGGCGTGCTGGCGAATCAGCCATGAATTTGCAAAAGTACACAGAGAAAGCCCAGGAAGCGATCCTCGCGGCGCAGCAACGCGCCGATCGCGAGGGGCACCCTGAAATCACACCGGAACACGTGCTGCTGACGCTCATCGAGCAGCAAGGGGGCATCGTCCCCGAGATCCTGCGGAAGATGAACGTCGATCCGGCGACCATCGCGTCCGCGGTGCGCGCCGAGATCGGACGTCATCCGAACGTGCACGGTGGATCGCAGCCGGCGCTGTCGGCGCGGCTGCGCCAAGTGACGAACGCCGCTGAAGCCGAAGCCGAGCGGCTGAAGGACGAGTTCGTCAGCACCGAGCACGTCTTCATTGCCATCGCCAACGAGGGAGGGCGCTCCCCCGCCGCGCGCATCCTCCAGCAGCATGGCGTGACGAAAGACAGGATCCTCCAGGCGATGACGTCGATCCGCGGATCGCAGCGGGTCACCTCGCAGAATCCAGAGACGACGTATCAGTCGCTGGAAAAGTACGGCCGCGATCTCACGGAGCTCGCGCGCAAGGGAAAGCTCGATCCGGTAATCGGTCGCGACGACGAGATCCGCCGCGTGATCCAGGTGCTGTCGCGGCGCACGAAGAACAACCCGGTGCTGATTGGCGAACCTGGCGTCGGCAAGACGGCCGTGGTCGAGGGACTCGCGCAACGCATCGTGCGGCAGGACGTCCCGGAGGGGTTGAAGAACAAGAAGATCGTCGCGCTCGACATGGGCGCGCTCGTCGCTGGCGCGAAGTACCGCGGCGAATTCGAAGAGCGCCTGAAGGCGGTGCTGAAGGAAGTCACCGACGCACAGGGCCAGGTGATCCTCTTCATCGACGAGTTGCACACGGTGGTCGGCGCCGGCGCGGCAGAGGGTGCGATGGATGCCGCAAACATGCTCAAGCCGATGCTCGCGCGCGGCGAGCTGCACATGATCGGCGCGACGACGCTCGACGAGTACCGCAAGCATATCGAGAAGGACGCGGCGCTCGAGCGGCGCTTCCAGCCTGTGATGGTTGGCGAACCCACCGTCGAGGACACCATCAGCATCCTGCGCGGCCTGCGTGAGCGCTACGAAATCCATCACGGGGTGAAGTTCAAGGACGCCGCCCTCGTTGCCGCCGCGGTGCTCTCACACCGGTACATCACCGATCGGTTCCTGCCCGACAAGGCGATCGACCTGATCGACGAAGCGGCGTCGCGCCTCCGCATGGAGATCGATTCCATGCCGGTGGCGCTCGATGAAGTGCATCGCCGGATCATGCAGCTCGAAATCGAGCGCGAAGCGCTCCGTAAAGAAAAGGACAAGGCGTCGCGCGAGCGGCTGGAGAAGCTCGAGAAGGAGCTGGCCGATCTCAAGGAACAGCGCGACACGCTCACTGCGCGCTGGCAGCAGGAGAAGGAAGCGATTCAAAAGGCGCGCGAGCTGAAGGAACAGCTCGAACAGGTGCGCCTCGAGATGCAGCGCGCGCAGCAGTCGGGCGACTATGCGAAGGCCTCGGAGCTGCAGTACGGCAGGATCCCGGAACTCGAGCGGCAGATCAAGGAACAGGAAGCGCGCCTGGCCGATCTGCAGAAGGGCCATCGCATGTTGAAGGAGGAGGTCGACGAGGAAGACATCGCCGAGGTCGTCAGCCGCTGGACGGGCATCCCGGTCAGCCGGCTGATGGAAGGGGAAATTCAGAAGCTCCTCAAGATGGAGGAACGCCTCCATCAGCGCGTCGTCGGCCAGGACGAAGCGATCCGCGCGGTCGCGAATGCCATCCGCCGCGCGCGGGCCGGTCTCCAGGATCCCAATCGTCCGCTGGGCAGCTTCATCTTCCTCGGCCCGACCGGCGTCGGCAAGACGGAGCTCGCGCGTGCGCTCGCCGAGTTCCTGTTCGACGACGAGCAGGCGATGATCCGCATCGACATGTCGGAATACCAGGAGAAGCACACGGTGTCGCGCATGATTGGCGCGCCTCCTGGATATGTCGGTTACGAGGAGGCAGGTCAGCTGACCGAGGCCGTGAGGCGGCGTCCCTACTCGGTCGTCCTCTTCGACGAGATCGAGAAGGCGCATTCCGAGGTGCTCAACGTCATGCTCCAGCTGCTCGACGACGGGCGGTTAACGGACGGGAAGGGGCGCACGGTCGACTTCAAGAACACTGTCGTCATCATGACGTCGAACGTTGGCAGCCATTTCATCAGCGCGGCGGACCTCTCCGTCGGCCTTACCGAAGGGGTCAAGCGCGAAGTGATGGACGCATTACGTGATCACTTCCGTCCCGAATTCCTGAACCGGGTCGACGAGATCATCGTCTTCCACGCGCTCACCCGCGAGCAGATGCGGCAGATCATCGACATCCAGCTCCGGGGCCTGATGAAGCGCCTCGAGGATCGGAAGATCCACATCGAGCTGACCGATCGCGCGAAGGATCTCGTCATCGAGGAGGGGTACGATCCCGCGTATGGCGCCCGGCCGTTGAAGCGCACGATCCAGCGCGCGATCCTGGATCCGCTGGCTCTGCGCGTGTTGCAGGGAGACTTCAAGGAGGGAGACACGATCCGGATCGACGCTCCGGGAGGCAAACTCCAATTCGAACGCGTGGAGAACGCAGTTCACGCTTGAGGTGTATGCGCCGCAATCGGAGCGGACGAAGGTACCGCGAAGGACTCGAACAAAGAGAGATAATAAGGGTACCGGATCCTTCGACCCTTCGGACCCTTCGACGCTTCGATTGTTAGAGACACATGGCCGAGCCACAGAAAACCCAGAATCGCAACCGGCGCCTTGCGGACCGCCGGATGAATCCGCGTGCGCCTGGCGGCGCCATCTGGTATGTGCTGGGATTCCTGCTGCTCCTGGCGCTTGCGCAGGCGTTCTTCTTCCAGCTCCAGGGGGGCGAGACGCTGCCCTACTCCGAGTTCAAGCGCCTCGTGCGCGAAGACCGCGTGCAGGAGGTCACCGTTGGAGAGGATCGAATCCGCGGCACGCTGAAACCGGTCGACGGGGAGAAAGGGCGTCCGTTCACAACCGTCCGCGTGGCTGACGACAAGCTGCCGGAGGAACTCGAGCAGCACCGCGTCAAGTACCAGGGTGAAGTGCCGAACCGCTGGTTGTCAGATGTCATCGGCTGGATCATTCCACTCGTCCTGATCGTCGCGCTGTGGACGTTCTTTTTCCGTCGCATTGGCGGCGCGGAAGGGGGCGTCATGTCATTCGCGCGCAGCCGCGCCAAGATTTACGCCGAGGACGACGTGAAGATTGGGTTTGGCGACGTTGCGGGTGTCGACGAGGCGGAGGAAGAGCTCAAGGAAATCGTCGAGTTCCTGAAGAATCCCCGAAAGTACACGAGCATCGGCGGCAAGATCCCGAAAGGTGTGTTACTCGTCGGCCCGCCGGGAACCGGCAAGACGCTGCTCGCGCGCGCGGTCGCGGGCGAAGCAAAGGTTCCGTTCTTCAGCCTGAGCGGATCCGAGTTCGTCGAAATGTTCGTTGGCGTCGGCGCCGCCCGCGTGCGGGATCTGTTCTCGCAGGCGGAAGCCAAGGCCCCGTGCATCGTGTTCATCGACGAGCTCGATGCGCTCGGAAAAGTCCGCATCCAGACGCCGATGGGCAGCCACGAAGAACGCGAGCAGACACTCAACCAGCTCCTCGCCGAGATGGACGGCTTCGACGGGCGCAAGGGCATCATCATCATGGGGGCGACGAACCGTCCTGAAGTCCTTGACCCGGCACTGCTCCGCCCTGGCCGTTTCGATCGCCAGGTCCTTGTCGACAAGCCCGATGTCCGCGGGCGCGAGGATATCCTCCGGATCCACGTCAAGACGGTGAAGATCAACGATTCGGTGGATTTGAAACTGATCGCCGCGCGAACCGCCGGATTTGCCGGCGCCGACCTCGCCAACCTGGTCAACGAGGCGGCGCTCCTGGCCGCGCGGAAGGACAAGACCGCCGTCGGCATGAAGGACTTCGACGAGGCGATCGATCGCATCATCGCGGGGCTCGAGAAGAAGCGCGTGATGAGCGACAAGGAGCGCCGCATCGTGGCCTTCCACGAATCGGGACACGCCATTGTCGCCAGCATCCTGCCGGGTCTCGACCCGGTCCACAAGATCTCAATCGTGGCACGAGGGTTCGGTGCCCTTGGCTACACGATGCAGTTGCCGCTCGAGGATCGCTACCTGATGACGCGGACCGACCTGCTCGGTCAGCTGGCCGTGTTGCTTGGCGGCCGCAGCGCGGAGGAGATCGCGTTTGGCGAGGTTTCCACCGGCGCGCAGAACGATCTGCAGCGGGCCACCGACATCGCGCGCGCGATGGTCACCGAGTTCGGGATGAGCGACTCGCTCGGCGCCGTCAACTACGATGGTCACCGCGGTACGAAGTTCATGGACACGCCGTTCATGAACGAGCGCGGCCCGCACTCGGAAGATACGGCGCAAAAGATCGATGCCGAGGTCAAGCGCATCATCACGGAAGCGCACAACGACGCACGCCGGGTGCTCCGAGAGCGCAAGGACATCCTCAGCGAGCTGTCGCATCGGCTTCTCGACAAAGAGGTCATCGAGGGAGACGAGCTCCGTGCTCTCCTCGGCCCGGTCCCCCCCAAAGATCCCGACGGTACCGTCCCGCCTGCAGTACCCGACGAGGGTGTGCGAACGAGCGCCGCGACCGAGCAATCGTAGGGATCAGGTGTAGGGCGCACCTTCAGGTGCGCCGTCGCGATTTCACAAAATGTAACCAGGCGCGTGACCGGAGTAGGATGATCTCCGGTGCCATCGATCCCCCGGGCGCGACGTGAAGTCCCCATCGTTCTCACGGCGAGCGCGCTGCTGTCGTTCGCCTCGGCGTATCGCGCCGCGGCGCTCGCCATTCCCGATCTTGGCTTCGCGGCCCTCTTCATCGTCATCCAGCTGCGGCCCGACGTCGGCGCGGCGGCGCCGTGGTTCGTCCTTGCCGCGGTGCTGGCGGGGATTGCGATTCGGCGTCTCGATCTCGAGAGCTGGGCGCTCTTCATCCCTGGCGGCCTGACGGGGCGCGTCGCCGCGGCATTCGGGACGCAAGCCGCGACAGCCGCGGCGGCGGTAGTGATCGTCGAGCGCATCCTGCTGGCTGCGCTCTCCTGCGTGATCTTCGGTCATTACGCGGCATCGCTGCTCTTCGCGCTGACGGGCGTCGGGCGGATCCCCCTGATTGCCGCCGCCGCGGATCTCACGGCGGTCTTTGCGGTCGCGCTGCTTGGCTGGTTGTGGCTGCGCGCGCGGCGCGGCTGGCTGCTCTCGGTGACGCGGCGAACACAGCACGTCTGGGCGGCCGTCGGCACGCTGCTCGTGCTCGCCATATCTGCCGCCATCACCGCGGCGCGGTCATGGCCGGCAACCGAACGCGCGCTGCTCGAGGCCCCGCTCGGCCCGGCGAACAGCTGGTGGTGGCTGGCCGTGGCGACGCTCGCGACGTTCGGCAAGGCTTCGCCTGCGATCGGCGTGGGGGACAGCCTGCCGCGCATCGCACGTGAGCTCGAACCGCCGCGGAGCGTAGGTCTCAAGCGAACGGCGGCACTCACCTGCGTTTACGGGCTGGCCATCACGACGCTGCTTTCGTTTCTCTACATCGCGCTGGTTCCCGCGACGCCCGATCCTCGATGGATTGACGCGCCACTGATCGCGCTCGCCTTGAACGTCATGGGTCCGCCCTGGCTGAGAGGTGTACTCGCGCTGGGCATCGTGGTGGCCGCGGCGCTGCTGCTCGGACAGGCCACGCGGGCCGCGCTCTGGGGTGCGGAAAGCGCGCTGGCGCGGTTGGCCGAGCGCAACGTGCTCACCGTGATCTTCCGCGCGCGTGATCCGAGGTTCGGCCAGTACGCCGCAGCGATTGACACGGTCGTCGTGACCACCGCCGCCGCAGTCGTGATGAGCGGCTCGAGCCGCGCGTGGCTCGGCTCCGCCTACGCGCTTGCGGTCGTGACGACGTTCGTGCTGCAGATCGCCGCGCTCCTGCGGCTTCGTCGTGTTCCCGCGGGCAAGACACTGCAACTGCCGCTCAACCTGCGCGTGAGAGGACGCGAGTGGCCCATGGGAACGTGGTTGCTGGGCGTCGTGCTCGCGCTGTCGGGTCTCGCGATGCTGGTGCGCTCCGAAGCGGGGGCGATCGGCGCGGCGGTCGCGATCACCGCGCTCGCGTTCGTGCTCGCCACGCGGGCGGGCCGTGCCGACGCGCCCGAGGCCGCCGAGCTCGACCCCTCACAACTTCTTCCATCCAAGGAGCTGTCGTTCGGGCCGCTCGAGCCGAGGCCGCACACGATTCTGGTGCCGGTCCGCAATCCGAACTGGTTTGCCCATGTGGATGCGGCGCTCCGCTCCTCGCGCGATCATGACGTGGTGATCATGATGGCGCGGATGATCGGCATCGATACCGACGAGGAATCGACCGACGAAACGCGGCCAACCGCGGCGGAGCGGCTGGTGTTTTCACGCGCGCTGGCGCTGGCTGAACGGTACGGCCGTTCGGCGCGCCTGATGATCGTGCCGGCGCACGACGTCTTCGACGCGCTGGTCGCGGCCGTACAGCGGCTGAAGGCGTCCGAGGTCTACGTCGGCGAGTCCTCGTCGATCTCGGCGGATGCACAGGCGCAGCTCCTCGGCCAGGCATGGGAGCGCGCCCCCAAGTCCGATCTCCACGTGCGGCTGGTGATCTATCACCGGAGCGGCCGCACCGCCGTGTATCACATCGGCGCGCACGCCCCCGAGCTCAATGCACGCGATCTCGATCTCATTCATTCGGTCTGGCTCGACGCGGTAAAGACGCTCGGCCAGCACGTTCATCATCACGACATCGTTCGAGCGGCGCTGACACAAATGGCTGAACAACTAAGCGGCCCGGACCGCGACGAGGCGCTGGAGGCCATCCGGCGGGTGGCCAAGCCGGCAGATGAACTCGCCGCGGCACTTCGAACACGCGACTACGCGCGACTCCGCGACATGGTCCGGAACCGCCCACCGAGCGAAATGGGAGAGCTCCTCGCGGCGCTCCCGCTCGAGGACCAGGCGGTCATTTTCCGGCTGCTGCCGCGGAAAGACGCCGCGGCGACATTCGAGTACCTGCCGCAGGACGCCCGCGAGGCATTACTCAAGACGCTGTCGAAAGAAGTGGTGGCCTCGATCCTCAACGACATGGCGCCCGATGACCGGACGATGTTCCTCGAGGAACTGCCGGCGGCGGCCACGCGCGAGCTGCTCTCGCTGCTGACGCCGCAGGAACGCGCGATCGCGCTGACCCTGCTCGGATATCCCGACAAGTCTGTCGGCCGTCTGATGACGCCCGACTATGTCGCCGTGCACGAGGACTGGACCGTACAGGAAGTGCTCGACTACATCCGGCGCCACGGGCAGGACAGCGAAACGCTGAACGTGATTTACGTCGTCGACGACCGCGGCGGGCTGGCCGATGACATTGGCATCAGGACCGTGCTTCTCGCGGATCCGGCGCGCCGCGTGTCGGACATCATGGACCGCCACTTCGTGGCGCTCAAGGCCACCGACGATCAGCAGACGGCGGTCTCCGTGTTCCGTCAGTACGATCGCTCGGCCCTGCCAGTCACCGACACGGCGGGAATGCTGATCGGCATCGTCACGGTGGACGACATCCTCGACGTAGCGGAGACGGAAGCGACCAAGGACATCCAGCGCATCGGTGGATCAGAGGCGTTGGACCAGCCCTACATGGACATCTCGTTCCGCAAGATGATTCAGAAGCGCGCGGGATGGCTGACGGCATTGTTCGTTGGAGAAATGTTGACGGCCACCGCAATGGGGTTCTTCGAGGCGGAGATCTCGCGCGCGGTCGTCCTGGCGCTGTTCGTGCCGCTCATCATTTCGAGCGGCGGCAATTCCGGATCGCAGGCGTCGACGCTCGTCATTCGCGCGCTTGCCCTTGGCGAGGTGACACTGCGCGACTGGTGGCGCGTCATGCGGCGAGAGATAGCCGCGGGGCTGGCGCTCGGTGCCATCCTGGCGGCCATTGGCTTCATGCGCATCAGCGTCTGGTCGGCGTTTTCCGACGTCTACGGTCAGCACTGGATGCTCGTCGCCATCACGGTCGCGATTGCGTTGGTCGGCATCGTGCTGTGGGGGACGCTGGTGGGTTCGCTGCTCCCCTTCCTGTTGCGGCGCCTTGGCTTCGATCCTGCGGCTTCGTCGGCGCCCTTCGTGGCAACGCTCGTCGACGTCACGGGACTGCTGATCTACTTCTCCGTCGCGATGGTCGTGTTGCACGGAACGCTGCTGTAGCGGCTCAAGGCTCAAGGCTCAGGGCTCACGGTGCCTGCGGGCGGCAATGACAACTCCTGCGGGTGACCCCACAATTCTGTCGCCTCGCGGCGTGGTCGCCGCGTCGAATTCCTGCGATTTCCGGCCGATCGCCGACGGGCACGGTCGTCGCAATGGGGCGATACCCCGATATGAGCTGGTTCCAGGTCACCGAGGAACGGTTGCGATACCGCGGGCGAATCGACCGCGCGCCTTACGACGGATGGGCGGCATCGCCCGCCGGCGAGGAGGCCATTGCGGAGAGGGCCAAGCAGGTCGGCTTCCGCCTGTTCGGCCGTGGGCGCGCCGCGCGGCGGATCATGTGGCGCGAGTTGAAGGACCTGGCCGCCTCGCAGGCGGGGACAGTGGCGCTGGACGCAGCAGCAGACGTTTATGGGCGGGCGCTGAGCGATCTCGCGTATGCACAGGGACTGCCGCGCGTACAGGTCGGCTTGCGGCGCCTCGTGCTCGTGCCGCGCGCGCTTGCCGCGGGTCGCGCCCGCCCGTCGGTTGCGGCGCGGCTGCGGCAATGTGCGCAGATCGAGGAGCTCGACGAGCCGCTGCGCGCGTTCCTTTTCGAGCGAGTCGTGTTCGAGCTCGACCAGGCGACCCGGCACGCCCGCCCAGGCGTGAAACGTCCCGTTCGCGCTCACGATTGGAAGTGCATTGGCGTGGATACCGAGTTCGGCTGGGTCGACCAGGTCTGGTCGGGGGCGGGGTGGTCGGGGCACTTCCTGTTGTACGAATGGCCGCCAACGCCGCTCACGCGCGCGGATCGCAACGCGCTCGCGCAAGGAATCAAAGACCTCGAGTCGGGCATCAACACGCTGTCGCGCGAGCGACGTCAGCAGCTCGTCAACGTCGCCGCCCGCGCATAGTCCCGCTTTTCACTCGCGCGTTTCAAGCATCAGGATTCCCGCTCCCTGCGCGCCGCGGTGCGGGACCGCCACGAACAGCCGGTCGATCGCGGGAACAAACAATCCCGTGCGCGCGCCGGGTCCGGTCGGCAGATGTGCGAGCCGCGTGTAACGGCCGTCTGCCTGGCGCTGAAAGACGTCCACGAAGCCTTCGCCGCCAATGACGTACAATCGCTTACGCCTCGCGTCCCAGAACACATCGTCGGCATCCCCGACGGCGTCGAAGGCGGTCGTCCTCGTTCCGGCCGTGGTGTCGTAGACGAGCACGCGGGCCGGTTTCCGGCAGACGACGAAGAGACGCGAGCCTTCCTCGTCGAGCGTCATCGGATAGTTTGCGGCCGCGTCCGCGACCTTCCAGCGGTCAGCGACGGACATCGACTGGCGGTTCACCACCACAACCTGGTGCAGATTCGGAACGTTTACGAAAACGCGAGCGGCCATTCGTTCCAGCTGGAAGGACTCCGGATGGGCGCCAAGCGGCACCTCGCCGAGGGCCTTTCCGCTCGCCGGATCGATGGCAACGAGTGCGCCCGTGCCGACGCCGACGTACACCCGCTGCAGCGCAGCGTCATAGCGAACGTTGTCAGCGTCCCCCTGAGTCTTGATATTGGCGACGACATGCAGGTTCTTCCCTTCGCGCAGCTGGACATCTCCGGAGCCGCCATTCGCCACGATCAGCCGGCCGGGAGGAACGAATCCGAGGCCTTGCGGCTCATCGACGTCACGCACCGAACCCAGTCGTTTGCCAGAACGTGTGTCGATGATCTCTATCGTGTTGTTCCCCAGCGCTGCTACGAACAAGCGACCGGTGGCGCTGTCGAACGCGAAGTGATCGAATCGTCCTTCGACGCCGGGCAAGTCGACACGTCCGACGATCGCGAGCGGCTCTGCAGCGGGAAGCGCCCCGAACGCGCTTGCGGTGAGGAAATAGAGGAGCATGAGATTACGCATTGTTCACCACGATTCTCACGCCGAGGCGCGTTAAGGCGCCAAGCCACACGCTGCAACGATTCTCACGCAAAGGCGCAAAGGCGCCAAGCCACACGCTGCAACGATTCTCACGCGGAGGCGCGTTAAGGCGCAAAGGCAAATCCTTCAACATCACGGTCCGTTCGCCGTTGCAATTGGTGCAACATTTTCGTACTGATCTCGCAAAAATCAATTGTATTTGCCGTGGCATCTCTCCTGCTATGGTGCGGGT
>JBKOZS010000227.1:0-14693 GCA_046726015.1 Acidobacteriota bacterium
GGATGTTCCCCATGTTCGTGTCGAGGCGTGCGAGCCCAAGGCGACTGCCGTGTCGCTCGAAGATTTCTCGGGCCTGCTGGGCGGACTGGAAGGCTTCCTGGTAGCGGCCGAGGGAGCTCAGGCTTTGCAGTGCGCTGTTTAACGTGCGTGCGACGTCGACATCGCGCCCCAGCCGCCGCGACAGGGCGACTGCTGCTTCGTAGTTCTTCACGGCATCGCGATGCCGTCCCGTGGTGACCGCGACGTGTCCCATCGCGCGGAAACTCTGCGCCCGGGAGGCGTCGTCGCGGATATTGCCGGCCAGCCACATCGCCGCGCGGGCGAGATGCCCCGCCTGCTGCACGTCGACTCGTGCCAGGCGCACGACCTCTTCGTACATGCGCTGTACGAGGGCAGCATCCCAGAGGTCCCGGCGCTGCCGCAGCACGCGGACCCGTCCCTGGCCGGTCGGCACCCGCGCGAGCTGCTCGATGAGATCCATTTACCAGGTAATCGAAAGAGCCGGGGTCAATCGGAACTGCCTAATGCTTAATGCTAAATCCTGAGACGTCCGAGTGGGCATCGGCATTAAAACCCCGCCTTTTCGAGTGCCCGCTGGAGCGCGGCCAGGCATCGCCCGCGGATGAACCCGATCGATCCCGTCGCGAGCCCAAGCTTCTGCGCGAGTTCCTTGTAGGGAAGCGGCGGATGCTCGTAAAACAGGAGCCTGACGATCTCCCGGCATCGCGGCGAGAGGCCCGCCACCGCGTCGCGCACCGCCTGCTCGCGCTGCGCCTGTTCGATGATCTCCGGCGCAATCAGCTGGGCCGTCTCGAGGCGGTCGGCATCGATATCGGTCAGTTCCTGCTCGCCGCGCCGCATCTGCCGCTGCTTCCAGCGTGACGCCTTGTGCGCGGTCACCGTCGTGAGCCAGCCGCGCAAGGCGGCACTTTGGCGAAGGCGGGGCAGCTCTGAGAACAGCTCCAGGCAGACGGCCTGCAGCATGTCCGCCGCGTCCGCCCGGCTCGCGCCGTATTTCAGCGGAATCGAGAAAATCAGGTTCTCATACTTGTCGATGAGCGCCGACCAGGCCCGCTCGTCCCCATCGAGGCAGGCGCGAACAAGCCGTTCATCACTCCAGGACGTATCGGGTCCACCGCTCTCATGGCGTCTCACCGGACTGCCTCTCCCGCGCGAATGGCTTTTTGACGTGGTTCATCACCGGCGTGACCCGACGTGCAGCAGCGTCAGGACAAGTCTCCGAAACGAGAGACTGCCCCGAGGGGTATTCGTGAGGGCCTAGTAATACAGCAGAAACGACCGCGCGCACGGAATTTTCAGGAAGAATCTGCCGCCTATATTTTCGGCCCGCCCCGCGGCCCTTATTAGTTAAATGCCAATTCTGTGGACGGAAGCGCAGTTTCCGGGCCAACCGGAAACAGGGGGACCTGACCTTGCAGTCGCGGGGAACGCGCTGATTGAAACGATTACGCGGGCATTTGCCCCGCCCCTGGTGCCCGTTGTCTCCGGCAACGGGTGGTTTACCGTTCCGACCCTTCGATCTGACGCGAGCAGGCCGAATGAGCGCCACTAAGATGCCCATCGGCGTTCCGCACGGCCGCCGCCGGGCCGGCTCCCCGGCCATCGCCGGCTCCGACCCGCGCGGGATTCTCCGCCTCGCGCCAGACGGAGAGGCCGGTCGGCCCGAGCCCCGCCGCCGGACGCTCCACGCCGCCCCCGTTGGCTATGTGCTCGATCGCGGCGCTGAGCGCCTGCGCCCCGTCCTCGACGAAATCCTCGAACTCGAACGCTGCGGCCTCGACGTTCACGTGTTTTTTGTCGATCGCACCGTGCCCGGGCACGCCCGCTGGATCGCGCGAGAAGTCGTGGCGCGTCGCATCCGCCACATGCACGGCCACGTCGCGACCGCCGACGTGGCCCGGCATGTCAAGCGCCTGACGCATGTCGGCTACAGCTTCACGGTCGTGGGCAGCAGCCTGTACGACACCCACCGCGATCCCGCTGCGCTGCGCGATCACGTGCGTGAAGCCGACTTCGTCATTACGCCCAGCGACGTCAGCCGGAATCGCTTGCTCGCGATCACCGGTGATGCCGTTGCAGACCATGTCTACCGCATCTACCGCGGCCTCGACGTCGGCCGGTTCCCCTTCTGCGCGGAAGGGGAGCGCGCGCCGGACTCGGTGCTGGCGGTCGGACCACTCGTCCAGGCGAGCGGGTTCGAAGATCTGATCGACGCGATCGCCATCCTCCGCGATCGACGGCCGGCACCTGTCCGTCTGACGATCGTTGGCGCGGGCGCCTCCGTGCAGAAGTTGAAGGCGCGGATTGTGTCACGTCGCCTCGACGATCGCGTCGCCCTTTCCGGCGATGCCGAGTCCCGGCTGCCGTCCCTCTCGATGTTAATGCGCGCTCATACCCTGATGGCTTTGCCTTACAGGCGGCTCCCCAGCTCCTGTGGCGGCGGTGTGCCTGCCGTGCTGCTCGAAGCCATGGCGATCGGGCTCCCGGTTGTCTCGACGTCCGTCGATGGAGTCTCCGAAGTCATCGACGACGGGTGGACCGGCCGGCTCATCGCGCCACGGGAACCCCACTGGCTCGCCGGGTCGCTCGAAACCATGCTCGACAACGTCAGCCTGCGCTTGCACCTCGCCACGCACGCACGCCAGAAAATCGAGAAGTCCTTCGATCAGAACCGGAACGTCTCGGAGCTCGCACGCCTGCTGTCGAGCGCCGGCACGGAGTTACGCCGCTGCGCGCGGGAGGTAGTGTGATGCGCATGCCCTCGGCGACGGTTCTGCTCGTCGAACCACATTCGGATAGTGCGGCAATGTTCGCCGAGGTCCTCCGGTGGGCCGGCTTCCGCGTCGAAGCGGCATCCGCGGCCGAAGCCATTCAGACGTTCCCGCCGCGCCGCATTCCGCCGGACGTCGTCGTCATTGGAATGCGCTGCTGCGACGGGCCCGTGATTCGTGTGATATCCGGCGGTCGCGCCGTACCCGCGATCGCCATTACCTCGGACCCACGTGACACCGACCAGGCTGATGCGCTCGGGTATGCGAGCGTCCTGCTACGGCCTGTCGACCCCTCCCTGCTCATTTCCGAAGTACGGCGCATCGTCCGGTCCGCACACCGGCGATCATCCCCAGGCGCCGCGTAGGAACCGCAAGATGTTGCCGTGGGCGATCCCACGGACTACCTCCTCAGAGTACCCGCGCGCTGCAAGGCGCGCGGGTAGCCGAGCAAGATCCGCTATCGTCCTGATGTCCAACGGGGCCTGCTCCCGCCCGAACGCGCCGTCCAGGTCCGATCCGATCATGCAGTGACGCGCGTTCCCGGCGAGCTGGCAGATGTGGTCGATGTGGTCGATGACGGTGTCGAGCGTCACGCCGGTGCTTTCCGGCGTGGTGGTGCCCCGCACCCATCCAGGCACGAGCATCCACGCGTCGAATGCCGCCCCGATCACGGCGTCTCGCTGAATCAGCTCTCGCAGCTGCTCGTCGGAGAACTGGCGATCGTTTGGAACGAGCGCCCGGCAGTTCGAGTGACTCGCCCAGAGTGGGCCGCGAAAATGATCCAGCGCGTCGCGGAAACTGTCGTCGCACAGGTGCGTGACGTCGAGGATGATCCCCAGGCGTTCCATTTCACGCAGCAGGTCGCGTCCGCGGCGTCCCATGTCGCCGCACGCGGCCGTTCCGTTCGCGTAAACGCCGGGACCGTAATGCGCCGGGCCGACGGCGCGCAGTCCATCGGCGTAGGCCTGCTCGAGGTGACGCAGCGTCACGATCGAGTCGGCCCCCTCCAGACTCAGGATGTAGCCGATGGCGTTGCCGCGTGTCTCGTCAGCGGCGCCGACATGCCGCTCCAGTCCATCCAAATCGCGAATCTGCGTGAGCTCGCCGCGATCTTCCATCGCCCGGTACCACGCGAGCTGTCCCTGGGTCATCGCCCACGCCTGCTCTGGAGAATGCCAGCCGGATAACGGGTTTCCAGGCGCAACGTAGCGCGCGATCTGTGTGGCGACGCACAGGCCGACACCACCCCGCCGCATTTCCGCGAACGAAACGGTGCCACGGCCGCGATCGGGCTTGTCGGTCAACTTCTGTTCGCGCTGGCGAATCTCGTCAAGCGGCCGCGACAGATCGCGGTTCCACTCCAGCGCGTTCATCGCGAGGTCGAGATGGGCGTCAACGATCAGCACGTCGTCACCTCACGATCACGGCGAGCAGCAGGACGCCCGCAAGGCCGACGATGGACACAATCGTTTCGAGGACCGTCCACGTCGCGACGGTCTGCGGAACGGACATGTTGAGATACTCCTTCACCAGCCAGAAGCCTCCGTCGTTCACGTGAGACGCGATCGCCGAGCCGGCGCCGATCGCCACAACGAGCAGTTCCTTGTTCACCTGCGGCAGAGCCGCGGCTATCGGCGCCATGATGCTCGCGGCCGTGACGACCGCAACGGTCGCCGAGCCTACCGCGAGCCGCAGAACCGACGCGATGACCCACCCTAACACCAGCGGCGAGAGTTCGAGGCCGCCCATCACCTGTGCGATTGCCTTCGCGGCGCCCGCGGCGTCCAGCACGCGGCCGAAGCCGCCGCCGGCACCGACGACAAGCAACACGCTGGCAATCGAGGGTAGGGCGTCTTCCGCGAAGCGCAGGAGGCGGCTCCGATCGAAACCGCACGCGCGGCCGAACGTCACGAGAGACAGGAGCGTGGCGATCAGGAGCGCGACGAGCGGATTGCCGGCAAACGTCAACGCGAGCCGCGCACTCCCCGCCGGGAGCGTCGCCTGCGCGAGCGAGGCCATCAGCATCAGCAGTACCGGCAGGAGAATCGTCACGAGCGTCACCGCGAGCGATGGCGGGCGGGTCGCCGTGGTCGTGCTGAATTGATCCGCCATGGCACCCGGGCTGACGTAAACGCGCCGGCTGATCAACCGGCCAAAGAGGGGCCCGCCGATGATGGCCGCCGGCAGCGCAACGATCAGCGAGTAAAACAGCGTGCCGCCCGTATCCGCGCCAAGGCGGTCGATGGCCGCGAGCGGTCCAGGGTGTGGCGGCACCAGCACGTGCGCGGCGGATAGACCCGCCACGAGCGGAATCCCCAGGCGAACGATCGACATGTCGTGACGCGACGTTTGCCGCACCAGCGTGAAGAGGACCGGGGCGAGCAGCACGAGTCCGACCTGGAAGAACACTGGCAGTCCGACGATGAACGCGGACAGCATCAGGGCCCAGTCGACGCGCCGTTCCCCCATGGCCTGCACCAGCGCGCGCGACACGACAACCGCGCCTCCCGATTCCGCGAGCAGCTTGCCAATGACCGTGCCGAGGCCAATCACCATGGCGGTAAAGCCGAGCGTGTCGCCCACGCCCTGTTGAAACGCACGCGGGATGTCGGCGGGCGGCATGCGCGCGGCGAGGCCGACGAACAGCGATCCGGTCGCAAGCGCGATGAACGCCGGCATGCGCAGCCAGGTGATGAGCACCACCACCAGTGCGACGCCGATGAAGGTGATGAGGAGGAGCGTGGAGGGATCCGCCGGGCTCATGCGTCACGAGAGCTTACAACGACGGCTCAGGGCTCGAGGCTCAAGGCTCAAGGCTCAAGGCTCAAGGCTCAAGACTGGCTCACGGCTCTCGGGCTTATGGCTCACGAAGGAACAACGAAGGCTTCAGCCTTGTGCCGCCATCAGCCGTGAGTCATAAGTCCTGAGCCACTTCCGCCGACAACCGCATCCGCCGTCCCTCGCGGGCCGATTCGTACGCAGCGAACGCCGCGGCCAGCGACGCCCGGGCGTCGCGAATCGAGGCGGCCGGTTGGCGTCCGTTTTCCACGCACTCGACCAGGTGCGTCAACGGCAGCGGAGCGGCCGGCGCGAAGGGTTCCTCGGCCTGCCGTTCGAAAGTCCAGTCGCGGGCGCCCGCACCGAGCACCGCGCGTCCAGGCGCGCGGAACCACTGGTCGTGGATCTCGCCACGCGTGCCGACGAGTTCCAGTCGAACGACGCTGTTCTGCTTTGGCGACGGTCCGGTCTTTCTCGGCGAGTTGATCGTCCACGACGCCTCGAGCGTGGCAACGACGCCATTGCTCAAGGTGAAAGTCGCCTGGCCCCAGTCCTCGACGTCGATGTCCTTGTGAACGAGGTTCGCCGTTCGCGCCTCGACGTCGATGACGTCGCTGCTCGTGAGCCACCGGAACGCATCGATCCAGTAAATCCCTTCGTCGATGAACGCGCCTCCTGGCACGCGATTCGGATCGACAAACCACCCCGGGGTTCCCGACTGATACCAGTCCTCCGCGATCGACCAACGGCACGTCTGGTGGATGACGCTGAGGTCTCCTATCTCCCCCGCGTCCAGTCGTGTCTTCAATTCGGCGAGGCGCAGACGCATGGCTCCCTGGAATGGAAAGCAGGTCACGCCGGCAGACTCGACCGCGTGAACCATTCGATCCGCCTGCTCCAGCGTCATCGCCATGGGCTTGCCGACAATCATGTGCTTGCCGGCGCGCGCGGCGAGGATCGTCAGGTCGCAGATCTCTGACACCGGGGTGGCGATGTGAACGATGTCGATGCGTTCATGTTCGAGGAGCATCGCGTAGTCACGGTAACCCTTGATGCCAAACGTTCGTGTAAAGGTCTCAAGTTGAGTTGGGTTATGCCACGCAGCGGCCACGAGTTCCGCTTTGGGATACTCGGTCAGTCCGCGCGCCAGGTTGTAGGCTGAATACCAGTGGCCGAGGCCGAGGATGGCGACACGCCATTTTCTGTCCGTCACATTCGCAGTGTAATGCCTCGCGCGTCGATCGTTGGATGAAAGCCATGAGCCAGCCCTTGCCTCGAGCCAGCCCTAAGCCCTGCGCCCTGAGTCATTCCTCCCGCAACGCCACCATCGGGCTGACGCGGAGCGCACGCCTTGACGGAACCCACACCGCCAGGCCCGCTGAAAGCAGCAGGACGCCGATGGCCGCGGTGATGGTGGCCGGATCGGTTGGCGTGATACCGTACAGCTCGCTTTCAACGTAACGGTTCAACCACCACAACGCGGGCAGCGCGATCAGCACGCCAAGTCCCACCAGCGTGAACATGTCGCGGACAACGAGCGAAGCGACGCGGCTGGACTGCGCGCCGAAGGCCATGCGAATCGCGATTTCACGAGTGCGCCGGGCGACCGTGTAGGACATCACGCCATAAAGGCCGATCATCGCGAGGAGCGTGGCGAGAATGCCAAGGACGCTCGAAAGGCTCGCGATCAAGCGCTCGTTGACCAGCGATCGATTCACCTGCTGCTCGATGGTCCGCACGTTGAAAACCGGCAGCGTCGGATCGAGCTGTCGCACGACCTGCCGCATGTTCTCGACCAGGGCCTCAGGCTTCTGCGGCGTTCGCACATACATCGTCATGCCGGAGATCGACGGCCCTTCGAAGTACGGGAAATACAGCTGCGCCTGTGGTTGCGATCGCATGCGCGTGTACTTGGCCGTCGTGACGACGCCGACGATTTCGATCGGCGTCTCTGACCCCGGGTTAGCGCCAAACCCGATGCGGAGGCCGATGGCGTCGCGCCTCTCCAGGTACTGCTTCGCGAACTGTTCGTTTGCGATCGCCACGCGCGGCGGCGATTCGACTCCCGGCGCGAGCTCGCGTTGGTCCCGCGAGTCGAAATCGCGCCCCGCTAGGATGCGAATGCCCATCGCGTCGAAATACCCAGGGCTGATGAGATTGTTGTGCGTGAGCACGACCTTGTTGGGATCGTAAGCGCGCCCTTCAATGGTGATGGCGCTGTTCCACGATCCGCCTTCGAGGAGCCGTACCGACGTGAAGCCGGCGCCGGAGACCCCGGGCGTCGCGCGAACGTGTTCGAGCAGTGTTTTCGCGAAGGTCTTGCTCTCGGCGGGCTTGTATCCGTGCGGCACCAGGTCGACGCTGAACGACAGAAGGCGCGCCGTGTCGAACCCGGCGTCGAGGGAAAGCAGGTTCTGAAGGCTGCGCAGGAAGAGGCCGGCGCCAACCAGCAAAAGAAGCGACAGCATCACCTGTGCGACCACGAGGCCCTTGCGCAGGCGGCCGTCTGCGCCGCCAAGGACACTCGTTGATTCCGCCTTCAGCGCCGGCGTGACATCGGCACGCGTCGATTGCCACGCAGGCGCCAGTCCGAACAACAGGCCGGTGGCCACGCTCACGATGACGTTGAACGCGAGGATCCGCTGGTCGGGCGCTGACGTCACGGTCAACGTGACATCGGCCTGCGTGAAGAAGGCGAGCAGTGCCTTGGCGCCCCACGTCGCGAGCAGAAGCCCCGCCGCGCCCCCGGCCAGTGCGAGCACCACGCTTTCAACCAGCAGCTGCCGCACGATGCGGCGGCGCGTGGCTCCAAGCGCGAGCCGCACCGCAATCTCGCGCCGGCGCGCACTCGCGCGAGCAAGGAGAAGGTTGGCGACGTTCGCGCACGCAATGATCAGGACGCCTGCGCCAATGGCCATGAGCACCCAGAGCGGACGTGTGAGCTGCGAGCGGAGGTCCGACTTACCGTACGCCGCAGGAGTCACGGCGACCGTGCCCTTGAGGAAGCGCTCCCTGTCGCGTGCCGATGCGCGGGCGAATCTCTCTTCCTGTACTTCGAACTGCAGCCTCGACCCGTAGAACGGCTGCAGGCCGGCCTGCGCCTGCGTGCGAGTCACGCCCGGCTTCAATCGTCCAAAGACGTTCAGCCAGCGCATATTCCGATCGGTCATCGCCTTTTCGATAGGCGTCAGCTGCTGCGCCATCATGATGGGGACGAAGACGTCGGTCGCGACGCCCAGGTTCGTGCCTTCAAACCCCCTGCGAGCGACGCCAACGATCGTCATTGGAATGTTGTTCACGCGCAGCGTCTGGCCGACGACCTTCGGATCCGACTGGAACCGGTTCTGCCAGAACCTGTGGCTCAGGACCACGATCGGATGCGCGCCGGCGGACTGCTCATCACGCCCATCGAACATGCGCCCGAGCGCGGGCGTGACGCCCAGCACGGGGAAATACGTGCCGGAGACCAGTTCCCCCGCGACACGTTCTCCTGACCGGTCGGCACTGACGTCGAGCGGAATGCCGAAACGGCAGAACATGCCGTCGAACACCTGGTTGTTGTCGCGGAGATCGACGTAGCGCGGATACGAGAGTTCGTTCCCGTCGCCCCATCCGTTGCCGTACTGAAAACCTTCAGCCGTGACCAGCGCAAGCTCGCCGGGCCGCTCGATCGGAAGCGATCTCAGCATCACTTGATCGAGGAGCGTAAACACGGAGGCGTTGGCGCCAATGCCGACCGCGATGGACAGGATCGCGATTGCTGCAAATCCCGGGCTGCGCCACAACAGTCGTAAGGCGTAAACGAGGTCCTGCCAGAGCGTTTCGATCGTCACGAGACTGTTGCGCTCGTACACGTCCTCGCGAATTCGCGTGACGTTGCCCAGCTTTCGCAACGCGATTGAACGCGCGTCCTCAGGCGTCCGCCCGTCGGCGATCTGATCCTCGATCTCCTGCTCGATGTATGCCTCGAGCTCGCGCCCGAGATCCGCGTCACGCTGCTGCCGCTGCCAGAATCGCGACCACTTCATGGGGTTACTCCGTTGCGGGACCAAGCACTCGGCCAACCGCGCGCACCAGCGACTCCCATCGATTGCGCTCTTCGGTCAGGTGCTTCCTTCCGGCGGGTGACAGACGGTAGTACTTGGCCTTCCGGTTTCGTTCGGACGTGCCCCAGAACGACGCGATGAGGCCCTGATCCTCGAGGCGATGAAGCGCCGGGTACAGCGACCCGTGCTCCACCTGCAGCACATCGTCAGAGGACGCTTCGATCGCGTGCGCGATCGTGTGGCCGTGAGCCGGACCGAACAGCAGCGTGCGGAGTACGAGCATGTCGAGCGTGCCCAGCAGCATGTCGCCGCCGGTTTCCTTGGTTCGTCGTCTTCCCATAGGTTGAGCTTACACCAGAAGAAGTTCTTCTGGAACAAGGATCACATAGCGGTATTGAACGAAAAAGAGGGGAGATTTGTTCAAAAGAAATTCTGGATGACGCCCGGTTGCCGCCTACAGCAGACGAAACATGGCGGTGACGACGGCGGGGAACCAGGCCAGGGACCTCTCCTCGCGTGCGGGTGCAGGCGGCACGCAGGCCGCTGTCGACGCGGCAAGATCCAGCGCGAACAACAGATCTCGCGCCGACTGGAACCGCATCCCGCGATCCTTTTCGAGGCAGTGGCGGATCACGTGCTCGAGCTCGCGCGTGACTCCGTTTTTCCCTCGCACGGATGGCGGCTCGTCCTGGAGGATCGCACCGAGAGTTTCGATGGGTGTTTCTTCGTCAAACGCGGCTGCGCCGGCCACCATCTCGTAGAGGATAGCGCCAAGGCTGAACAGGTCGGACCGTGCATCGAGCGCGTACCCTCGAATCTGCTCGGGCGACATGTAGCCGACCGTACCAATCAGTCCGGCCGGACCCGTCGACGTGGACGGATCTCGCAGATGTTCGACCGCGTCCTGCCGCCATCTCGCAAGGCCGAAGTCGAGAATCTTGACGCGATTGTCGATAGTGATGAAGACGTTCTCCGGCTTCAGGTCGCAATGGACGATGCCCAGGCGGTGCGCGGCGAGCAGGCCCTCTCCAATCTGCCGCGCGTACTCGAGCGCGTCGGCCGCAAGCAAGGCGCCAGCGGCGAGCCGCTCCTGCAGCGTTTCTCCCTTGAGGAGCTCCGATACGACGTACGACGTGCCGTGATAGGTCCCCACGTCGTACACAGTCACGATGTTCGGATGATTGATGATGGCCGTGGTCCGCGCTTCCCGCGCGAACCGCGCGAAGTGCTCCTGCGTGGTTGGGCCGTCCGGCGTCAGCACGTTGAGCGCCACGTCGCGATCGAGCCGCTCGTCGTACGCGCGGTAGACCTCGCCCGTCCCTCCACTGCCGATCAGCTCCTCAACCTGATACGGACCCACGTATGAACCCGCGGTGATGCGCATGGTGATCGCCCGTGAAAGCGGCGGGTGAATCCCCGTCATGTGGGTTAACGAATGCGGCGGGGCGACCGAACAGCCGTTCTCCCGGCGCTCCGCCATCGTTATACGAGGTGAGGGGATGGAAAGTGGGACGAACTGCGGGGCTAAGTGTCGGCCGCAGCATACGGATTGCGGTTATCACGTTGGCCGGCTTGAAGATGGCGCTTCAAACGGGGGGCACAACCCCCTATGATACGAGCTGTTCCCCATGGCTGGGGCCTTCAGCTCTCATGGATAAACCGCGGGCGGACGACCTAGAGTCGACCGTCGCCCTGGTCCAACTCGCCAAGGCTGGCGACACCGGGGCGCTCAATCGATTGTTCGCCCGTTGCCTGCCGCCATTGCGGCGGTGGGCCAGCGGACGCCTGCCCCGCTGGTCGCGCGACCTCATGGACACGGACGACCTCGTCCAGGAGACCGTGATCCGCGCGGTCAAGCGGGTCGACGCATTCGAGCCGCGACACGACGGCGCGCTGCAGGCCTACCTGCGGCAGGCCGTGATGAACCGCATCCGCGACGAGATCCGGCGCAACTCGCGCCTCCCGGGCGCCGACACCCTTGACGAGGGGCACCAGGAATCGAGCGCGTCGCCGCTCGATCAAGCGATCGGCCGGGAAGCCGTCGATCGGTACGAAGCGGCGCTGGCGCGCTTGCGGCCGGAAGAGCGCGAAGCCATCATCATGCGCGTCGAGATGGACGAGAGCTACAGCGCGATGGCGCGCGCGCTGGGGAAGCCCTCGCCCGATGCGGCGCGCATGGCGGTCAGTCGTGCGCTGCTCCGTCTCGCAGAGGAGATGAACCGTGCGGGCTGAGGCGAGACTGTTCGCGCTCGCCGAGTCGATTGCCGACGGCCGCGCGGTCGACTGGGATGCTGCCGAATCCGATCTGAACGACGACCAGCGCGCTGTCGTGCGTCAACTCCGCTTCGTGTCGGAACTCGCGGTGCTGCACCGCACGCTTCCAATCCCGCCCGAAGATGCCGTCACGAGGCCTGGCCCCGCGCGCGACATGCCCGTACGCACGGCCGTTGGCACATGGGGACCATTGCAGCTCCTCGAGCGGCTGGGCGGTGGAACCTCGGGCGAAGTCTATCGCGCGTGGGATCGCGATCTCGAACGCGAGGTCGCGCTCAAGCTGCTGCGCGCCGAGGATCCTGACGGCAACAACCTTCTCACGTCGCGTATCACCGCGGAAGCGCGGCTGCTCGCGCGCATGCGGCATACGAACGTCGTGGTCGTGCACGGCGTGGCGAGCCACGACGGACGTGTCGGCCTGTGGATGGAGCTCGTCCAGGGCGGCACGCTGGAAGACTTCATTACTGCTCGCGGCCCGATGGGCGCCCGTGACGCCGCGCTCGTCGGAATCGAAATCTGCCGCGCGCTGGCCGCCATCCATGCCGCCGGCCTGGTGCATCGGGACATCAAGACGCAGAACGTCATGCGTGAAGATGGCGGACGCATCGTCCTGATGGATCTCGGGACGGGTCGCGAGTTGACCCCGGAGCACGCGAGTGTGCCGCGCGACGTTGCGGGCACGCCGCTCTATATCGCGCCGGAAATTTTTGCCGGCGAGCCGGCAAGCGTGCGAACGGATCTCTATAGCGTCGGTGTGTTGCTCTACCGTCTGGTGACGGCGTCGTTCCCGGTTCAAGCCATGACGATCGAAGAGCTGCGCGCCGAACATGCCGCCGGTCACGCGACCTCGCTTCGTGATGCCAGGGGCGATCTCCCGCCCGCTTTCATCCGCGTCATCGACCGCGCGCTTGCGCGCCACCCGGAGGACCGCCAGGCGAGCGCCGCTGCGCTCCAAGCGGATCTCGCTCGCACCCTCGAAGAAACCGAGACGACGCGAACTGAGCCCGGCACGAAGAGAGGAGCCTGGTGGTGGACCGGCGCAGGCGTACTCCTGCTTGCGGCGCTGCTCGGTGGGCGGCAGTGGTTCATCTCCCGCCCGGCTCCCGCACTGTCGACCGTCCATTCGCTTGTCGTCCTGCCGCTTCAGAACGTGTCCGGGGATGCTGCGCATGACTACCTTGCTGATGGCATGACAGAGGAGCTGATTGCCGCCCTCGGCTATCTCGAGGGGTTGAACGTGATCTCGCGCACGTCGGCGATGCGGTTCAAAGGCACCAGGACGCCGATTCCGGAGATTGCTCGGGCCCTGCACGTCGATGCGGCCCTCGAAGGCGCGGTGTCCGTGATCCGCGGCGGCGATGGGCCGTCAGCGCCTCCAAACCGGGTCCGCGTGACCGCGCGGCTGATTTATGCGGGTACCGATACCCAGATCTGGAATGAGACGTTCGAAGTCGCGCTGACCGATGTCGTCGAACTGCGGAGGCGCATCGCGAAGGCGGTTGCCGAGGGCATCAACCTCCACCTGAACCCGGAGCAGCAGAACCCACCGGCAAACGGCGCGGCTGATATTGCCGCGAGGCAGGACCCCGCGGTGTTCGACCTTTACCTCCGCGGCCGGTACGAGTGGAACAAGCGCACGGAGGAGGGCATCAGGCGCAGCATCCTGTACTTTCAGGAAGCCATCGATCGCGACCCAAAGTTCGCGCGCGCCTATGCGGGTCTCGCGGACGCGTACACGTTTATGGTTCTGTCGATTTACGCTCACGCCCCGCGCGGAGATGCCGTCGCGCGTGCGACTACCGCGGCCACGACCGCGCTGACCCTGGATGATGCGCTCGCAGAACCGCATGCGTCCCTGGGTCTTCTCGCCGAGCTGCGGTTCGATTGGAGTACGGCGGAACAGTACCTCCGGCGCGCCGTCACGGCCAAACCGAGCTACGGCACCGCGCATCACTGGTTGGCCGACCTTTTGTCGAAGCGCGGACTCGTGCCGGAAGCAATCGACCATATCAATACCGCGCTCGCGGTCGATCCGCTGTCCACAAGCGTGAACGCTGAAGCTGGTGGACTGCAGATCTTCGCTCGCAACTACGACGCCGCGATCGCACAACTCGAAAAAACCGTGCGCATGGACCCGACGTTCGCCAAGGGGCACCTCGCGCTGGCCGAGGTTTACGGCTACAAGCGGGACTTTACGAGAGCGCTGGCGGAAGTGGACGCGGCGGCCGCACTCATGTCCGATCCCGTGACCGACGGCACGAAGGGTTACATCCTTGCGGCAGCGGGGAGACGAGCCGAGGCGCAGCGGCTTGCCGACGATCTCGCGGGGCGATACGCCCGGCAAGAACCGGACGTCGCGGCGGCTCTCGCCGCCATTCACGCGGGCCTCGGACAGAATGACGACGCATTGACCTGGCTCGAACGCGCGATGGAGCGGCAGGAGCCGTGGGTGAGCTACATCGCCGTCGACCCGCGGTTCGACACGTTGCGCGGAGATGCTCGCTTCGCAAATTTACTTGCGAGAGTCGGCCTCGCAAGATAGGGTAGTTCGTCCCCGTACTATCTTCGTTTGTTAGGCGTTAACCACGGGTGCGCAAGGAGAGGCGATGCAGGAGCAGAATCGTCTGGCGTCCTTCATGCTCGATGTGCAGAAGGACACACCGGCGCGCAAGACCTTCGAAGCGTTCGTCGATCTTCTGAACCAGTACGGACTGAGCCAGGCCGAACGGAACCTGCTCATGTCACGCGACCTGGCCAAAGTGCAGGCGGCTATTCAGCAGCCGCTGACTCCTCCCGTCTATAT
>JBKOZS010000228.1:0-52299 GCA_046726015.1 Acidobacteriota bacterium
CCGTACGCCTTGCCCAGCTTGCGCAGCGACTCCAGCAGCAAAAAGCAGGTCGGGAACCAGATCGGCCCGCGCCAGTTCGAGTTGCCCCCCTTGATCCGCTCGCGCGCCTCCGCCGGCTCGTAGCCCACCTCGCGGTCCCCGAACCGGAAGGGATGCGTGAGGTGGTAGCGCGACAGGCTGCGCAGGCCCCACGGGGAGAGGAACTCCTCGGGGTCCATGACGCGGCGCAGTATCCCCTGCATCTGCGCCTGGTTGACGATCGCGCAGACGTGGGTGGACTCCCCGTCGCGCCGGACCACGTGGACGACGTCCTGCACGACGCGCTTCTTGTTCTCCACGAACCAGTGCAGGTTCGACTCGAACTCCGCGAACGGCTCGATCCACCGGTCCTCCAGCCGCTCCACGGCGTAGAGGGGGATGAGCCCCACCAGCGAGCGCACGCGAAACCTCTCGAAGGAGCCGTCGGGATAGGTGAGCACGTCGTAGAAGAAGCCGTCCTCCTCGTCCCACAGACGATGGTTGCGCGTGCCCATCTTCTTCATGGCCGCGCCGACGTAGATGTAGTGCTGGAAGAACTTGGTCGCGAGCGCTTCGTAGGCCCGGTTCTCCTTGGCCAGCTCCAGCGCGATGCGCATCAGGTTCAGGCAGAACATCCCCATCCAGCCCGTCGCGTCCGACTGCTCGAGCACCGCCCCCGCGGGCAGCGGCTCGCTGCGGTCGATGACCGTGATGTTGTCGAGGCCGAGGAATCCGCCCTCGAAGACGTTGTTGCCCGAACGATCGACCTTGTTGATCCACCAGGCGAAGTTGATCAGCAGCTTGTGGAAGCACTTCTCCAGGAACTCGCGGTCGCCCTTGCCGTTGCGGATGCGGTCCATGTTGTAGACGCGCCACACGCCCCAGGCGTGAACGGGCGGGTTGAGATCGGAGAACTCCCACTCGTAAGCCGGGATCTGCCCGTTGGGGTGCTGGAACTGCTCGAAGAGCAGCACCCACAGGTTCTCCTTGGCGAACGCGGGATCCACCAGCGCCAGCGCCACGCAGTGAAACGCGAGATCCCACGCCGCGAACCAGGGGTATTCCCACTTGTCCGGCATCGACAGGATGCGCATCGAGTTCAGGTGACGCCAGTGGCTGTTGCGAATGCGCTTGCGCGACTCGGGCGGTGCCAGCGACGGGTTGTCGCCTTCGAGCCACTGGTTCACGTCGAACAGGTAGATCTGCTTCGTCCACAGCATTCCCGCCAGCGCCTGCCGCTGCACCAGCTTCTCGTCCGCACTGGCCTTCGGCGGATGGATGGTCTCGTAGAACTCGTCGGCTTCGCGATGCCGCGTCGCGACGATGGATTCGACATCATCGAGCGGGTTGTTCAACTTCTCGTTCGTCAGCCGCAGGACCCACACCGACGATCCGCGGGCAGGCACCGTCCGCCTGAAGTGAAGGGCTGCCTTCGTGCCGACCTGGTCCGGGTTGATGCTGTCTTCGCCATTGACGAGGTGACGATGGAACGCATCCTTGGTGAAGCGGCTGGCGCCTGGCGATCCATACAAGCGCTCGTTGTTGCTCTCGTTATCCGTGAAAAGCGGCTCACCGCTGCCCGGCGCATACAGGTAGCGCTCGCCAAGGCGGTACTCGAACATCAGGTTCGGCAACGGCTGTGTGCCGGCGTCGTCCGCGACAAAGCACTGCCAGCTCTTGCCAGACGGTCCCCGCCGGATGATCGGCGGGTTGCGCCGCTCGGGACCCCACGCCCAGGTGTTGCGAAACCACAGGTGCGGCAGCACGTGGAGCTCCGCCTCGCGCGGTCCGCGATTGAACGCTTCGATGCGGATGCAGATGTCGTCGGGCCCGGCCTTCGCATATTCGATGACGATGTCGAAGTAGCGATCCTCGTTGAACACGCCGGTGTCGAGGAGCTCGAACTCCATGCCGCCGCCGCCGCGCGAGCGGTTCTCGTGCAGCAGCCGCCCGTAGGGGTATTCGGCGTGGGGATACTTGTAAAGCAGCTTCATGTAGCTGCCAGTGGGCGTGGCGTCGAGATAAAAGTAGTACTCCTTCACGTCCTCCCCGCGGTTCCCCTCGCTCGACGTGAGCCCGAACATCCGTTCCTTCAGGATGGGATCGCGGCCGTTCCAGAACGCGAGGGCAAATGTGAGCAATTGGTAGCGGTCGCATAGACCGGCAATGCCGTCTTCGCCCCATCGATACGCCTTGCTGCGTGCCAGGTCGTGCGGCAGGAAGTCCCACGCCGCGCCATTCGGACTGTAGTCCTCACGCACGGTTCCCCAGGCACGCTCGGTCACATAACAGCCCCAGCGCCTCCAGGGGGGAACGATTGCGGGTGTGGGATCGGAAAGTCGCTCGTGTTCAGCTGTCAGGCGTGTGCGTGAAGGCATGTGGTCGGGTATTATCTGCGGGCTGCGCATGCGCCGCAATCTTCCAGTCTATTTTTGTGAGTTCGCCGGGACGGCGATCATGCTGTTTATCGGCATCAGCGCCGTGGCGTTGATGTGGGCGCCAGGGTCACCGATGCCCACGATGTCGAATCCGATGCTCCGTCGGCTCGCGACGGGCATCCTGTTCGCCGGTGGCGCGACGCTCGTCGTCTACTCGCCGCTGGGGCAGCGAAGCGGAGGACACATCAACCCCGCGGTCACGCTGGCCTTCTGGCGAATGGGCCAGGTGTCGACCCGCGATGCCGTCGCCTACGTGATCGCGCAGTTTGCGGGCGCGCTCGTTGGCGCATTTGCCGCCGGGCTCGCGTGGCGCGAGCTCACGCCAGCGATTCAATATGCCGTCACCATACCGGGCGATGGCTATTCGACACTGTTCGCGCTGGTCGCGGAGACGATCATCACGTTCCTCCTCGTGTTCACGATTTTCGTCTGCGTGAACAAGCCGTCGATCGCCCCACGCACCGGCATCATCGCAGGGGCGCTCGTCGCCCTCCTCGTGATGGTCGAAGCGCCCGTTTCGGGCACGAGCCTTAATCCCGCGCGGTCGCTTGGACCGGCCATCATGGTGCCGCTCTATCGCGACATCTGGATCTATTTCGTGGGCCCATGCATCGGCGCGGTCATCGCCGTGGCGGCCTACACGCAGCAGTGGGGCGGTGGCACGGTGTGCGCGAAGCTCTATCACACGGAGAAATACCGCTGTCCATTCGACTGCTGCGGATATCGCCTGGTGTCCGCCGGCGAGACGGTCATGCGCCAGGGGGAACTCGGCGACGAGGCTTACGTCATCGAGCGAGGCGTCCTCGACGTGTTGCGGGATCGTGCGGGCGCGACCCCGCTCTCGCTGGCCAGGCTGAGCAAAGGGGACTGGGTCGGAGAAATCAGTTTGCTCCTTGACGAGCCCAGGTCCGCGACCGTCATCGCGGTATCGGACGCGCAGCTGCGCAGGGTCGCCAAGAAGGATTTCGGCCGCATGCTGGCCAGCGATCCCGAGCGAACACAGGAACTGCTACGGCAACTCGCTCGACACGTCAAAGAGTCGACGAGACGCCTGGTAGAGAGGACATGAGCGGATGCGCGTGCGTTTCTGGGGTGTGCGAGGGTCGGTGCCGTGGGCCGTACCCAACGCCATTGGTCACGGCTGCAACACGCCCTGCGTCGAACTGCTCGACGAGCGCACCGGCGGGATCCTCATTCTCGATGCCGGGTCCGGCATTGTCGGCGTCAACCCTGCGGCGGTCGCGCCGGCGCCACAGCCCGTCTCGCTGCTGCTGACGCACTATCACTGGGATCACCTGCTCGGTCTTCCATTCTTTGCGACGCTGTATCAGCCCGGGTGGGACCTGACGATCCACACGCCGGCGCTCGCGTCACACGACCCATCGTGGCTCGACACGATGTTCAAGTCACCGTTTTTTCCCGTCCCGTACCAGCACCTCCCGAACCGTCCCGGGGTGAACCTGGTGACGCGGGGCGAGCTCGGGATTCCGGGATTCGACGTGACGGCATGTCCGCTGAACCATCCTGGCGGCGCGCTCGCGTATCGCATTCGCGGCCTGACCGGCGATTTCGTCTACGCCACGGACCACGAGTTCGGCGACCCCGCGTTCGACGAGCCGCTCGCCGATTTCGCGCGAGGGGCGGCGGCGATCGTACTGGACGCGCACTTCACGCCGCAGGAATTACCGCAGCATCGTGGATGGGGACACAGCGACTGGCGGCAGTGCGCGGAGTTCGCCGCACTTAACGATATCGGGGGCCTGTGGCTGTTTCATCACAAGCCGGGGCGGTCGGACGAAGAACTCGTCAGGATTCGGGCAGATGCCCGCCGAATCTTTGCCGCGACCGAGACAGCAAGTGAAGGGGAAGCGCTGCAGTTGTAGGCGCAGCGGCCTCGGCGCGGAATCTAGCGCCGCAGCTCCTGGATTTCAGGATTTCTTGGCAGCTTCAAATACGGCAACCGCACCGAGCGGCCGTTGCTGTTCACCATGAAGCTGTTGTCGACGCGCAACTCGTCAGGCGGATGGAACCCTTCGCTCCCGAACTGCGACACGTAGTCGTCCTGCTCGACGCCGTCGCCGCTGACGCCAAGGCCTCCAATCAGGCGATCGCCGCGATAGAGCGGCACGCTGCCCGGGAACCACACGATGCCGCTCTGATTCAGGAACGTGCGATTACCGCCGCGCGAGGGTCCTGGACCCTCCGTGCACGGGTTCCTGGAGTCGTAGACGTAAAGATCGAACCACGGGCCAGGGCGCGGATGATCGTCACGCTCTTCGAGCTCCTCCTCGCGGTCGATGCCGGGAGGGAAGAGCGGCTGACCGGCGAAGCTGATGGTCCGCGCCGTCAGCGCCCATCCGCGGCCGGCAGGCGGCTCAGGCGTCCACGTGTACTGCTCTCCCGCGCCATTCTGCGCAATCCCGCGCAGCACTTCGTACCCCTCACGCGTGCTGAAGTAGTACGAGTTCCGCGCCTTCGTCATCGCGACGTCAGAGGAGAAAATGGTTCCATCCGCCATGCGATACAGCGCCAGGATGGTTCCGGTCTCGTCGGAGACGCTGAGCGTCATGCGCGACGGCTGGTTGATCGGCAGCCGGATCATGGCGCGCGTGCGGAATGCGACTTCGACCGATCGGTCGATGATCTGGCGAACTTCGTCAACCGTGAGGCCTCCAGCTACCGTGCTGGCACGCGGGCCCAGCACGTAACCCTCCGGCGCCTGGATGCCGTCACGAGGTTCGACGATGAAGCGGCCGCTTGTAATCTGGCCAGGCGACGAACCGGTCGGCCGTCCTTGCAGCGCGCGCCGGATGCACGGGATGTTGGTGCAGCCGCCGAAGAACGGCAGCCGGATGCCGTCAACATACACCGCGCCCGGAGCGCCGAGTGGTTCGTTGAAATCCAGCCCGCGCCCCGCACCCGCCGCCGCGAGTGTTGCGGCGTATTCCGCATGATCCGGCGGCACACCCGCGACGCCGACACCTCCTACGACCTTGCCGCCGCGGTAGATTGGGATGCCGCCGGGATTGACCGGCACCGCGTTGAGTAGATCCTGGCCGGTGTCGAACACATCGGCCTTGCCTGTCGTGATTCCGACGGAAGACAGTGGCGCGCCCGTTTCGTCGAGCATCGGCCCGCCGCGCGCGCACCCGCGCGTGTCTGATGGTTCGCAGGGAAGCGGCGTGCTGGCCGCGCCTTCGCCAAACACACCGGCAATGGACCTGGGCCGCGGGAACGGCGCGTTGAACACTGCGTCGCCGAGCTGGTCGACCCTGCAGCCGCGGTTGATGTTCTCGACGCCGTAGAGCGCGGCGTTCGGCGTGTTCTGCACGCCCGGCGGATAGTGAATTCCGCTGATGAAGCGCACGGTCCGTGACGACAGCGGCGCCTGGTCGTTCGCGAACATCGCCCCGGTGCGCGCAAGCGTGACCGCGATGTCCGGCGTTCGCTCGTCGGCCTGCGGCCGGGCGAACACGCCAAGGATGCTGCCGGTGCGATCGACGACCGCCGC
The DNA here is from genome assembly GCA_046726015.1 of Acidobacteriota bacterium. Taxonomy (GTDB): domain Bacteria; phylum Acidobacteriota; class Vicinamibacteria; order Vicinamibacterales; family 2-12-FULL-66-21; genus QHWT01. The sequence continues at coordinate 5,968 of JBKOZS010000228.1, forward strand.
ACCGAGCGTCTCGTTGCCGAGCGCCGTCGCGGCCACGGTCAGGATGGCCCGCACATCGTCGGCGGTCAGGATCTGCGCGGGCCCTCCCGCGCTATCCGATGGAGTGTTCTGCGATCTGAGCGTCGCGGGGCCAAGGACGATGAGGGTAGTGACAGCGATGATTGTGAATAGGCGCACGCGCCGCCGAGTTTAACACCACCGGCGCAAAACGAAGGAAGCCCGGAGGTAACGGATTCCGACACGAAGCAGCGAAGACAACGGAGGAAACGGAGCCTCTTAAGTGTGTTTAGAGTTTTTGACTCCGTTCCCTTCGTTTCCTCCGTTGCTCCGTTTCTAAGGTCCGTTCTCTTCGTCTACCTCCGTTTGTCACCGGGGCCCGAACCCTTCACGATAACCAAGACGGAACCCTGCACGATAGCCCGCCTGGTATTCCTGGTAGCTGCCCATCTGTGGCTGGTAGCCGGAGTCGGCGTTCTCGAGTTCCCGTTGTCCCTCGAGATCCCAGTGCCGCGGCTTGTCTTCCTTGCCGGCCTGGATGCCCTCCTGCCGTCCTCGCTCGTAGCCGTTGCGATACGCCACGGATTGCTGCCCGAGGTTGGTTGCCGGTGGGTTCTCGAACTCGCGCCGTGACACGCGTCCATCGTGGTCGGCGTCGAGCCGATCGAACGCCGCCGTGTTCCAGTGCCACTCATCCCGCGAGATCGCGTCGTCACCGTTGATGTCGACGCTGCGGAACTCGTCGCGCACGACGTTGTCGTTACCCACCGCCTCCGCGCGCGTCAGGACGCCGTCGCCGTTCGCGTCGAGCGCCCGGAAGACGGCGGTGCTGCCGTGCCATTCGTCACGCGTGAGGCGGCCGTCGCGATTGGTATCGAGGTCCCAGAATCGCTCCTCACGATCGTCGTCGTCGGAACTCCCCATGAATTCGGCACGCGTCAGCGAGCCGTCGCGGTTGCGATCGAGGCGCCCGAACAGTTCGGGATCGCCGTGCCATTCCTTCGCGGACAGGCGACCGTTGCCGTCGTGATCGAGGCTGGAGAAGCGCGCCTCGCTCCAGTCGTCGTCGCGCGCGATCGAATCCGCGATGTCGCGATCGTCCCACCGCGGGACGCGGCGTCCGCCCGGACGCACTTCATCGCCGGACAGTTTGCCGTCGCCGTTCCAGTCGTGATTGCGAAACGATCGATCGTTGCCGCGCCACTCGTCGCGAGTGATAACGCCGTCACCGTTCGCATCCATACTCTGGAAGCGCATCACCGTGTTGCCACGGCTCTGGTCCTGTGCGGCAGCGACCGGTGGAACGCTGAGGCAGAGTGCAGCGAAAAACAGCGTCGTCGATCTCATCGCTTCCTCCTCAGCCTGGAAGGAGCAAGCGGTGTACCGGCTTATTCAAACGGAAGAGGTGTTTGGGTGAGGATGGGAATGCGCAGGCGTCCTGCGCCATTGGTGGTGAACAATGGTTCCTGGCCGATGCGGCTGACGGCTTCGTCAGCGGCGCGATTGAACGCGTCGAGCAGATCGAGCGACCGTGTGCCGGGACGCCGCGGCCGGCGCAGTTGCCGCAGCAACGCGCCGGTGAAAAATCCATGGACGCTGTTTTCGCGTGCCCGCCCGTCAGACGCGCACGATGCGAGCGTAACCGGGCGTTGCGTGTCCGGCAACTTCGCCATCGCGGCGTCGAGCTTGCGCATACGATCGTCGGCGTGGCACGTGTCGACAATGAGGACGCGCAGCTTCGCGTCTGCCTTCTGCGCGAGCGCATCCACGATCGCGTCGATCGCGAACACGTGACCGCTCCAGTAAATCATCAGCAGGTCGAGATCGGGGATCGAGGCGCAGTGCGAGAGATGGGCATCGACCGCGGCGGGCGTGGCCTGCGCGCCCGTCAAGCATCGGTTCCGCTCCGCGCGCCAGTATCCAAGCTGCGCGAAGGTCCACGACATGCCGACTGCGTCGCGCTCCGCGGAACGCACGGCTGCGCCGTTCGACTCGCGGTTCACGCCGATCGACAGCAGGTGATAGCGGAACTCGCGCGCCATGTGCGGCCGCTCACTCTTTCGGCCGGAGCGCGGCCGAGCTTTACCGGTTCCGTTCAGTGTCGCCGCGTCCATCCAGGTCCGTGTCCTCTTTCAACATCGTTAGCGCGCACACAAACGTGACCCTGCCCGCCCCTGCGCGCACGGGTTTTCAGTGACTTACGGGTGGTATGGATAGTGAAATGCACCCGGCGTGCCGGTCGGAGGACGGTCGGAGCGCGGAATACCGAGAGCCCCGTATTCCTCGCTGACTGCCGCAGCGATAGTCCTCGGGACTTCCGTGCTGTTCGCAGCGCCGCCGCAGCTTGCGGGCTCGCTTGTCGGCCGGCAAGTGTTTCCCGTCTCGAACTGGTGGAACCTCGACATCAGTCGAGCGCCGATCGATCCCGCGTCATCTGCTTACATCAACTTCATCGGTCGCACCAGGCAGGTGCATCCCGACTTCGGTCCGCCGCCTTACGGCATCCCCTACATCGTCGTTTCCGGTGACCAGCCACTCGTGGCGCCGACCTGGACCGCGTATGGCGATGAGAGTGATGCCGGAGCACCCGGGCGCCCTGCCGGTTATCCCATTCCGTCCCAAGCGAAGACGCAGGCCAACTACATCGAGGGTGGCGTGGCTGGCGGCGGCTCGACTGGCGATCGACACATGCTGATCGTCGACCAGGATCACTGGCTCCTTTACGAAACGGCGGGCACCCACTGGAATGCGGCGGCGAACCGATGGGAGGCGGACTGCGGCGCCGTGTTCGATCTCAATCGCAACGATCGCCGACCCGAGACGTGGACGTCCGCTGATGCCGCAGGGCTGGCGATCTTTCCGGGCCTGGTCAGGTACGACGAAGCGTATGGCGCAGCAGAGATCAGGCACGCGTTCCGCGTCACCGTGCGTGCCACGGACGGCTACGTCTGGCCCGCCTCGCATCGCGCGGGGTCGACAGCGGGCGCGTTACCCATGGGCGCGCGGCTGCGGTTGAAGTCGTCGAAGAACCTGTCCGGCTACGTCCCGGAAGTGCAACGCCTCTTTCGCGCGATGCAGCGCCACGGTCTCATCGTGGCCGACAATGGATCCGACATGTACGTCAGCGGCACCATGGACCCGCGCTGGAACAACACCATCCTCAATCCCGCATTTCACGGGCTGACGGCGGACGACTTCGAGGTGATCCAGCTTGGATGGCGCGGCGCCGCGCCGGATCCGCCGCGCAACCTCCGGATTGTTCGATAATCGTCTGATGGACGAGGCCGCTTATGCGGCTGCGCGGTCACGGATGATCGCGGAACAGGTTCGCGCCCGCGGAGTGCGCGATCCGCGTGTCCTCGAGGCGATGGAACGAGTGCCGCGGCACCTCTTCGTTCCCTCCGCACAACGCGACCAGGCGTACGAGGATCATCCCATTCCCATTGGTCTGGGCCAGACGATTTCACAACCTTACATCGTCGCGTTCATGACCGAAGCGCTGCGCGTCGAGGTTGCGCATCGCGTGCTCGAGATCGGAGCGGGATCCGGGTATCAGACCGCCGTCCTTGCGGAACTGGGGGCGACAGTCTACGCGATTGAGCTGATCGACGAGCTCGCAGAACGGGCGCAACGCCTGCTCCAGGAACTGCATTACACGAACGTCCACGTGCGGGCGGGCGATGGGTACGCCGGGTGGCCCGAACACGCGCCTTACGATCGAATCATCGTCGCGGCAGCGCCTGAAGACATTCCGCCCGCGTTCATCGAACAGCTCGTCGACGGCGGGATCCTCGCGATTCCGCTGGGGGTGTTCAACCAGGAGTTGCGGGTCATCAGGCGCAACGGCGAGATGCTGGAGACGGTCGGCACGATGCCGGTGAGGTTCGTGCCGATGATTAGAAAGGCTTAGGGCTCACGGCTCATGACGACTCAGGCCCTTCATCGCAATGCCCTGCCCGGAGGCCGCTTGAGCCCGCGTTTCCGCGACGGAAGATGTTCAACCGTAAGATCGTCGCGCGGACACGTCGTCACGGGATGTTTCGGATCGGATAAGTCCATCTGATCCCACGCCACGCGGTAGATCCAGGCGATGCTGCGGAACCGCAGTCCGAGTCCGTGAACAGCGAAGCGATGCAGCCACGCCGCCGGGCCGACCAGATAGGCGGCCACGACAAACTCGTCGTCTTCTTTCTTTGCGACGACTTCCGATAACCGCCCGACCCGCCGGCCGGTCGTGTCGTGCACGATGCGTCCGACGAGACGCTCGAGATGGACTTCAGTAGTCATTTCTGTGCTGCTTCAGGGCCGCCGCCGCCGGCGCCCGGGATACGGCCGATCAGCACGCGCCGGATCCAGCGTTCCCAGTCGTAAACGGCCGTTGGATTCGCGTCGATGTCGACCCGGACGTCGATACCAGCCGCCTCGATGCGGTCGAGTGGAATCCTTACCGGTTTGCCGTCACCGACGCCGAGCCACCGCTCCAGCGCGCGCGCGCGATCCCCAAGCCGCTCGCTGATTCGCATCGCCAGCGTCGGAAGTCCGAGTTCGAGTGCCGCCACGCGCGGCGGACGCCCGCGCCGCAGCACGAGGACGATGCCGTCGACTTTGCCGATTTTGCGATTCAGCCTGTCGAGGACCTGGTTGTCGAGAAGATCCCGGTTCAGGTGCATCAGCTGCCTCCGGCAATCTGCAGTGGAATCGCCACAAGTGCGAGAAGGAACCCCATCACGGTGACGGCCGACACGACGATGTTCGAGATCCAGCCGTTGGTGTACGGGCCCAGGTAGTCTTCGTCGTTCATGATCACCAGCAGCGGCAGCACGAGCGCCGGCATGACGACAACGTTGAACGCCATCGCCAGCATGGTGATCTTCAGCGGGTTGAAGCCGATGGCCACGATGATCGACGCGACGAGAATGGCAATCGTGTAAGTTGCCGCGAATCGCGCGTCGTCGGCAGGCTGCAAATCTTCGCTCCAGTTCCACCCGAACGCCTGCGCCAGCGTGTAACTCAGGTTCAGCGAAACCTGGAGCGCCGCACCGACGCACGCGATCCCGAGCGATAACGCGAACAGCGTCGCTCCCAGCCGCGCACCGAGCGACAGCGACAGAGCGGCCTGCATCTCCTCGAACGTGTTCGCATCGACGCCGCGCGGGAACAGCGTCATCGCGCAGACGATCAGCATGGCGGCGCCGACACAGCCGCCGAACGTCATCCCTACGCCTGCGGCGATCCTGTTCACCGGAAGATCTTCCGCCTTCCATTTCTCTTCCACCGCTCCCGCAGAGTAGAAATTCAGCACGTATGGGCTGAGCAGCGAGCCAAGCATGCTGACAGCGAGAAACCAGTACTGCGCGGGCTTATCGGGCGGCAGCGTCGGCTTGAGCCCGGCGACGATCTCGCGGAGCGAAGGGCCCTCGGTCCACGCAGCCCAGACGAAGCAGAGCGTGATCAGTCCGAGCAGCGCCACGCCCTCCTCGATCGCCTCGAACTTGCCGCGCCACAGGAGCAGCCAGATCGCGAAGCCGACGGGAAGCGCCCACCACGGAAATCCGATCCCCGTCAGCAGCTTGATGGCCACGGCCACGCCGCCGATCTCGGCGGCGAGCACGGTGACATCGAGAAACAACTCCGAGAACAACGGGAGCGCGTGGTAGCGAAAGCCGAAACGCTCGCGGATGGCATCGGCCAGCGTGTGCTTGCTGATGGCCGCGAGTCGGCCGAGCATCTCCGAAAGGAACACGATGCAGAGCGTGCCCAGGGCGGCAACCCACAGCAGCCGGAACTCGAACACGGCGCCGGCCTGCGCAAACGTGGCGATGGTGCCGGCATCGAGGAAGCCGCCGATGGCAGTGACGACCCCAAGGGCGATTTTAAGGAACCCTTTCATTCCAGACGGAACACTCCTCGAAGCGGACCTGGTCCGGCGTCTCCGGGGTAGTAGACGCTTTCAAGAAAGAGGCCAGCGGCAGGAGCGGTCAGCGTTGCGGGGACGCCGGAGCGTTGTTCGAGGAACCCGGCGGCGCCATCGACGGTCAACTCGCCACGTCCCACTGCGGCGAGCACGCCAACCATCCGGCGAACCATGCGCCAGAGGAAATGCGACCCCTGGATGCGAATCACCAGCAGGGCGCCGTCCTCGACAATGTCGAGTCGGTCGACCATCACCTTCGTCGACTTCTCACCTGGTTCATCGGCGGTAAACGACTCGAAGTTTTTCATGCCGACGAACGAGGCGGCAGCCTCACGCACGCGCGACACATCGAGCGGATCCTTGATCCACCACACGTACGGTTTGAAGAATGCCGTCTTGCGGCGTGCGATCTGATACAGGTAGCTGCGCGACACCGCGTCGTGTCGCGCGTGGAAACGATGTGGGACTTTTTCGATCTGGCGAATATAGATGTCGGCGGGGAGCGCGTCGTTGATTCGCGACCGCAGCGTCGCAGGCGGCAAGTCCGTGTACAACTCGAGATGCGCGACCTGCGCCAGCGCATGCACACCTGCGTCGGTCCGTCCTGCCCCATACAGTTCGAATTCCCGGCGTCTGGTGACCTCGCGGATCGCCTGGTCGATCTCTCCCTGGACCGTCCGCGCGTTTTTCTGAATCTGCCAGCCGCTATACCGCGCGCCCGAGTATTCGATCACCAGCTTGAAGCGCGGCACCTACGTAACCAGATGAAGCGCCTTGCTTGCGATGGCGGTGTCCTGAAAGCCGACGCCGGTCAGATCGGCAATCGTGATCTGATCGTTGCGGGTCCGTCCTGGTTTGCGTCCGGCCACGACCTCGCCCAGTTCGCCATGGACGTCGCGACGCGTCACGAGGCCAGCGTCGAGCGCATGTCTCAGTTCCCCAAACGCGGCGCACTGCGCGAAGCGATCGACGACGACGAGGTCGGCGCGATCGAGGCAGGCGGCCTCGAGTTCCTGCTTGCCGGGAGCATCGGCGCCGACCGCGGTGACGTGCTGGCCAGGATGGAGCCACTCGGCTTTCACGAGCGGCGCGCGCGACGGCGTCGCCGTGATCAACACGTCCGCTTCGCGGCAGACGGATTCCGCGTCCGGCGCGGGTGCCGCGTCGTACCCCGCAAGGCGCATCTCATCACAGTAGGCCTGCACGTGCGCGCGGTTTGGACTCCACACGACGAGACGCAGGAACGCCCTGACAACCCGAAGGCAATGCACCTGGTGACGCGCCTGCAGGCCGCTGCCGAGCACCCCGACGATGGCGACGGTGGAGGGGGCGAGGACGTCGGCGGCGATGGCGCCGGCGGCGCCCGTGCGGACATCCGTGAGAAAGCCGTTGTCGAACAGCATCGCCACCGGCAGTCCGGTCGTGGCATCGAACACCGCCATCAATCCGGATCCGCTTGGTAAGCCCTTTGCGGGATTGTCGTAGAAGCCGCTGGCGACCTTCACCGCGATGTGGGGCACTCCCTCGATCAACGCCGTCTTCACGTGGAACTCACCGTGCGCCTGGGGCACCTCGAGGTTGATGACGGCCGGCACGTGCGTGCGCCCTTCGCCGTCCGCGCGGAACGCCTCACGCATCGCGTCGACGGCGTGCTCCGCGGTGATCACGTGGCGCAGTGCCGTCTCGTCGATGGTCCGCATGATTACGCGAGAGGTTTCCGGCCGCGCGCGATGAAGATGGTGATGGACGCCTGAGTGCCGCAGTTCGACGTGGGACAGCATGTCTCCTGCGTGTCGCCGACCGTCACCTCCTCGAGGCCGGCATCGAGGAACCACGATGCGACGTCGCCACGGGCGAACCCGAGCCAGCGATCGTGCTGCTCGGTCCGCAGCCACTCGTGCGTGTGCGTGTCGGCATCGGTGATGACCAGCGTGCCGCCAGGTTTCAGGACGCGGGCCCACTCGCGGATCGCGCCGGCGGGATCCTCCGCGTGATGCAGCACCATATTGGCGAGCACCGCGTCGACTTCTCTCTCTGCCAGCGGCAACCGCTCGCCGTCCCCGCGTCGCGCCTCGAACGGATGATTCGCGAACTTCGTACGCGCCTGGTCGAGCATGGCGTCTGAGATGTCGATGCCGATCACTCGCGCGCCAGCGTCGAGCGCGGCCTCGGCAAGAAAGCCGGTGCCGATACCAACATCGGCGACGACCATTCCGGGCCCGACGCGGGCCGCCGCGATTGACGCGCGACGTACACCGTCGCCAAAGAATCGCTGCCGCATCTCGTCCCAGCGGCTGGCCACGTCGTTGAAATACTCGCGCGTATCGTCCGACATATGTCACCGGTGCCTGACGTCACTCAGAGGCCGGGGAGGCCACTTAGCGCTTACTTCGGAATGACGGCGACCGCATCAATCTCCACGCGCATCCCGGCGCCGGGCAGGTTCGAGACCTCCACCGTCGTGCGCGCCGGGCGGTGGTTGCCGAACATGCGGCCATACACCTCGTTCATCCGCGGGAATTCCTTGATGTCGACGAGGAAGACGCCGCAGCGCAGGACGTGCTGGAGACCGGAACCGGCCTCCTCCAGGATCGCCGCGATATTCTTCAGCACCTGTTCTGTCTGTGCTTCGACGTCGGGACCGACCAGCTGGTTCGTGGAGGGGTCACGTCCCCCTTGCCCTGAGACGAAGACGAGGTTCCCCGCAATGGTCGCCGGGGCGTACGGACCCGCGGGGGCCGGCAGCCTGGCGCTGGTCACCAGTTGCACTTGATCGCTCATCCCGCCATCCTATTCGAGGAGACGCGCCGGCCCTAGTAGAACCGACCCGTCGCGCGTGAACAGCCAATGACCTTACCGAACCCGGGCATCCTGCTGGTGGCCGCTGTCCTCAGCGCCGCACCCGTTGCACCGCCGCGCGCGCAGGGAGACTCCGCGCGCGAAGCGCTGAACATCGGGCGCACGCACGATCAGGCCCTCTATGACGCGTTCAGCGCCGGCTACCGTCTTACGCCGTCGGGCATCGTCGACAGCATCGAGGTGATTACCGAATTCCGCCGCGCCGTGCTCATCGTCCGCGAGCGCGCGATGCAGGGGGAATACTCCTTCACAACGCACGACCTTGCCGCCGCGATGACGCCGTTTCGGGGCCTCGTGACGTTCATCGCGGACGTGCGCCTGCACCCGCTCAACACGTTTGCCGGTCCGCCGGCCTACGATCTCTACGTCCGGACCGGTCCCGACACGAAGCCCGTCGCGGCGCCCAAGATCATGCGCGACCCGGTATATCCACCGGGAAGCGGGCCGGGGAGCGCGATGACGTCGATTCGCCTGGAAGCATCGTTCCCCCGCGCCGAGATCGCCGGGGCAAGCGAGCCAATGCTCATCCTGAACGACGAGCGCGGGAACGTCATCTGGCAGACCCGGCTCGACCTCGCGCGCTTTCGATAACGGAACGCAGCGTGCCTCTGATTTGCATGGAAGTGTTACGGCGGAGTATCGTCGCGGTAACATACAGGGCCCACCTTGAAACCCAGACCTCGCACCCACACCGACGCGCTGCTCGCTCTCGCGCTTGATCTGCTTGCGCAGGCCGAGGCCCATCATCGGGTCGCGAACCGCCTCGAAGTGGCAACCAGGGTGTTCGCACACGGTGCGCCCGAGCGTCGCAAGGCCGATCCCGCGCAGATTCGACAGGTGCGCGAACAGGTCACTGCCCTCGAGGATCTGGCGAAGACTAACCGTAACCTGTTGACCGAGTTCACTCGCGAGCTGGAACTCCTCCTCGGTCGCGCCCGCGGCGCGTAAGCTCGACCTTTAGCTGGTCCGTATTTTGATTTCGTCTGCAACCATGGAGTTGCGGAAAGAACGACCGTACGTGCTGGTCATTGGGTCGACAGAATCCGATCCGTCTGGATCCCTGGCGACGTGCCGATCCTGGCGATTGCCGGCGAGCCAGCGGACCAGCAGTTCATGATCGAACTTGCGGTCAAACCGTGTGATATCGAGACGCTCGATCGCGAGATCAGGCGGATCATCGACACGATTCACTGACGCCTCGCGCCTCGCGCCTCCCGCCGCGCCTCGCACCTCGCACCTCGCGCCTCGCACCTCGCGCATCGCGCCTCGGACCCTGTGTGGCCCGTGCCTCGTGTTACATTCGAACGATGGTCCGTCTTCGCCTGCTCCCACTGATCACTCTTCTCGTCACGCTCACGCCCGTGATGCGTGCGCAGCAGGCCGCGCCTGCGCCGGCACAGCCGCCGCCCGCCTTCTCGCCGCAGGACACGATCCCGTTCGACCCGGCTGTGAAAACCGGGACGCTGGCGAACGGGCTGAAGTATTACGTGCGCAAGAACGGTCGGCCGGCCAATCGCGTGCTGCTGCGGCTCGCGGTCAAGACTGGATCGCTGCAGGAGGCGGACGATCAGCAGGGGCTCGCGCATATGCTCGAGCACATGGCGTTCAACGGCAGCGCCCACTTCAAACCGGGTGAGCTGGTCTCCTACTTCGAATCCACCGGCGCGCGGCTCGGACCGCACGTCAATGCCTACACGAGCTTCGACGAAACGGTCTACATGCTCGACCTGCCGTCGGACAAGCCGGAGATCGTCGAAAAGGGGCTGACCGCCATGGCGGATTACGCCGGCGGCCTGACGCTCGATCCAAAGGAGATCGACAAGGAACGCGGGGTCGTCATCGAAGAGTGGCGCGGCGGCCTTGGCGCGTCATCGCGCGTCCGCGACAAGCAGATTCCTGTGTTGTATTACCACTCGCGCTACGCGGAACGCCTGCCGATCGGCAAGCCCGACATCCTGCGCACGTTCAAGCCGGAGCGGCTCCGCGCGTACTACGACACGTTTTATCGTCCCGAGCGTATGGCGGTCGTGGCGGTTGGCGACATGGACCCGCAGAAGCTGGAGGCGGGGATCCGCGCCGCCTTCGCGGAGGTCAAGGATCGGGCGCCTGCCGCCGCCGATCCGAACATCGATGTGCCGCTTCACAAGGAAACGCTCGTCAGCGTCGTCACCGACCCCGAAGTCACGCGCTCCACGGTCAGCATCGTCCGCAAGCGCCCGAGGGAAGAGGAGTCGCGCGTGGCCGACTATCGCCGGGACCTGGTGCAGCGGTTCTTCTCAACGATGCTGAACGACCGGTTCGACGAGCTGACGCGCCGGCCTGATGCGAAGTTCCTCGGCGCGGGGATGTATAGCGGCAACCTGAGCCCCACGGTGGAAACGGTCTCGTTTGGCGTGAACGTGCAGGACGGGAAAATCCCCGAAGGTCTTACGGCGGTCGCCATCGAAGCGAAGCGTGCGCGCGAGCACGGGTTCGCGGATGCCGAGCTCGACCGTGCCAAGAAGTGGATGCTTGCCTCGTACGAGCGCGCCTACAACGAGCGCGACAAGACGGAAAGCTCGTCGTTCGCCCAGGAGTACTTGAATCACTTCCTCGAAGTGGAGCCGAGCCCCGGCATCGAGTACGAGTACAAACTGGTGCAGCAACTGCTGCCTGGCATCTCGGCGTCCGAGGTGTCGGCGATTGCCAAGACGCTGCTCGCGGACGACAGCCGCGTGGTCCTCGCGCTGACGCCGCAGAAGACGGGCGTGACGGTGCCCACGGAAGAACAGGTGCGCGCCGCGCTGGCCGCGGCGGAAAGCGCGGCCGTTACTCCCTGGCATGACACCACGTCCACGCGCGATCTGATCGAACATGTCCCCGACCCTGCCGCCGTCACCGCACGCCGCCAGTTGCCGGACGTCGACGTCACGGTCGTCAAGTTCGCGAACGGCATCGAGGCGTGGCTGCGGCCGACGGATTTCAAGAACGACCAGGTGGTGTTCACGATGTATGCGAAGGGGGGCTCGTCGCTCGCGCCGACCGCGGATTTCGTGGAAGCATCGCTGGCCCCGGGATACGTCCGGCTGTCGGGTGCCGCAGGCCTGAAAGCGCTCGACCTGCAGAAGATGCTCGCGGGCAAGATTGCCGACGCGTCGCCGTTCATCAGCCTGTCGACACATGGATTCTCCGGTTCCGCTTCTCCCGCGCACCTCGAGACCGCGCTGCAGCTGCTGTATGCGCGCTTCACGGCGCCCGGGGATGATCCCGAAGCGTTCGACCTGATCAAGCGCCAGCTGACGGCCACGGTCGTCAATCGACTCGCCAATCCCGGCGTCGTATTCAGCGACAAGCTGGAAGAAGTGAACTCGTCGGGCCACTACACGTCGCAGCCGTTGACCGTGGACCGGATCAACCAGCTCGATCGCGGCAAGATGGTCTCGTTCTACCACGACCGTTTTTCGAACGCGGCAGATTTCACGTTGTTCATGGTTGGCGCCTTCAAGGTGGACGAAGTCGTACCGCTGCTCGCGCGTTACGTCGGCACGCTGCCGTCAAAGGGGACTGGCGGGTCGACGTTCAAGGATGTCGGCATTCACTTCCCCGGCGACATCAAGCGCGCGACGGTGGAAAAGGGCAGCGAGCCCAAGAGCGAAACCGTCATCAGCTTTTTTGCGGATCCGCCGGTCGAACCGATGGAGCAGGAACGCATCAGCGCCGCGACCGACGTCCTCGAGATCTCGTTGCGCGACATCCTCCGCGAGGAACTCGGCCAGACCTACACCGTCTCCGTTGATTCCGTGCAGCTGTTCCCGCAGAAAGGGGGCGGCAATATCGAGGTGAGCTTCGGGGCCGCTCCCGAAAACATCCAGAAAATGTCGGAGCGGGTGCTGGAGGAGGTGCGGCGGCTGCAGAAAGAAGGCCCGTCAGCGGACCTGCTGAACCGTGCGAAGGAGACCGCGCGGCGGAACTACGAAACGTCACTGAAGCAGAACGGCTACTGGCTCGGCCGCCTGCAGTTCGTCCACATGTACGGCCAGGATCCTGCCCTGATCGTGCACCGGACCGATCGCATCGACGCGCTCACCATCCCGATGATGCAGGAGACGTTCAAGAAGTACTTCCCGCTCGATCGCCACACCGTCGTCACGCTCATGCCGGCGCCGAAGTAATTCGGCACCTACCGCCCTCCTCCGAAATGCCGAACGACTAATTCCACGATCACGACGGCTGCAAGCACTGACGTCGCGAGCGCGATCAGTACCCACATCATCATCTTCTTGTATTCAGAGTCCATTTCCAGTCCTAATTATGTCTGATTGGCGACTGCCGATTGCAGATTGAAGATTCACGGATTGCTGATTGTCGATTGTCGATTTGGATTGCTGATTGCGGATTGGATTGACGATTCTCGGATTGTTGATTCCCATTGCCGATTGCCGATTACGATTGTCGATTGCGATTGTCGATTGGTGATCTACTTGCGGCGGCTCGAGCGACCCGCTTCTAACATTTGCTTCCGCAGCCGTTCGCGTTCTTCTTTTCGTCGTTCTGCGGTCTTGCGGGATGAGACAAAGATGGCCACGAGTTCGTCCGCTTCCTTGATCAGTGCGGCGGCGGCTTCCTGCGTCGTAAAGCCGCTCCGGACGAGCAATTCCAACCAGCCCTTCGACTCATCCGCCTCCTCCGCAGCCACGCCCACCTTCGCGATGAATTCGTCGGGAGATCGCGCCCGACACGTTGCCCGGTAGTTGCTGTCCGTGGCGCCGGCCGAGTCGGTGAGCTGTTCGACGATCTGCCGGCAGGCCTTCGCGTCAGGTAGCTGTTCACAGAACTTGATCACCTGCGCCGCAAACTTCTGAGTGCGCTCTTGAAGCTCCAGGGCTTTTGGATTCATGCCCTGGACATTGCATGGCGCACGCCACTGATCAAACGGGCCGATTTTCCGGCGATCGGCAGGAATTCCAAGTCGAATTGCTGCAATTTCCCCAATCCAATCCCCAATCGAAAATCAAGAAATCTCCAATCGTCAATCTCCAATCGCCAATCTCAATCCACAATCGTCAATCCCAATCATCAATCGACAGTCGCCAATCCGTGAATCGGCAATCTGCAGTCGGCAATCGCCAATGTGCTAAGGTGGCTCCCCGATGGGCTTTTCCACGATTGATTACATCGTCCTTCTTACGTATCTCGTGGGCATCACGGTCTTCGGGATGCAGTTCAAGAAGTCACATAAAAGCGTCAAAGACTATTTCGTCGGTGCGCGGAACACCCACTGGATCATCATCTGCCTTTCGATCGTCGCCACCGAGACGAGCACGCTGACGCTCATCGGCGTTCCGGCGCTCGCCTACGCGAACTTTGCCAGGCCGGAACAGGGCGGCACGCTGACCTACCTCCAGGTGCTGATCGGCTACGTCGTCGGCCGGTTCATCATCGCCAGACTGTTCCTGCCGTCGTACTTCCGCGGTGAACTGCTGACCGCGTATGCGCTGCTCGAGCAGCGGTTCGGGTCGGCAGCGCGCCACGTGGCCGCGTCGCTCTTTCTCGTGATGCGGGCGCTCGCGGAGGGAGTCCGCGTGTTTGCCGCGTCGCTGGTGCTGTCCGCCGTCCTCGCTTCGAGCTTCCCCGGCATCCCGCACCTGTGGCTGTGGTCGATCGCGCTCGTTGGCGTGCTGACGCTGATTTACACGTTCGAGGGGGGCATTGCCGCGGTCATCTGGACCGATCTGATCCAGTTCGTCATCTACATAGGCGGATCGCTGCTGGCGGCGTACCAGCTCCTGCACCTGACGCCGGGAGGCTGGCGTGGAATCGTCGAGACGGCCTCCGTGGCAGGCAAGCTCCAGGTGTTGTCGTTTTCGACGGACCTGACGGTGCCGTTTACGTTCTGGGCGGGCGTGATTGGCGGCACCTTCCTGACGAACGCGAGCCACGGGACCGATCAGCTGCTGGTGCAGCGGCTGCTCACGTGCAAGAACCTGCGCGATAGCCAGAAGGCAATCATCACCAGCGGCTTCATCGTGCTGGGGCAGTTCGTGCTGTTCCTTGGCATCGGGATCATGCTGTTCGCGTATTACCAGTCGGTGCCGCAGCCCGCGATCACGACCAACGACGAAATCTTCCCGCGCTTCATCGTGACCACGCTGCCGCACGGCGTATCCGGCCTGGTCATTGCGGCGATTTTCGCCGCCGCGATGTCGAATCTCAGTGGATCACTGAACTCGCTGGCCTCGACAACCGTTATTGACTTCTATCAGCCGCTTGCCGGCGGCAACGTGCCCGACCGCCGCCTGCTGGCGCTGTCGCGGTGGTGCACGGCCGCCTGGGGCGTCGTGTTGATCCTCATCGCGGTCGTCGCGCGGGGCTGGGGTTCCGTGTTCACCGCGGGGCTCACCGTCGCGTCGATCGTCTATGGACCGATGCTGGGCGCCTTCGTGCTCGGCGTGTTGACGAACCGCGCGAATGCGACCGGTGTGATCGCGGGCATGGCAGTGTCGTCCGCATCAATGATCGTGATCTGGGCGACCACGAAGCTCGCGTGGACGTGGTACGTGCTCGTGGGATTTGCGATCTGCTGGATGGTGGGGTACCTGGTCAGCATGGTGACCGCGCAGGTCAGCCAGGCCGCACAAACCGAAGGAAGGCAGGCATAGGTGACGTCGCTGGCCTCGGATATCCGGTACGCCGTCCGCGTCCTTTTCAAGAACCCGCGATTCAGCCTCGTCGCCATCGCGGCGGTTGCGCTCGGTGTCGGGGCCAACGCGGCCATCTTTTCCGTCGTCAACGCGGTGCTGCTGCAGCCGGTCCCGTATCCTGACGCGGATCGCCTGGTGCGCGTGTGCCGCGAGTTCGACGGCAATCCACAGTGTGCGACCTCGATTCCAAAGTTCCTGACATGGGCGCGTTCCACGTCATTCACTGGCATAGCCGCGTACGATTTCGCCGGGCCGGGCCTGAACCTGAGCGGCGGCGATCGCCCTCAGCAGGTGAAAGGCATCCACGTCTCCGAAGGCTACTTCCGGGTGTTTGGCGTGTCGCCAATGATCGGCAGAACCTTCGCGCCGGAGGAAGATCGTCCGGGCGACGCCAGGGTCGCGGTGCTCTCCTACAGACTGTGGTCGACACACTTCGCGCGTGACGAGGCGATTGCCGGCAAGCCGATCTCGTTGAACGGCGATGCTTACATTGTCGTGGGCGTGCTGCCGCAGCGGTTCCGATCCGACCCGGACGCCGACGTGTTCATTCCCTTGCAGGCCGACCCGAACAGCACGAACCAGGGGCACTTCCTCGCGGTAGCGGCCCGTCTCAAGCCGGGCCTGACCGTCGAGTCCGCGCGCGCCGAAATGGCGCTGCTCGGCAACGAGTTCCGTCGCGCCAATCCGAGATGGATGTCGGAGAACGAGCGGGTCGGCGTCTACGCGATGCGCGACATTGCGGTCCGCGACGTCCGTCCGGCGCTTCTCATCCTGCTGGGCGCGGTCGGCCTCGTGCTGCTGATGGCCTGTGCGAACGTTGCGAACCTGCTGCTCGCGCGCGCGGCGGGACGTCAGCGCGAGGTCGCGATTCGTGCGGCGGTTGGCGCGGGTCGTGGACAGATCGTTCGTCAATTGCTCATCGAGTCGCTGCTCTTGTCGAGCATTGGCGCCATTGCCGGCGTCGTGGCTGGCGTGTGGAGCGCGCGAGCGCTGCTGGCAGTCAGTCCGGGCGGTCTGCCGCGCGTCGATGATCTCGCAACCGCGCCTGTCTGGTCCTCGCTGCTCGACTGGCGCGTGCTGGCGTTCGCGGTTGGCGCCTCGCTGGTCACCGGGCTGCTGTTCGGCATCGCGCCGGCCCTGCACCTCGCGCGCGCTGACCTGGGCGCCACGCTGAAGGATGCCGGCGGACGCGGCGGAAGCAGCCGTCATGCGGCACGCACCCGCGGGTTGCTGGTTGTCGTCGAAATCGCGCTGGCGCTGGTGCTGCTCGTCGGCGCCGCCCTCCTCATTCGAACCTTCATGGGCTTGCGCGCTGTGCAGCCGGGATTCGAGGCGCACAATGTGCTGACGTTCCAGACATCGCTGGCCGGAACGAAATACGCGACAACGCAAGGCGTCAGTCAGTTGGTGACGACAATGACGCAGCGCATCGATGCGCTGCCCGGCGTCGAAGCCACCGCCACGGTCATCACGCTGCCAACCGAGGGCGGCGTCGATCTCCCGTTCAGAATCGAGGGGCGTCGCCTGGAAGGAGACTCCCCGTACCACGGCGATGAGCAATGGCGCTCCGTCTCGGCCGAATACTTTCGTGCGCTCTCGATTCCTGTGTTGCGCGGGCGCGGTTTTGACCTGCGCGATGTCGCTGGTGCGACGCCGGTCGTGGTAATCAATGACGCCATGGCGAAGAAGTTCTGGAAGGATGGCGATCCGATCCATCAGCGGATCACGATTGGCAAGGGGCTCGGACCGGAGTTCGACGACCCGACACGGGAGATCGTCGGCATCGTTGGCAACGTGAAGGAGAACGGCCTCGACCAGGACACGCCGCCGGTGATGTACTTGCCGGCGCCGCAGATCTCCGACGGCTTGACGCGGCTGGCGAACAGCGTGATTCCCGCGTCGTGGATCGTCAAGACGGTGGGCACTCCCACCGGATTGACGGCACAGATCCAGAAGGAATTTCTCGCCGTCGACGCGCAGCTGCCAATGTCGCGCATCAGGACGATGGAGCAGGTCGTGTCGAGTTCGATCGCGCGGCAAAACTTCAACATGTTGCTGCTGATGATTTTCGGCGCGATTGCGTTGCTGCTGGCAGCGATTGGCATCTATGGATTGATGTCGTACTCGGTCGAGCAGGCCACGCACGACATCGGCGTGCGGATGGCCCTGGGGGCCGCGCGCGGCGACATCCTGTCGCTGGTTGTGGCTCGTGGAATGAAGCTCGCCGGTATTGGGCTCGTGGCGGGGATTGCGGCAGCGTTTGCCGCAGCGCGCCTGCTCTCGCGGATGCTGTTCGGCGTCAAGCCGACCGATCCCGCCACCTACCTTGCGGTTGCCGTCTCGCTCGCGATCGTCGCGTTCTTCGCGTGCTATCTGCCTGCGCGCCGCGCGATGCGGATCGATCCGCTGATTGCGCTGCGTTCCGAGTAATCCCCCTTACCGCGGCACGATCGTCGTGTCGTTGGTCGGCGCGCCCGGCGCCTTCGTCAGGTACTGCGCGGGGCTGATGACGATCTGGTCGATGAAGATGCCGTCTTCGCGCTGTTGAATGCGAAGTGTCTGAGGCCCCGCCTGGGAAAACGTGACGGGGGCCGCAACGCTTGCCCACCCCGCGTCGTTCCAGCCCCACCCCGCAATCGGTGCGCCGCTGAAGTCCTGCAGGACGACCGCCGCTGCATCCTGCGTTCCGATCCGCGCGACCGGTTGAGCCGAGGCATCGACGGCGCCGCTGAACTGCACGTACACGGAATCGTTGGACGCCGAGTTGCGATCCGCGCGCATCCGCAGCCAGACCTGGTATGAAACGCCGGCCTGGGCGTTGAACGGCACGTCCACGAACGACGCGGGGGAGGCCAGCGCCGTAGCAATCTTTGGCGCGCCGAGATCCGCGTTCGAAAGGGCCACCCCGCCGGCAGCGGTCGTGTCTTCCGCCAGTGTCCACCTGCCGTGAATGTTCGCGGATGGAACGTCTGCCGCGAACACGACAATCTCTCGAGGTGTGGTTGCGCCGGCCTGCGGCGTCGTCAGAATAGTCGAGTCGTTCTTCAGCGACCCCGGAGCACGGGACAGGTAGTTGCGCGCGGAGAGGACGACTTGATCGATGGAGATGCCGTCTTCGCGCGTCTGAATCCGGATGGTGTGCGGTCCTGGTTGCGAGAAGGTCACGATCGGGCCGAGCGCACCCGCGCCCCAGCCGTTGTCCTGCCATCCCCATCCCGAGAGCCCGCAGCGGTCGCAGTCCTCGAGATTCACGGTCGTGGCCGACGTGGTTCCACCGCGCCACACCGGTGCGCCGGCGGCATCCACGCTGTCGCTGAACTGCACGAAGACGGAATCGATGTTCCACGCATTGGATTCCGCTTTCCCGCGCAGCCACAGGCGGTACGTTTTTCCCGCGTCCGCAACGAAGGTCAGCTCGAAGTAGTTGAGGGGACTGGCCAGCGCCGAGGAGAGCTTCGCTGCGCCCGCGTTGGGATGGACCAGGAGCGCACCACTCGCTGCGGCGGGATCTGCCACGCGGCGCCACGCACCCGCGACCTTCGTTGCGTCAACCGCGAACAGGACGATCTCGTCGTTCACCGCAGCTGTCCGCTCGTGCGCGCCGATATCGTAGCCTGCCCCGTGGGGAAGGGGCGCGCCGTAGAAGTCAGAACTCCCACTCGAGACACCGAACCGGGCCGCGAGGTCGAGTCCGGCATCGATCATGGCGGATCCGTCGCGCAGCTGATACGCGTCGATGCTCTCCAGCCGATCCGCATCGTCCAGTGTCGCGCCAGCCCCGGCGGCGTTCAGTTGCGGATCGACGGAGAACCCGGTTGCAACGCCTGCAACCATCTCCTGGCCTGAGTTCCGCCAGTCGGCAACCGTGCCGTACGTCGAGGTTCCCCAGAGAAGCCGCAGGCCACTGCCGCTCGCGTAGTAATTGTTCCCCTCGAAGCGGACGTTGGTCGACGAAACCTGGCTGGCGCTCACATCGATCACGGGAAGTCCACCTGAGGTGATCAGGATGTTGTTACGAATGCGCAATGCCGTGACCCGCCGGTCGGGTGCTCCAGCATTCCACACGCGAATCGCGGACGGGCGCCCGCTCAACGCCGGCGAGACGAAGACGGTGTTGTTGTAAATGTCCGCGTCAATCGTCCTGCCCCACACTTCGATGCCCGCGTACGAGTTCTTCCGGCCGTCGTTCTGAGAGATGTTGTACCGGACCACGTTCGCGCGATGGGTATCATTCGCGGGCGCATGGGCGAGGAGGTAGCCGGCGCCGTCGTTGTCGTGCGAGTAGTTGTACTGAAGCACGGAGTTGGAGACGTTCTGATCGAGATCGAACCCGCCACCATCGGCCGAACTTGCGGTGTGGTTGTCGTAGGACTCGTTGTGCTGAATCACCACGTCGTTCGAGTCATACGTCCAGATACCGACGGGCCCGCCGACGGTCGCGCACAGGCGGCCATTGCCGTGCGCGACCGAGCGTTCGATGACACCGCCACTCACGCCCGAAAGCACGATGCCGCTCCCCGTATTCGACGTCGCGGCGGGGATGCCCGGATTGTCGTACGCGCGCACGTGACCCACGTACACCTGCTCGTGGCTGCCCGCTAATTGCGCGTAGACGAAGATGCCGGTGCGCGCGTTGCCATGTGTCGAGGCGTTCGTGATGCGAACGTCGCGGAACCCGGCGTGATTGTTCCAGGCGCCGATCTCGATGCCGTCGCGACCGAATCCGCTGACGTCGACAGTGTCGATACGCACGTAGGACGACTTCGCATCGGCTGCGAGATCACTATAGAAGACGATACCGCTGGCGGTTCCGCCATCGCCGACGAGCGTGAGGTTGGAAATGGCGTATCCCGCGGCGTTGTAGACAGAAATTCCGGCGCCCGTTCCGGCGGCAATCGTCGCGCGCCCCGTTCCATACGATGTGATCGTGATAGGAGACGTGGAGGATCCGGCATCTCCCGCGTCGAACGCCATCCCTCCGCTGAAGGTGTCGCCACCACGGAGCAACACGCGATCGCCCGGCAACAGACGCACCGAGTTCAGACGGGCGAACGATTGCCATGGCGCCGCAGGCGAGGTGCCCGCATTCGCGTCGTTGCCAGCCAGGCTGATGTAGTAATCAGCCGCATATGTCGGGGAAGCAAGCGCAAAGACACAGAGTAAGAGAGCGTACGCGTAAATGGGTCGCTTGAGGAGCAGCACAACACCTCACACCGGTGAACGTCAGTAAACGTCGAATGTCGTGAGAACGCCCCGCTGTAAAGCAAGGCTCTGACCGCGCTGGCGTCAGTCCGTAACATGTTGTAAACGCGGGTGATAGCGAACTGGCGCCTCGCGAATGACTCTCGGGGTGACGTCGTCACATGACGACACGACGGCACTCGCGCCCGAGCTCTCGACGAGCGCGAGTGCTAAGATCGGCAGAGATGTCCCGCGTCGCCTCACTCGTGCTGGCGTGCCTGGTTGCGCTCTCGCCCATCCTCGGAGGAGAGTGTCGGCTGCGCTGCCATCACCAGGTCGCGTGTCACGACGAATCGAGTTCGACGTCTGCGGACGCGCCGTGTCATGAACCAGCGGACGCGCTGAACCCTGTCGCGACGGCTGCGCGCAGCGCATGCCAGGCCCCCTCGTCTGCAGCCCCTGCGCTGCGCCCCTCGAACGACACGTCGCTTCGAACGGACTCCGCATCGGCACCGATTAGCGCGAATCACCTGGTCATGACGGTCGCGGGATCGACTGCAACGGCGGTAGTTCCGCCGGGCTCCGCTCTCCACGCTGCTGGCGTTCATTCGACTCCTCTGCGCCTGTAAAGACAAGCGCCTCACCTGATCGCTGAGGCGCAGGTTGTCCCTCTCTTTTCCGCAGCCTGCTAATTCCAGCCATCGGTTCGGTCACCACTGATGGCCGCGCACGGGTCGCGCGTTGGGGAGAATCACTCATGTTTCGTTCGATCGGCGGGTACACCGCGGCAGCACTGCTGCTGTTCGGCACGGCGCACGCAGACGCCCAGGAGGCAGGGCATCAACAGCACCACATGCAGTCGACTGGCTCCGAGTGGACGTTCATGCAGGATGGAATCGTCTACGGCCTCTTCAATCACCAGGGAGGACCGCGTGGGGGAGACGAATTCAAGGTGCCCAACTGGTGGATGGGAATGTGGTCGCGTCCAACCGGCAAATCACAGCTCACGTTGACGACGATGTTGAGCCTGGATGCGGCGACAGTGGGCACGCGTGGCTATGGCGAGATCTTCCAGGTGGGCGAGGCCGTTGACGACCGTCCGCTGGTGGACCGCCAGCATCCGCACGACCTGTTCATGCAACTCGCGGCGATCTGGCGCGTGCCGTTGAGCGACCGAACGGGGCTCACGCTCGCGGGTGCGCCATCAGGCGAGCCGGCTCTTGGGCCTGTTGCCTTCATGCATCGACCATCGGCGGCGGACATACCGTTGGCGCCGCTGGGTCATCACACCTTCGATTCAACGCACGTCGCCTTCGGCGTCGTCACGGCGGCGGTCGATCGCGGGCCGTGGACCTTCGAGGGATCCGTGTTCAACGGGCGAGAGCCGGACCAGGATCGATGGAACTTCGATTTCGGCAGAATGGACTCCGTTTCTGGCCGGATCTGGTTCAAGCCGAACGCAAACTGGGATCTCCAGGTCTCGACCGGGCATCTCAAGGATCCAGAAGAACTCGAACCCGGCAACATTCAGCGCACGACCGCATCCGTCGCCTGGATGAACCGCGGCACTGACGACTTCAGCGCCGTCACGGTCGGGTATGGCGTCAACAATACCGATCACGGCACGCGGCACGCCGTGTTTGCAGAGGGCACGCGCAGCTTCAGCATGGCGGCCGTGTTCGGGCGGGCCGAGGTCGTCCAGGTGGAAACGGCACTGCTGCTGAGCGGGCAGGTCCATTCCGAGCTGAGCGCCAGGAGCGATACCGTCGGGGCCTTTACGGTGGGCGCCGTGCGCGATCTGCCACACTGGCGAGGATTCGAGGCGGGCCTTGGAGCCGGCGTGACGCTTTACGCCGTGCCCGGGATCTTGAAGCCGACACATGGATCGAGGCCGGTGTCGTTCCAGGTCTTTTTCCGCGTACGCCCGCCGGTCAGCCGGATGGGGCGAATGTGGAACATGCGCATGTCGGCGCCGGTCAATCACGCCATGCGGCATGAATGAGGAAGATGGCAGAACCAGCACAAGCGCCGGAATCTGAGATGGTGCTCGATCCGGTCTGCGGGATGACGATCGATCCCGCCGACGCCGCGGGGTCGTGGGAATACAAGGGACAGAAGTACTACTTCTGTCACGAGAGCTGCCTCGCGCGCTTCAAGACACATCCCGAGTCGTTCCTGGCGCCAGCCCTGCCGTCACAAGCGAGCCCGCCACCTCCAGCGGGGACGACGTACGTCTGTCCGATGGATCCCGAGGTGCATCAGTCGACGCCCGGCGCGTGCCCGAAGTGCGGGATGGCGCTCGAGCCCGACCTGTCGACGGTCGCACCAACACGCGTCGAATACACCTGCCCGATGCACCCCGAGATCGTTCGCGACCAGCCGGGCACGTGTCCGATCTGCGGCATGGCGCTCGAGCCCCGCACCGTCGTTGCGGAAGACGCGCCGAATCCCGAGCTCGTCGACATGACGCGGCGGTTCTGGGTCTCCGCCGCGCTGGGTCTCCCCGTTTTCGTCCTGACGATGGGCGACATGGTGCTGGGCATGGGACTCGGTGGCCGCATCGACATGGCGGTCACGAACTGGATCGGATTGATCTTCAGCACGCCTGTCGTCCTGTGGGGAGGCTGGCCGTTCTTCGTGCGCGGCTGGCAATCGATCGTCAATCGCCACGCGAACATGTTCACGCTGATCGCGCTTGGCGTGGGGGCCGCTTACATCTTCAGCATTGCAGGCACGCTCGTGCCGCAGGCGTTTCCTCCAGGGTTCCGCGTGCACGGCGTCGTCGAGACGTATTTCGATACCGCCGTCGTGGTGGTTGTGCTCGTGCTGCTCGGCCAGGTGCTGGAGTTGAGGGCGCGCGGACGGACGAGCGCCGCGCTGCGCGATCTGCTGCGGCTCGCGCCCAACACCGCGCATCTGGTGCGCGCCGATCGCGACGAGGACGTCCCGCTCGCGTCGGTCGCAAAGGGGGATGTCCTGCGCGTGCGGCCGGGTGAGCGCATCCCTGTCGACGGGATCGTGCTCGAAGGGCGCAGCACCGTCGATGAGTCGATGCTGACCGGCGAGCCGATCCCGGTTGAAAAGGAGCCGGGCGCGCGCATCACGGGCGGGACGATGAACGGCACCGGCAGCTTCGTCATGCGTGCGGAGCGGGTCGGCGCCGACACGCTGCTCGCGCAAATCGTGCGCATGGTGAGCCAGGCTCAACGGACACGCGCGCCGATTCAGCGGCTTGCCGATCGCATCGCCGCCTACTTCGTCCCGGCCGTCGTGATCGTTGCGATGGTGGCCTTGGTGGCATGGGCACTGTTTGGTCCGGAGCCCCGCCTTGCGCACGCGCTGCTGAGCGCGGTCGCGGTACTCATCATCGCGTGCCCGTGCGCGCTCGGCCTGGCTACGCCAATGGCGGTGATGGTGGGCACGGGGAGAGGCGCACAGGTGGGCGTCCTGATCAGGAACGCCGATGCGATCGAGCGTCTCGAGCAGGTCGACACACTGATTGTTGACAAGACGGGCACGTTGACGGAAGGCCGGCCGCGCCTGGTCACCATCCAGCCAGTGCCACCGTTCAGCGAGCAGGACGTCCTGGCCATCACGGCGGCACTCGAGCAGGCGAGCGAGCATCCGCTTGCCGCGGCAATCGTGGCTGGCGCGCGGGAACGCAACGTGCCCATACCAGCCGCATCCGCCTTCGAGAGCGTCACCGGCCAGGGTGTGCGCGGCACCGTCGACCGGCACGACGTGCTCGTCGGCAACGTGAGACTGCTGACCGACGCGGGCATCGACACGATGTTGCTCGACGCGAAGGCCCGTGCGCTGCGTGCCGCCGGGCAGACGGTCGTGCTGGCGGCCATCGACCGGAAACTGGCGGGCCTCATTGGCGTGGCGGACCCGATCAAGCCCTCTACACGCGAGGCCATCGCGATGCTGCACCGGGAGGGACTGCGGATCGTGATGGTGACGGGGGACAATGCCGTGACCGCGAACGCGGTTGCCGAGGCGCTTGGCCTTGACGACGTGATCGCGGATGTGCTGCCCGATCAAAAGCGCGAGGTGGTCCGGCGTTTCCAGAGTGAAGGGCGCGTGGTCGCGATGGCGGGCGACGGCATCAACGACGCCCCGGCGCTCGCGCAGGCGGATGTCGGCATCGCGATGGGCACCGGCACCGACGTCGCGATCGAGAGCGCGGGCATCACGCTGGTGCGCGGCGACCTCCGCGGCATCGTGCGCGCGCGACGGCTCAGTCGCGCGACCATGAAGAACATCCGGCAGAACCTGTTCCTGGCGTTCGTCTACAACGCCATCGGTGTGCCGGTGGCCGCGGGTGTGCTCTATCCGTTCACGGGCGTGCTGATCAGCCCGATCTGGGCCAGCGCAGCGATGACGTTCAGTTCCGTGTCGGTAATCGCGAATGCATTAAGGCTTCGACATAGTGAGCTCTAGACCGTTATGCGGCGCCGTTACTGAATCCCCGCGTGCGTAGCCGCATAACGGCGGCGCGCACAGCGCGCCCGCGAGGGAGCGGCGCGGGGCTAGGGGCCCCCGCAAGCGACCGAGCCGGGTTCCGGGGCGGAGCCCCGGTTAAGCAATGACGTTCAGTTCGGTGTCGGTGATCGCGAACGCGCTCCGGCTGCGTCACGCATCACTGTAGGGAGGGTCTTCAGACCCGCGGCAGCTGGCGCGCTAGCGCCGGCAGAAGACGATTGGAGCGTTGGCGTCGCCCGTCGCCGCGAGAAAGTCCGACGGATCCTTGTCGATGTCAAGATTGCCAGGTTGGCGCAAGTACGCGATCCGGGCGTGCGTTCGTTCTATCGCGGAGAATTGGGTGTTTCTACAGTCCCTCGCCCGCTCGGGGTTCATGATCCCGTCGCCGCTGATATGCCAGAAACCCATCGCGTGGCCGACCTCATGCGCGATCGTTTCAGGCGTGACTTTTAAGCTCCCGCAGACGTTGGCGCAGCGATCGTAGTTGATCGTGATCTCGCCTGGATTCGCGCCGATGAATGCCTGACCGCAATAGTCGGCGTTCGGCTCGTACACGAATTTCACGTTCACGTAACCGGTGCGCTGGTCTCGCGGGCCGCCGCCCGATTCAATGACGCCAGCGTTGAACGCGCCACCGGTAATTTGAGGGACAGACGCCTGAATGATGTTGACGACCAGGGCGAGCTCCGCTGGTTCAAGCGGCTGCCCCGTCTTGGGATTGAATGTGTTGATGTAGAAATTCGGCGTCGTCGTCCAGCGCCTGACGGGCCGCAGCGCATCGGGCGCTTCGCGGCCGTTTCGCACCAGTTCACGATAGAACGGGAGCGAGAACGGCGCGCCCTCGGGCACGAGGTCGATAGCGATACCGGATCGCCCCGCCGATTCCCACTTCACGTTCGTTTCGCGGGTGACGTAACCAGCGGCCGACACGACGACGGACTGACGCGATGCGGTCGTGCCGGTGCCCGTGAGCGTCCAGGTACCGTCGCTTGCACTCGTGACCGCCGGCCGCCCGGAGAATGTCAACGTCGCGCCGCCAATTGGTACACCGCTGATGGTGTCCGTGACTGTCCCGGCGAGCGTCCAGTCTCGTGATGCAGGCGGTGGTGGCGGCGTCTGTGTGGGACTGGACGGCGAGCGTCCGCCGCCGCAAGCCACGAGAATGCACGCGATGGCTACGAGCGCTGGCCCAAATCGATCCATGAGGGAGGCGTCATTGTATGCGATTCCGCGCCATTGGCAAGGGCGCTTCCTCCAATGACCCGCTCCCGATTCTCGGTGCATCCTTAGTACAGGATTGTGAACGTACCGTCCGCCTGGGCGAACGCCGCGACCAAGCTCCAGGCGGGCACGCCGTCGGCCCGTCCGATCCCGCCGATTGGCGCGTGCGTCTTGTCGAACACCTGCCACGCGAGCGATCCGCCGCGGCTCCACCCCATACCTTCGGTCCAGGCGAGCAGTGTGTCGCCGCGCGCATTCCGTGCGATCGCCGGATGCTTCCGGCCGCCGGCCGGACCCGGGGCAGCAATGGGCGCCGTTCGCTCAGTGCCGGTTCCATCGACGCGTGACCAGTACACTTGTCCGGCGGTTTCCCACGCTGCGGCGACCGCGCCACCCCCTTCGGCAAGCGAAAACGTGCTCATCGGGCAGGCCGAGATCTCCCAGTCCTGGAGCGATCGCGACCTGAATGTGACGCCGTGATCCGTCGAGGCGAGGACCACGGTTTCGCGATGCCGTGTTTCGCGGGCCGAGCGGAACAACACATAC
Organism: Acidobacteriota bacterium; assembly: GCA_046726015.1. Classification (GTDB taxonomy): domain Bacteria; phylum Acidobacteriota; class Vicinamibacteria; order Vicinamibacterales; family 2-12-FULL-66-21; genus QHWT01. Next base: position 32,851 of record JBKOZS010000228.1, read on the forward strand.
ACGGTTGCGTTCGACGAGACGAACGTTCCAGTGCCGCAGCACCCGCACGCGCCGATGCCGGCGGGCGAAGCCGGCGCTTCAGGCGCGAATGTCGCGCCATCGTCACTCGATCGCGCGATCCAGGCGCGGCGCGTGTCTTCCCCCTTCGACCCCGGTAGCTCCGAGTGCCACGCCACGTAGACGCGCCCGTCACGATCGGCGCCAACCGATCCGCCATCAATCGGTCCCGCATTCTGGTGGATGTTGCGTTCCGGCTCGAAGGTGCCGTCTTCGTTGGACCGCGTGTAAAGCATCGGCGCGGCGTCACCGCTGCGAGCCGCCTTGTCCGAGCCCATCCACGCGATGTGAACGCGCCGGTCGCGCCCGAGCGTGAGGGATGGGCCCCGCACGTTCCCCGTCGCGATCGAGGAGCCGGGTTGCGTATTGACGCGAACCGCCGGCGCGAATCGGCCGTTTGCGAGGCGCGTGTAGAACACGTCACCGTGCATCGGGTCGCCACCGAAATACGTCACGTGGACGACTCCCGCTTGATCGACGACTGCGCGCGGTTGCAAGCCGCCCTCAGGGACGCGAAGCAGCGTGACACGTTCGTCTGAAGCAGCCACGCCGATCGGATCCGAGGCCGCTGCAAAAGGGAGAAGAAGCGCGAGCGCACACACCGAGAGATATGTCGAGCGAAACCCGCCCATAGGTCCAATCATAGCGTTCAACGTACGAGTTTCGCCGGATCGTTCGTGTGATGCTCGCGAATCTGGTAACGCAGGAACTCGTGCACCGCCTTGACCGCTTCGGCGTCCGCACTTCGAATGCGAACCCGGCCGCCACGGTCGGTATCGTCGTATCGGTACTTGATCGTTGAGCGCAACGCCGCCATGCGCTGAGAGCCGGGAGGATTCTCCCCGTGCGTCATGAACGGCTTCGAGAAATCTCCGTTCGCGAACTGCACCGCGATCTGTTTCAGGTGCGCCCGGATGGCCGGTCGCGTCGCGGCGTCGGTTTCCTCCCTGGCCTCGACTTCGATCGACCCGCCGTCGCGCGCGAGTTTGAAGTGATGCACCGCGGCATCCTGGTTGAATTCCATCGCGGCGGCACCGCGATCCTTCATGTGTTGTTGGTGGGTCATGCCGCCAGGCATCTGGAGCAGGAGCACCGTGCAAACGATCGTCAGCATGTGCGCATCGTAAACCCTTGAATAGATTCCAGGGTCAAGACGGGTCTATCATCACCCCATGTCCCCCAAAGCGCTGCGAATTGGCCAGGTTGCAAAAGCGGCAGGCGTCAGCGTCGACACCGTGCGTCATTACGAGCGCATTGGCGCGCTGCGTGCCGCGCCCCGCAGCGAGGCTGGCTATCGGCTCTACTCGCCAGAATCCATCGATCGCGTGCGCCTCGTTCGAAGCGCGGTGCAATTCGGCTTTTCGCTGAAGGAGCTTGCCATGTTCCTGGGCGCGCGAGACAAAGGATCGCCGCCGTGCCGCGCCGTACGCGCCGCCGCCCAGGAGATCATGGATCGGGTCGAAACGCAGATCGCCGAACTGCTCGAAACGCGCGAGTGGATGCGCGCAACCCTTGGTGAATGGGACCAGCGGCTCGCACGTACCGCTCCCGGCACTCCCGCGCGCCTGCTGGAGGATCTGCCGCCACGTCGGTGAACCCGGAAGGGCGAACCTCGGGCCTCGGCCCTCGACGCGCCTCGCGCCTCGCACATCGCACATCGCGCCAGTGGTGTATCCTTCTCGTCATCCATCGTCAGGAGGCTTATGCGCGAACCTTTCACGCTGGAACGTTCTGCCGGCGCTGGACGCGGCGGCTCTTTCGTTCGTGCGACCGGCGTGTTGATTCTTTTGATTCTGGTTGCGATCGTCGCGCTCTCGTCCACGTCCTGCGTGCGCACCGGCCACGTCGGCGTCGTGACGCTCTTTGGCCGGGTAACCGGCCGGACATTGCCGGAGGGCATTCACTTCGTGAACCCGCTGTCAAACGTGACCGAGCTGAATGTGAAGACGCAGGAAATCAAGGAACACGCGGCGGTTCCGTCAAAGGAAGGGCTGATCATGGGGATCGACGCGTCGATTCTCTATCACCTCGATCCGGTGCAGGCCGCCACCCTGTTCCAGCGCGTCGGGCCGAACTACGCAGAGGTGCTCCTTCAGCCGACGTTCCGCTCGGCCATGCGCGCCATTACCGCGGCAAACACCGCGAGCGCGCTTTACTCGGACGCGCGCGAAAACATCGCGCGTCAGATCCTGGACGACGTGGCGCGGCAAATTTCGTCACGTGGGGTCGTTGTCGAGAACGTGTTGTTGCGCGACCTGCAGCTGCCCGAAACGTTGAAACACGCGATTGAAGCCAAGCAGCAGGCGCAGCAGGAGGCCCAGCGCATGGAGTTCGTGCTCCAGCGCGAAAAGCAGGAAGCCGAGCGCAAGCGCGTGGAAGCGGCCGGCATCAAGGACTTCCAGGACATCGTCACACAGGGCATCAGCGAGAAGCTTCTCGACTGGAAGGGCATCGAGGCCACGATCGAGCTGGCCAAGAGCCAGAACTCGAAGGTGATTGTCGTTGGCAACTCGAGGAACGGCCTGCCGCTGATTTACTCGGCGGACAAGTAAGCTTGCCCGCCTTCGCGGCTGCGGCGGGACGTGCTAGTCGCGTCGCGTGGACGTGACTGCGTCTGCGCGCACGATGAACCGTTCGGGCGCGGCGCCGATGTAGTCGAAGGGGTAGGACGTGACGAGCGTCAGCGTGTGTCCCGACGTCGACGCGACAACGGATCGCTCAGTCGCCGCGACGATCCTGGTCGTCGTCACGACATAGCGGTACACGCCGTCCGCCGTGGTGACGATGACCTCGTCGCCCTGGCGCACACCCTGGAGGTTGCGGAACGTGTCTCGGTAGCCGGCGAATGCGGCATTACCGACGTCTCCAGGAAGCGGAGTCTCCGGCAAATGTCCGACAGCCGTTCGCAACGTCTGGACATCCGCCCCTTCACGCGCCATGACCGAAAGCTTGAGCCGGGGAACCTCGATGCGCCCGATCACCGTGCGTGGTGCGGGCCGCACGCTCAGCATTCCCGTCGTCGCCACCGGCCGCGCCTCGGAGGCTGCCGCGAGGCGAATGTCCGCCAGGTCCCGCGCAAGGGCCGACTGCTCACGCGAAGTCGAGATCCAGATAAACACGTACCCGCCGAGCGTGGCGAGCGCGATGCCGAGCAGCAGACTTTCGATCGCGTACGCGCGCAATTGCGAGCCGCGGAGCATTTCGCTTCCAGCCACCAAGGCTGGTCTGAATCGCTTGACCGTTGTCCGATCCCGATTGACGGTGGGGAGCCATCCCATCAACTCATGCTGCCTTCCTTCGTAGGGCTCGCACCCGAACAGAGCACGTGGCATGCCCGGCGCTGAATTCGATCGGTGCGAAATTGGGCGCATTTCGATGATTGTTGGTGGCAGGAGAGGGTCTCTGGCACGGCCGTTATCGACACTCGGCCGTGAATGTTTACCTTGGACGCCTGCGGCCGGGGTAAAGTTGCTGCTGTGATTGCACTTGTCTGGATGTTCGATATCCGCCCGGGAATGACGGAAGAGTTTGAACGCTTCTACGGCGCTGACGGGGAGTGGACCGCACTGTCCCGCCGGAGCCGATCGTTTCTTGGGAGCTCGTTCCTGAAAGACATCTCGTCCGAGACCCGCTACCTCCTGGTTGAGTACTGGGGCGAGATGGTCGTCTACGAAAAGCACGTGGCAGGGTTCAAGCAGCCGATCGAGTTGCTCCAGCGCGAACGCGACCGGTTCGTGGAACGCGTCGACGCACTTGGCGTGTTCAATGCACTCGACACGCCGGCACGCGTTGGTCCGACGTGGTCACGTCGTGGCAGTTAGCACGGCGTAGTACCCCATCACCACCAGGATGATCGCCGTGGTCACCCACAGCGCGATCGTCGTCAGCGGTGCCGGTGCGATCTCCGGCGGCAGGCGACGATGGCGCAGGTAGATCGCGCCGATGCCAATTGCCGGTAGCATCATCGACTGCACGATGCCGCCGAGCATCACCATGGTAACCGGGGATCGCATCGTGAAGAAAAGCGTGACCGGCACGAGGGTAAGGACGACGACGAACCGGTTGCGTAGCGTGACGCGCCGTTCGTGGTTGTCGGCATCGAAGCGTCCCATCAGCTGGAACATGTCGGCGAACAGGCGCGAATGCGCCGCGGTGGACGCGAACACGGTTCCATAGAGCGTCGCGACCGCGCCGAGATAGAACAGCCACAGCGCCCAGCCGCCGAGCGTCTGCGTGTAAAGGTTCGAGAGCACCGGGATCATGTCCTTGGCCGCTGGAACCAGTCCCATTCCGTGCAGCACTCCGGCGCCGAGCAGGTAGAACGCGACCGTCGCGGCCGTGTAGATGATCATCGATACGGCGATGTCGACGTGCATCACGCGGATCCAACCGCGCGCGCGACGCAGCCAGCCGCCGCTTCCGTCCCTCGCTCCCGTGTACTGCGCATAGCCCTTTTCCACGCACCAGTACGGGTACATGAAGAGTTCGCTGGCGCCAACGCCAGTAATGCCGAATACCGCCACCGCCATGCCGAGTCCAGCGGCAGGCAACTCGAATCCGAGGCCGCCTGCCACCGCGTTCCACGAGAAGAAGCGCGGCATGTTCATGAGGATGAGCGCAGCGAGAACGGTGAGCATGGTGAAGAGTGCGACCTTCACCATCGCGATCCGCTCGACACGTGCGTACCCGCCGCCGAGAAGTAATGCGAGCGTCAATGCCAGGAACACCAGCACCCACGCGGCGACCGGCACGGCAGGGACCAGCAGGTTCATGACCTGCGAGACGCCTCCGTACATGCCGCCGACTTGCAACAGCGTTGCGCCAACCATGCAGGCCCACGCCCACACCAACCAGTTCACGCGTAACACGCGGGGACCGGGTACCTGGTTCAATGCCGCCAGGCCGCTCATCCCGGTGGCAATCGTGTAGCGTCCGAGCTCCGCCTGGATCACGGGCTTGCACAGGCAACTGAGGAGCACGACCCAGAGCGCCGTATAGCCCGCCTGCGCGCCAAGCGTCGTTGTCGCAATCAATTCACCGGATCCGACAATGGAGGCGGCCAGCACCATTCCCGGACCGATGCGCTTCAGCGTGTCGCCGAGACGAACGGGCGGTTCTTCGGTTGCCGAGGGATCGAGAACGTAGGGATTGCGTGGAGATGGCGGTCGTTCCCGTGCCGTTGCCGTTGTCATGATGTCTCCGCCAGCTCCCGCAACCGGGCAACTCGCCCGGCCGACACCGCCGACTCCGGATCTCCGTCGGCGCGTGCGGCACGCCCGACATGTACTTCGCTGACGCAACCTGTTTGTGCGATGAGGGCGAGCATCTGTTCGTCGACGGCTGAGCCCGCAATAATGATGAGGCGCCCACGCGCCCGCGCGGCGTAGCCGCGAAGCCGCTCGCAGCGGTCAGCGGGCGTGCCAGTGCCGCCGCTGGTCAAGATGCGATCGATCTGCGGAACCGCGCCCAGCCGATCGATGGCATTCAACGGATCGCGCAGCTGATCGAAGGCGCGATGGAACGTCGCCTTGACCTTGGGCGCTGCCTCGAGCGCGCGAACTGTGTCTGCTACCCCGGGCTCGCATCCATTGGCAAAGCCGACGACGACGCCATCGACCGCGTCCGCCGCGAACGTCGCGATCGAGTCGCGCAGCGCCGAGAGCTCGTCCGGGGTTGTCGAGTATCCGGCGTTGCCCCTCACCATCACGCGCAACGGCAGCGACACGGCCTCGGCGATATCGCGGACGAGCGATACCGGAGGCGTCAGGCCGCCGTCGCGTATCGCGCGCACGACTTCCAGCCGGTCCGCGCCACCGCGCGCCGCTGCCCGGGCGTCGGCAACGCTCTGCACGATCACTTCGAGCAGAAGTGCCATGGCGCCGGATTCTATCGTTTCCTGGAGTTCTTATGAGGCCAGCCGACCCAGTCGGCCGAGGCGGGTCGCATCCACGTGACAGACACGCATACTGCCCGGGCTCTTTTTGCCGCCGGCCGGCTCCTTGCGCAGTGCGCGCATCACTTCTTCGACCGTCGTGAGTCCGCGATACATCTTGTCGAGCGCGTCGTCGAGCAGGAGCCGGACGCCCGCGTTGACCGCGACGCGCGTTCTCTCGGCTTCCGTTGCTTCGCGAGTGAGGGACTGTAACAGGTGCGAGCTGCCATTGAGAACTTCGAAAATGCCGATACGCCCCGAATAGCCGGTGTGACCGCATTGGACGCAGCCGCGGCCCCGCTCGAACTGACGGAGCGCATCGAGATTCAGCCAATCGAGCACGTCTCGTGGCGGCTCGTAAGGCTCGCGGCAGTTCGAGCAAATCCGGCGCACACGCCGTTGCGCGACGATCAGGTTGGTCGCTGACGCCAGCAGTGATTCCGTGACCCCGAGGTCCAGCAGTCGGTCGATGGCCTCGAGCGAGTTGTCGACGTGCAGCCTGCCGAGGACCGCGTGCCCGCTCAGCGCCGCTTCGAATGCCATCCTGGCGGTCTCGCGATCGCGGATCTCGGCAACCTCGACGTTTGCTTCAGATGCTCGACGATGGGCCAGCAGCGATCGAAGCGTGGTGCTCGTCCCGGCGCCGGCCGGTCCGACAACGAGGATGAGCCCCTGGCGCCGCCCCAGCGCGTTCTCGATCAGCACGCGCTGGCTCACCGACAGCCCGAGTCCCGACAGCGCCGGACTCTCCGATGAACGTGCCAGGTGCAGGATCGCTTTCTCACCAAATCCCGTCGGCGTCGTTGAAACGTGAAGGTTGATCGGACCACTCCGGCCCCTGACGTGTGTCCGCCCATCCTGTGGCAAATGCTGCTGCGTCGTGTCGAGCCTCGCGAGCGATTTGATCGCACCGACGAGCGACGCGTGCATCCAGCCGGGAAGCAGAAGATGATCGCGCAGCACACCATCGACGCGCAAACGCACCCGAAGATCGTGGGGGCCTGGCTCGATGTGGACGTCGCTTGCACGCGACGCAAGCGCGTCAAGGACGATTTGCCGGAAGAAATGAAGCGCTGGAGCGCTGTCCGGAGACTCGGCGGCGTCGCCGCCATCGTGATCCCGGCCCGTTTCGGACGTCGTTCCGGGAGTGCCCGCAGCGTCGACAAAAAGTGCACCGAATCGCGCACTTTTCAGGACCGATGAATGCGCGTGTGCAAAAGACTCAGTAAGAACGTCCACCGGCCGACTCCGGGTGGCTGCCCGGTGCAAGAGTGCTGCCGGTGGAGCGCTGATGTAGGAGAATCATCCAAGAGGAGAGTTCGCGAGCATGAAAAGTCTTATCGCTGCATTCGCTGTGTTGATTGGCACCTCTGCGTTCGCCCAGACCCCGGCCCCGGCGCCGCAGGGCGGCGTTGATCCGCGTCCGCCCAACGCACCAAACCAGAAGCCTGCAATCCCCGGACAGACGCGTGCGCCCGAACGGAAAAGCGGTGTCGCCTTCGAGGTCGTCACCGTTGCCGGGGGTCTCCAGAATCCGTGGGGCCTGACGTTTCTTCCTGGTGACAAGCTGCTCGTCACTGAGAAGCCAGGCCGGCTGCGAATCGTCGGAGCAGACGGAAAACTATCCGAGCCGGTCGCTGGACTCCCGCCAGTCGATGCGCGGCGGCAAGGTGGCCTGCTGGACGTGGCGCTCGATCCCGCGTTCGCGTCGAATCGTTTGATCTACTGGAGCTATGCCGAGCCGCGGGAAGGGGGCGTTAACAATACGGCGGTTGCGCGTGGACGGCTGGTGGAAGAGGGAGCGCCGCGCGTCGAGAACGTGCAGGTGATCTTTCACCAGGTGCCCACGCTCGATTCGCAGCTGCATTTTGGCGGACGGCTGGTCTTCGGCCGCGACGGCACCTTATTTATTACGCTCGGCGAACGCTCGGTCACCGAAGGACGCATGCAGGCGCAGCGGCTCGACGGGCTGCTCGGCAAAATCGTCCGCCTCAATAGCGACGGCACGATTCCAAAGGACAATCCATTCGTTGGCAAGGAAGGCGCACGCCCGGAGATCTGGTCGCTCGGGCATCGCAACGTGCAGGCAGCCACACTCAACCCCGCGACCGGTGAGCTCTGGGAGGTCGAGCACGGCACGCGCGGCGGCGATGAGATCAACATCGCGCGCAAGGGGAAGGACTACGGCTGGCCGACGATCGCGTACGGCATCGAGTATCAAGGTGCTCCGATCACCGGTGACATCACCGCCAAAGACGGCATGGAGCAGCCGTTGTACTACTGGGACCCGGTCATCGCGCCGAGCGGCATGGTGTTCTACACTGGCTCGCTGTTTCCCGAGTGGAAGGGAAACCTGTTCATTGGAGGACTCGCCAGCACGAACCTCGTGCGTCTCACGATCAATGGTGAACGCGTGGTCGACGAAGAGCGGCTGCTCACCGATCTCCAGCCGAATCGCGAGCGCATTCGCGACGTCAGGCAGGGGCCCGATGGCGCGCTGTATCTGCTGACCGACAGCGGATCAGGACGTATATTGAAGCTCGTTCCGCCGAAGTCTCGCTAACCCTACTCGCGCGGTCGATCTCTTCGATCGGCACTGCAAAGTTCGGTCAGTCGTGAACGGCCAACCCGCGGTCTTCGCGGGCCGCCGGTTGGCCGCCGCGCCGTGTCTTCGCTTCTCATTCGAGTCCAGAAGTGCACCGAACTGCGACCTTTAATCTTCTTGTCCGGGCATGTCCTTCGTTTGACAGACAGCGACAGCGGCGCGAATTCCTCGATTTTGGCCTGAATTTCATCCCCATCCCGCCACTTTGGTACTAGGCCATCCGGGCAGCGCTGTTGCTTGATGGCAAGACCTCGCCGGTGCGTCTAGCCACTTATTTGGGGGCGCCTCGGCTCCCGAATTTCCAAGCAACGACCCAAAGGTCATTCGCACGCGGCAGCGCCGTGCTTAGCCACAGGCCTGCCGCGGAGTGCCAGGTCTGTGCGGAAGGGAACGAAAGTACCGAGTGACTAATCCGGCGGCAGAGTGGCTCGTTGACATTCGACGTGCGAATTTTCGCACGCGCTGTGCAGATGTCCGCACGCGTCTGGCGTGCTCCGTGTTCGCGGCGGTCGCGTTCGTGCTCTTCACGGCGTCGCAGGTCTTTGCGCAGACGCCGCTCGCCACGGTTGGCCTCACCCAGGGGTGGGCCACGTTTGGCCAGGCGCTGCCACAGGGTGCGGTGCCGGCCGGCAACGGGCTTCAAGTTGGCTCGCTGCTGACGCAGACCGACGTCAAGACCCGATGGGCGGACGGATCGATTCGCTTCGCGATCGTCACCGTCCAGGTCCCAACATCCGGGAGTTATCCAATCCAGCCGGCTCCGATCTCGACCGGCTCAGTGACGCCGACGTTGCCGAGCGCGTCGGCGGCAATCACCATAGGCAGCGTCGTCTACACGGCGACACTGCCGGCCACCCCCTCCAGCGACACGTGGCTGTCTGGTCCGCTCGTCAACGAATCGCGTTACGTCGTCGCACCACTGTCGTCGACCAATGGTTCTCCCCATCCGTTCCTGCGTGTGATTTTCGACACGCGCGTGTACAACGACGGCGCCGCGCGCGTGGACGTGACGGTCGAGAACGTGCTCGATAAGACGGGCGCGACGACCGTGACCTACAACGTCACGCTGACCGTCAACGGCAATGCGTTCTTCACGAAATCTGCAGTCCAGCACTTCTACCTGACACGCTGGCGCAAGACGTTCGTGGCTGGCCCGGCGCCATCTGTCGTCACGCCGGACTTCGCGCCGTTCAATGCGGCGAAAGCGCTGCCGCCGTTCCTCTCGGTCGTTCGCAACCAGATCAACGTGTCGACTGGTCCGACCTACGAGATCCTCGAGCCGGGCGCGCTCGAGCGGAACATGCCGGCGCACTCGGGCCGCCAGGAGATCGCGCCATACCCGGATTGGGCGGCGCGATATCTCGTGCATCGCGAGCCGCAGCAGCGCACGTTCGTCCTCACCAACGGCGACCTGTCCGGGTCGTGGCCGGTTCACGTGCGCGAAGCCGAGAACAGCGCGCAGACTGGCGTGGGATCCGAACGGTTCATCTCCCTCAACCAGCGCCCGAACTTCTGGCTGGACAATCGCGCGCTGGCCGATGGTTGGGATTCCGCGCACGGCACACCGCTGCCGATTCGCGAGTACGGCAGCCTGGTGCCAGGACCCGGGCAGTCGTCGCTGATTCCCGACAACGCGCATCAGCCGTCGCTCGCGTTCATCCCGTATCTGCTGACGGGCGATCGCTACTACGCCGAAGAGATGGCGTTCTGGGCGCACTACGGGATGCTTCGCACGTATCCCGGCGACGGCACGCGCGGGTCCACCGGCATCGTCGCGAATAACGAGGTCCGTGGCTTCGGGTGGTCGCTCCGCAACATCGCGGACGCGGCCGCCTACTATCCGGACGCGTCACCGGTTCGCGCGTATCTGATCGAGAAGGTTCAGAACAACCTGAACTGGATCGACGGCTACGCCAGCGCGCGCTTCACGCCTGACAACCCGTTCAAGGTCCTCTGGACCAAGACACGACCTGAGGGGCCGAACTTCATTTCGCTGTGGGAGCAGACGTATCTCGGCTTTGCGATCGATCGCGCGAACCAGCACGGGTTCATTGGCGGCATGCCGGCCCGGGATGCGATCGCGCGGTTGCAGCTGAATCTGTTCAACAGTGAGCCGGACTACCCGCGGGTGTCTACCCTGGGCTGCTCTGTTGGTGTCACGAGTTGTCCGTGGTCCGCGCCCTATCTCGTCAACATCGGTGTGCCGAATGCCCTGGTGCCGAGCGGCGTCAATTTCCACCAGACGATGGCGGCGATCGCGGCCAATACCGTCGGCGATCCGAACCTTCAGCGTAACTACCCGGGATTCTACGGTCCCGAGGCGCGCATCAACTTGATGCGCGGCGTTCAGGCTGGTTGGACCGGCGCGCAGGCCGCCTACAACTATCTCTGGCCGTTCATCGGCACCGATCCGTTTTTCTGCCCGTCTGACGGTGCACCGATTCCGGATCTGGTATGCCGCGCCGGTTGGGCGCTGGATTTCGATTCAGGCGCACCGCCGCCGCCACCGCCGCCGCCACCGCCGACGTCGACACCGGCGCAGCTCCTCACGCCCGCGTCGGGCGTGCCGTTCGGCTCGAGTGTGCAGAGCTTCACGTGGACGGCTGGGAAGGACGTCACCAGCTACAAGCTCGATGTCGGGAGCACGTTGGGAGGCTCGAATCTCTACGCCGGGCCTGAGAACGCCGCGCAGTCCGCCGTGGTCACCAGTCTGCCGGTGAACGGCAGCATCGTCTTTGTGCGGCTGTACTCACGCATCAACGGCGTCATGCAATCGGTCGACTACAGCTTCACGAGTTACACAGCGCCGCCGCCGCCGGCGCCGCCCACGCCGCTGGACTTCAGGGTCGTCGGCATCGCGGACGGCAACGCGACGGTCCTGACGCCGCCGTTCAACACCCTGGCTGGCGACGTGCTCGTTGCGTTCGTGTCCTCATCAGGTCCGAACGGCGTCCCGGCCACCAATGTCGTGAACGGGGGCAGCCTGACGTGGACGCTGGTCGCGCGCGCCAACGGACAGAACGGAGTTTCGGAGATCTGGACCGCCACGACACCGACCGCGCGCACAGGCGTTACGGTGGCGTCCTTCCAGTCCACCGGGACGTTCGATCAGTCGCTGGTGGTTGTGGCGTTCAGTGGGGCTGCTGGCGTAGGGGCGAGCGCGTCGGCGAGTGGCGCCAACGGCGGGCCTTCGGTGTCGCTCACCGCGACAAAGGCCGGTTCGTTTGTCTTCGGTGTGGGCAACGACTGGAACGGTGCGGTGCCGCGCGTGCTCGGCGCGACCCAGGTCATGGTCCACGAGGTGCTGGGTGGATTCGGCGACACGTTCTGGACGCAGCGCACCCAGTTTCCGACCGCCGCTGCCGGCAGCATCGTCACGATCAACGACGTTGCCCCGACGGATCACATCTGGAACCTGGTGGCCGTCGAGATCGTTCCGCTTGGCGGATCGACGAAGCCGACCCCGCCGATCACGTGGGCGACGCCGGCCGACATCGTCAAGGGTACGGCGCTCGGCGCTGCCCAGTTGAATGCCACGGCGAGTGTGCCGGGCACGTTCGTGTATTCACCGGCCGCCGGAACGATCCTCATCGCGGGCAACGCCCAGCCGCTGTCGGTCACGTTCAACCCGACGGACACGGCGACGTATCAGTCGGCGACCGCGACGGTGTTCATCAACGTGCTGGCATCCGGGCCGACGGTCACGTGGAATGCGCCAGCACCGATCACACCGAACACGGCGCTGAGCGCTGCGCAGCTGAATGCGACCGCCGACTTCCCGGGCACGTTCGTCTACACGCCGCCGGCTGGAACGTTCCTCCCGCCGGGTCTGCAGATATTGACGGTGACGTTCACGCCAACCAACACGGCGTTCCTGCCGATCGTCAAGATCGTGCCGCTGAACGTCGTGAAGCGGAAGCCGGTCATCACGTGGCCGACGCCGGCGAACATCACTCCGGGGACGGCGCTCACCGCCGCGCAGTTGAATGCGACCGCGGACGTGCCTGGATCATTCGTGTACTTGCCGCCGGCAGGAACGGTGTTGCCAACCGGCCCCGGACAGAAATTGTCGGTGACGTTTACGCCGTCCGATCTTCTCAACGTCGAGACGGCAACGGCATCCGTCGCGATCACCGTGGCGGCTGCGGGCGGCGGCGGAACCGCCGCGCCCATCAAGATTGGCAATCAGATCTCAGGGACGTTCGGCGATGCGACGGGTCACTCGGGACAGTCGCACCTGGTTTATGCGCCGAACGCGGGCGTCTGGTGGTTGTTCACGCTATCGTCGTTGCATGATTCGTTCGGCGATCAGACAGTTCAAGCCTTTAGAAGCAGCGGGCCCGATCTGGCGACCGCCACGTGGACCGCAGCAACCTCGAGTCCCGATCTCGGCAGGGCTGGCGGAGCGACTAACCCGCTGCTTGCAGGCGGCCGCTCGCTTGGCGTGGCGTTGCGCACAATTGGCAGTAACGATTATGTCCATATCTTCATCTCGTCGGCGATCGATGGCCAGGTGTCGTCGAATGGACACTTGCGCGCGCAGCTCGGTGCATCGTCGATTAGTTGGGGCGCCTGGGATAATCCCGGCTCGCCGAATGCGGCGTCGGAGTGGCAGGGGCCGCCAGGAACTGGCGCAAGCGGATTGTCCACGCATTCGTCGTGGGGCAACTCCGTTGGCATCTCAACGGGCGGCTTCATCCATCACTTCAGTGTCACGATGGACCAGGAAGTCGACTGTGCCGTTGGCAGGTCGACCAACCCGGACATATCCGCCAACTGGATAAACGGCTTCGGGACAAACACGAGTCCGACAGGCAGGGCGGGTACGTCACCACCCTGGACGACGGCTGTCATCGACAAGACGATGTCGAACGAGTGCAAGGCGTTGGCATTTGCACCGCTTGCGTCGGACGTGATGCTCGCCGTTTACAGCAACGGCGCTGCGCCGCAGCCCCAACTGACGAACCTGCGCTACAAGAAGTCAGGGACAGGGAGCGGCGGGACCGTCGCAGGCCAGTGGACCAACATTTCAGCTGCGACCGGGGGCGGCGATGGAAATGTTTTCGGGACGATCGCGCAAATAAATCACAACGACTGGGCGCTGGTGCCCGTCCACACCGGACTCATTTACGCATTCCGCCCCAACCAGGCCGGCACGGCGATCGAAGGACGGCAATATAACGTCGCGGGTAACAGCTGGGGCAACCTCTCAGTCGCGCTGCCCGCTTTCACTGCCGGCCAGGCATTCAAGTCGGGCGGCGGCCTATTCGGTGCGAGCGACGGCACGTCGAGCGTGTGGCTGTTCTTCATCAACACGGACGCCGCGAATTCGATTCTGTTCACGAGATTCAACGGCTCGACGTGGACACCATGGGCCGCCGTGCCGGGCACGAATACCGGCATTCACAGGCGCAACTTCATTAGCGGCTATCAGCGGCTGAGCAGCAACCAGATCGGCCTGGCGTGGACCGAGGGGACCAGCACATTCGACGTCTTCACGACCTCGCTGAACACGGTCGGAGGAACTCCCGCGTCACCGGTGACGGTGACAATGTCAACGCCGCTGAACCTGGCGTCGGTATCCGGAACCACGACGGTCAGTGCCACCGCATCGACCACAGCTGCCAGTGCCGTCATCGCCGGCGTGCAGTTCGTGTTGGACGGCGTGAACCTCGGAGCCGAAGTCACCACCAGCCCCTATTCAACTTCATGGGACACCACGACTGCGGCTGGCGGCACACACTTCCTGACGGCAATCGCACGGGACACCGCGGGCAATACCGGATTCGGAACGACCAGGACGGTGAACAACGACACTGCCGCGCCCGCCGTGTCGATGACCGCGCCGGCGAGCGGCCCGATCAGTGGAACCAGCGTTGTCGTTGCGGCAAACGCCACAGACGACATCGGTATTGCAGGCGTACAGTTCCTGCTCGACGGCACTCCCATCGGTCCCGAACTGACCGTCGAGCCATACGCCATCAACTGGGATTCGACCAGCGCAACCAACGGCGCGCACGCGCTGTCGGCGCGCGCCAGGGATGCGGCCGGCCGGACAACGACATCAGCTCCGGTGAATGTGACGATTACCGGGGCTCGTGTCACGCCAACGATCACCTGGAACCCGCCGGCTGCGATCGCCTATGGCACGCCACTCGGGGCGGCGCAGTTCAATGCGACCGCAAACGTCCCCGGAACCTTTGTGTACTCACCGCCGGCGGGAACGATCCTGCCGGTCGGGCAGAACCAGCCGCTGTCGGTATCGTTCACGCCGACTGATACGACGACCTATACGACAGCCGCGGCAAACGTCCCCATCACCGTGACGCGCGGCGTGCCGGTGATCAACTGGCCGACCCCGGCCGACATCGTGTATGGGACGACGCTCACCGCGGCGCAGCTCAATGCGACCTCGAACGTGCCTGGAACGTTCGCGTATACGCCGTCGCTGGGAACGCATCTGTCCGCCGGACTTGCTCAGACGTTGTCGGTGACCTTCACACCGAACGACGCGTCGAGCTGGGACATTGCCACAGCCTTCGTCGCCATCAACGTGCTCAAGGCGACGCCAACGATTACCTGGCCGGAACCGGGTGCGATCTCGTTCGGCACGGTGCTGACGAACGTCCAGTTGAATGCGACCGCGAGCGTGAGGGGCACGTTTGCGTATTCGCCGGCCGGCGGCGCCGTGCTCGCGCCGGGCCTCAAGACACTGTCGGTGACCTTTACGCCAGACGACCCGGCGAACTACAGCAGCGCGACCGCGACGGTGCGGCTGACAGTGGTCAAGGGAACGCCGGACATCACCTGGCCCGACCCCGCCAATATCCCGTACGGGACGCTGCTCGGTCCGGCGCAGCTCAATGCGACGAGTACCGTTCCCGGAACGTTTACGTACGATCCGCCCGCAGGCACGAAATTGCCGGCTGGCCCTGGGCAGACGCTGTCGGTCACCTTCACCCCCGAGGATCCGGCGAGCTACAACACCGCGACCGCAACCGTCGCGATTGCGGTGACCAAGGGCGCACCGACCATTACGTGGCCGACGCCCGCGGCGATCTCGTATGGCACGGCGCTCAGCGCGACGCAGCTGAATGCCACGGCAAACGTGCCCGGCACCTTTACGTATTCGCCCGCTGCAGGGACGATCCTGAACGTCGGAGCGCGGCAGCAGCTTTCGGTGACGTTCACGCCGACCGATACGGTCAACTACATCGCCGCCACGGCGACCGTGTCCATTGACGTGCTGAAGGCCACACCCGTCATCACGTGGCCGACACCCGCGGCAATCTCGTATGGCACGGCGCTCAGCGCGACGCAGCTGAACGCCACCGCGAACACGCCAGGAACGTTCGTCTACACCCCTGCGGCTGGCACGGTTCTCAATGCGGGAGTTGGACAGACGCTGTCCGTGACATTTACGCCGAGCGATACGGTCAACTACGACACCGTGACAGCGACCGTGTCCATCGACGTGCTGAAGGCCACACCCGTGATCACGTGGCCGACGCCGGCGGCGATCTCATACGGCACGGCGCTCAGTGCGACGCAGTTGAACGCCACCGCGAACACGTCAGGAACGTTCGTCTACAACCCCGCGGCGGGCGCGGTCCTCAATGCGGGAGTGGGGCAGACGCTGTCGGTGACGTTCACGCCGGCGGATGCGGCGAACTACACCACCGCAACCGCAACCGTGCTGATTACTGTCGACAAGGGGACGCCGGTCATCACCTGGCCAACGCCGGCAGGCATCACATATGGAACGGCGCTGGGCGCGACGCAACTCAATGCGACAGCGAACGTCCCTGGCACGTTCGTCTACACGCCGCCGGCTGGAACGGTCCTCTCGGCCGGTACCGGACAGTCGCTCTCGGTCAGCTTTACGCCGAACGACGCGGTCAACTACAACACCGCGGCGGCGATGGTGCACATCGACGTCATCAGGGCAACGCCGGCGATCACCTGGGCGCCGCCTGCAGCGATCACGTACGGCACGGCCCTGAGCGCCACGCAGCTGAACGCCACCGCGGTGATTCCTGGAACGTTCGTCTACACGCCAGCTCTGGACGCGTTACTCAATGCGGGTGCGGCACAGACGTTGTCGGTCACGTTCACGCCGCAGGATGCGGTCAACTACACCACCGGCACCGCGAGCGTTTCTATCGAGGTGCTGAGGGCCACGCCGACGATCACGTGGGCGACGCCAACCGACATCGTCTATGGCACGGCGCTGAGCACGACGCAGTTGAACGCGACCTCGAGCGTCGCCGGGACGTTCGCATATGCACCGGCGGCTGGCACCGTGTTGAACGCCGGAGCGGCGCAGACGCTCTCCGTCACGTTCACGCCGACCGATGCGGCGAACTACACCACGGCAACGAAGACGGTCAGCATCACCGTGCTGAAGGCCACGCCGACGATCACGTGGCCGACGCCGGCCGACATCGTCTATGGCACGGCGCTGAGTGCGACGCAATTGAATGCAACCTCGAGCGTGCCGGGAACGTTCGAGTATTCGCCGACCGCGGGCACGCTGTTGAACGCCGGAGCCGCGCAGACGCTCTCCGTCACGTTCACGCCGACCGATGCGGCAAACTACACCACGGCAACGAAGACGGTCAGCATCACGGTGCTGAAGGCGACGCCAACGATCGTCTGGCCGACGCCGGCGGACATTTTTTATGGCACCGCGCTCGGCGCGACGCAGCTGAACGCCTCCGCCACCGGCGTTCAGGGGACGTTCGCCTACACGCCGGCGGCGGGTGTGCTGCTGAATGCGGGTGCGGGACAGACGCTTTCGGTCACGTTCACACCGACTGACGGTGCGAACTACACGACAGCGACGAAGACGGTCAGCATCACCGTGCTGAAGGCGACCCCGACGATTACCTGGCCAACCCCGGCGGACATCGTCTATGGCACGGCGCTCAGCACGACACAGCTCAACGCGACGGCAAGCGTGCCCGGCACGTTCGTGTATGCACAGGCCGCGGGCACGGTGCTGAACGCCGGTGCGGTGCAGACACTCTCCGTCAGCTTTACGCCGACAGACGCCGTGAACTACACCGGTGCTACGGCGAGCGTGGCGATCACCGTGCTGAAGGCCACGCCGACGATCGTCTGGCCGACACCCGCGGACATCGTCTATGGCACCGCGCTCAGCGCCACGCAGCTGAATGCCTCCGTCGCAGGCGTCACGGGGACGTTCGTCTACACGCCGGCGGCCGGTGTGGTGCTGAATGCGAGTGCTGCGCAGACCTTGTCGGTCACGTTTACACCGAACGAGACGGCGAACTACACGACAGCGACGAAGACGGTCACCATTAATGTGCTGAAGGCGACGCCAACGATCACCTGGCCGACGCCCGCGGACATCGTCTATGGCACCGCCCTGAGCGCAACGCAGCTCAACGCGACGACGAGCATACCCGGCACGTTCGTGTATTCACCGGCCGCCGGCGCGGTGCTGAACGCCGGTGCGGCACAGACACTCTCCGTTACGTTTACGCCGACGGACGCCGTGAACTACACCGGCGCCACCGCCAGCGTGGCGATCACCGTGCTGAAGGCGACGCCAACGATCACCTGGCCGACGCCCGCGGACATCATCTATGGCACCGTGCTCGGTGCGACGCAGCTCAACGCGACCGCCAGTGTGCCGGGCACGTTCGTGTATGCGCCGGCGGCTGGCGTGGTGCTGAACGCTGGTGCGGCGCAGGCGCTGTCTGTCTCGTTCACGCCGACGGACGCGGCGAATTACAACTCCGCGACCGCCACCGTCTTGATCAACGTGCTCAAGGGCACGCCGACGATCACGTGGCCGACGCCCGCCGACATCGTTTATGGCACCGCACTCGGTGCGACGCAGCTCAACGCGACGGCCAGTGTGACGGGCACGTTCGTGTATACGCCCGCTGCCGGCATCGTGCTCGACGCCGGGACGCACCAGCTTTCGCTGGCGTTCACGCCGACCGATGCGGCGAACTACAACGCGGCAACCGCGAGCGTCTCGATTAAGGTCCTGAAGGCGACCCCGACGATCGCCTGGGCGACACTGGCGGACATCATTTACGGCACTGCGCTGAGCGCGGCGCACCTGAATGCCACCGCCAACGTGCCGGGCAGCTTCGTCTACACGCCCGCCGCCGGGACCGTGCTCGATGCCGGGACGCACCAGCTGTCACTCGCGTTCACGGCGACGGATGCCACCAATTACACCGCCGCGACTGCGACCGTCAGCCTCAACGTGCTCAAGGCGACGCCGACGATCACGTGGGCGACGCCGGCGGACATCACGTATGGCACGGCGCTGAGCCCGACGCAGTTGAATGCGACGTCGACTGCGCCGGGCAGCTTCGTCTACACCCCGGCGGCCGGCACCGTGCTTGATGCCGGGACGCACAGCCTGTCGCTGACCTTTACGCCGACGGATGCGGTCAATTACACCGGCGCGACGGCCACGGTCTCGATCACCGTGCTCAAGGCGACGCCGACGATCACGTGGGCGACGCCGGCCGACATCACGTATGGCACAGCGCTGAGCCCGACGCAGTTGAATGCGACGTCGACTGTGCCGGGCAGCTTCGTCTATACGCCGGCCGCCGGCACCGTGCTTGATGCCGGGACGCACAGCCTGTCGCTGACCTTCACGGCGACGGATGCGACGAATTACACGGGCGCGACGGCCACGGTCTCGATCAACGTGCTCAAGGCGACGCCGACGATCACGTGGGCAACGCCGGCGGACACGTCGTATGGCACGGCGCTGACCCCGACGCATTTGAATGCGACGTCGACTGTTCCGGGCAGCTTCGTCTACACGCCGGCTGCCGGAATCGTGCTTGATGCCGGGACG